>JANMTV010000242.1:0-14775 GCA_031390905.1 Ilumatobacteraceae bacterium | reverse complement strand
GACTCCGGAGGAGATCGACGCGATAGCGAAGATGGAGTACTACGTCAAATGGGATTCGGGATACTCGACACAGCAGAAGTCGCGTCCGCAGACCGTTGGCTATGGACTCTCGGATTCGCCGGCGGGGCAACTCGCCTGGATCCTCGAGAAGATGTGGGCCTGGACCGACTGCGATGGACATCCCGAGAATGCCCTCACCCGAGACGAGATGCTCGACAACGTGATGCTCTACTGGGCGACCGGCTCAGCGACCTCTTCGGCAAGGATCTACTGGGAAAGTTTTGGCCGCGGCTCGCGCCCTGTCGTGAGCATTCCGACCGGATTCGCAATCTACCCGAAAGAAATCGTGCCACCGGTTCGAGCCTGGGTCGCCAAGTTGTATCCAAACGTCGTGCACTGGCGGGAGTACGACAAAGGCGGCCACTTCGCCGCCTTCGAAGTGCCCGAAACCTTCGTCCAAGACCTCCGCGAGTACTTCCGCATCGTGCGTTAGGCGTGCAATAAGTCCGATGACACTGATCTCGCCGGAGCAACTCATCGATCAACTCGACGATCCCAAGATCGTGGTCTGTGATGTTCGCTTCTACCTGATGGATCACGACCAGGGCCGCCGCGAGTACGAGCAAGCACACCTGCCCGGAGCAGTGTTCGTCGATCTCCACACCGAGCTCGCGGGCGGGCCGGGCGGCGGGCGTCACCCGCTACCGACCGTTGCCGACTGCGCGCAAGTGCTCGGGCGACATGGCGTCACTCCCGATTCACACGTCGTTGCGTACGACAGCGCGGGCGGTGCGATCGCGGCGCGGCTGTGGTGGATGTTGCGGTCGATCGGGCATCTCCGAGCCGCAGTCCTCGACGGCGGCTTCGGAGCTTGGGTTGCCGCCGGGCTTCCAGTCACCGCCGACGTGGCATCACAAACGTTCAGCCACTATCCGACGCCTGATGGATGGACTGGAATCGTCGATGCCGACGATGTCGCCAACACCAGTGCGATCGTGATCGATTCTCGTGCCGGCGATCGCTACCGCGGTGAGATCGAACCAATCGACTCGCGTGCCGGCCACATCCCCGGGGCGATCAATCGCTTCCACGCCGACAACCTCGGAGCAGACGGTCGCCACCGAACGGCAACTGAACTGGCGGAACGGTTCGGCAACGTCGGATCGAACCCGATCGTGTACTGCGGCAGCGGCGTGACCGCCTGCCACAACCTGCTGGCGATGGAACTCGCCGGCATCACCGACGCCCGTCTCTACCCCGGCTCATGGAGTGAATGGTCGAGCGACCCAACCCGCCCGATCGCCACGGGCAATCAACCGGACGCCGACCGGATGGCTGCCGACATGAACCAAGATTGACCTGCTCGACGTGGTGATCAGGGCCAGATCGTGTCGTCTGCACTGGGGAGCGGCGGGTCGCCGGCGCCCTGCACTGATTGATCCATGTCGATGATGTTGCCGGTCATCAGACCAGAGTCGTCTGACAGGCAGAAGGCGATCGCGTTGGCGACCTCCCACGGCTTCACGAGTCGGCCGAGTGGGCGCTGCGGTTCCGCCAACTCCAACCAGTTCTCCGGCGATCCATCTTCTTCGACCTGGGTGCGGTGCTCCGACTCGGTGTCCATCCAACCGGGGCTGACCTGGTTGACACGGATGCCGTGGCGCAGCAAGCCATATGCGAGGTTCTTGGTCATGATCGACAGGGCGCCTTTCGACATCGAGTAGGCGGTCAGCTTGGTCTGGCCACCATGTCCGGATGTTGAACCGACGCTGACGATCGAGCCTTGCGTGCCGTCACGCAACATCATCTTGGCGACGAACTGAATCAGGAAGTACGGAGCTTTGACGTTGATCGTCATCTGTTTGTCGAAGTGCTCTGGAGTGTCGCTGAACAGCGTCGCCCGCGAGCAGAGTGCGGCGACGTTGACGAGTCCGTTGACGACACCAAATCGTGCGTCACAGGCCTCGACAATTCCTGCCAACGACGCCATGTCGCTGACATCAGCCTCGACGAAGGTCGATGGCGTTCCAAGCTCGGTCAGTTCGGAAGCCAACGCTTCACCGCGATCGCGGGAGCGTCCTGCGAGCACGAGCCCACTCGACCCATCGGAAACCAATTTGCGGGCAACTGCTTCGCCGAGCCCCTGAGTTCCACCGCTGATAATAGTGACAGTCACTGTGTAGATCCTTTGGTTCGAGAACGACTAGATGAGACGCTGCGATTGTTTGCGGGATTGCATCGAGGCGTAGGCGTCGCGGACCGACTGACGGTTGCTGACTTCGGGGACGCCGACCTCCCAGAAGATTCCGCCTTCGGTCCAGTCGTTCGGGCTGGTCTTGAGGGCGATCACGTACGTGCGCTCTGACGCTCTGGCTCGTTCCATCGCCGCTTCCAACTCGGCGATCGAGGTGACGGTTTCGGCGTTGCACCCCATCGAGCGGGCGTGCATTTCGAAGTCGACATACACCAACTCGTCGTGACGCGAATCGGACAGCATGTTGTTGAACCCCGCCCCTCCCTGGCTGGTTTGGAGGCGATCAATCACCGCGAACCCGCCGTTGTCGCACACGATCACGATCAGCTTGTGACCGGCCAGAACCGACGAATAGAGGTCGGAGTTCATCATCATGTACGAACCGTCGCCGACGAAGCTGATCACCTGGCGGTCAGGCATCGCCATCTGGGCGCCCCATGCACCGGAGATTTCGTAGCCCATGCACGAGAAGCCGTACTCGCAGTCGTAGCTGTCGAGCCCTTTCGCTCGCCACCCGTTGTTGAGTTCGCCTGGGAATCCCCCGGCAGCGGTGAGGGCGTAGTCGCTGGGAAGCGCTGCTCGGTCAACGGCACCGACCACTTGGGCGTAGGTCGGCAGCCCAGTTTCGGTCGGTGTGGCGATCTTGTCGATGTATGCGTGGTAGTTGACGGTCTCGCGAGCCGCTCGCTCAGACCACGACTCGGAACTCACCCAGTCACCGAGCAGCGGCGTCAGTTCGTCGAGGCATTCGCGGGCGTCTCCGACGACCGGCGTGCTGGAGTGCTTGATGGCGTCGAACCCGGCTGCATTGATTCCCACGAATCGGGCCGCCGGGTCGAAACCGGTCCACGATCCGGTCGTGAAGTCCTGCAATCGAGTGCCGACGGCGATGACGACGTCGGCTTCGGCGGCGAGTGCGTTGGCTGACTCGCATCCCGTGACACCGGTCGGTCCCGCGTTCAGTGGATGGGCCGACAACAGGCAGGCCTTACCCGCCATCGTCTCGACCACCGGGATGTTGTGGCGCTCGGCGAACGCCTGCAGTTCGGCCTCGGCACCCGAGTAATGGACGCCACCTCCAGCGACGATCAACGGCTTCGACGCGTGTCGGATCAGGTCGGCCGCTCGCCTGAGCTGGCGGGTGTCGGCACGTGGTCGTGGCACCTCGTGCATCGTGATCTCGAAGAACCGATCGGGGAAGTCGAACGATTTGGCTTGAGCATCTTGCGGTAGAGCGAGGAATGCAGGGCCGCAGGATGCGGGGTCGAGCATCGTCGCCACGGCATGCGGGAGCGAGTGGATGAGCTGCTCGGGGCGCGTGATCCGATCCCAGTAACGCGTCACAGGCTTGAACGCATCGTTGACCGTGAGCGTCGGGTCACCAAAGTGCTCGACCTGCTGCAGCACCGGATCGGGGATACGACTCTGAAACGTGTCGCCGGCGATCAACAGCACCGGAAGCCGGTTGGCGTGGGCGACACCTGCTGCGGTCACCATGTTGAGCGCCCCCGGTCCGATCGACGACGTGGCGACCATGATTTGCCGTCGACGAGTGGCCTTGGCGAATCCGACAGCGGCCAACGCCATACCCTGCTCGTTCTGCCCGCGCCATGTCGGTAGATCATCGCCCGCTTCTTCGAGGGCGTGACCCAGACAGGTCACGTTGCCGTGTCCGAAAATTCCGTAGACGCCAGGGAACAACGGAACATTGACATCATCAATGCCATCGACGGTGATCCGGGTCCGTTGAGCGATCAGGTACTTGACGATCGCCTGCGCAGTCGTGAGTTGCATCGCGAAATCCTTTCAAACAACCGGTCAGGAACGCGGTCGAACGATGACCGCGGCTCGCTCGATGGCACCTGCAACATCGCCGTCTGGTGGGTAGAGCAACGCCCGTCCGACAACCAGCCCGCGCACGTTCGGAACCTCCATTGCCTTAGCCCACGATTCGTAGGTCGCCTCCGGGTCTGGCCCGGGAGTGCCACCAAGGATCAAGGCCGGCAACGTCGTGGTCGACAGCATTCGAGCCGGGTCACTCCAGGCGGGGACCTTGAGCCACGTCGCCGTGCTGGTGGAACCCAAACCGGCACCGATCGCAACAGCACGCAACATCGCGTCTTCGTCATCGAGCAGCTTGGCGGTGCCATTCGGATCGATGTGATACGGGAGTGGCTCGACCATGATCGGGAGCCCGAGCCCGGCGCATTCGTCGATCGCTTGCGCGCAGGCCTGCAGGGTCGGGGCAGTGCCGGCGTCGTCATCGGCGAGTCGCAGCAACACCTTGCCGCCGTCAAGCCCGTTGGCCTTGATCGACGCCGCGCTGTATGCCGTCATTCGATCGTCGAGTTCCCACTTCGCACCCATCACGCCGCCGCGGTTCATCGTGCCGAACGCCAGTTTGTTGTCGAGCACTCCGAGCAGCGCCAGTTCCTCCATGATGTCGGCACTGGCAAGCACGCCGTCGACCTCCGGGTGGGCAAGCGAGATCAGCAACGCTTCAAGCGTGCGCCGACGGTCGGCCAGAGCGAATGGTTGACCCGGAACACCGAGCATGCCGCGAGCGGTGTGGTCGGCGGCGACGATGAACAGTCGGCCGTCGGTCAGCAACGCACGGCGCTGCCGCGTGCGCAACTTGTCGAGCGCAAGGCCGGGTTGCTCGGCGCGGGTGGCGATCAGTTCGCTCCAGCGTTCGTCAGTCAAGAATTGCATTGATGTCCTCCAGGTAGGGCATGTCGTCGGCGCACATCAGCCGCGATGCCACGATCGCTCCAGCGGCATTCCCCGCGCGAGCGGATTCCGCCAGATCCAGACCAGCCAACAGACCGTGACAGAACGCGCCACCGAAGGCGTCGCCGGCACCGAGCCCGCACACCACGTCGACCGGGTAGGGAGCGATTCGCTCACGCCTGCCGTCAGCCGTGGCGACCAGCACGCCTTGGCCACCCATCTTTACGACGGCCGCATGCAGGCCTCGGTCGAGCAGCGCATCGGCGGCCCGGTCAGGATCTGATTCTCCGACGGCGACTTCGCATTCGGCCCGATTGCCGATTGCCATCGTGACGTGACCGAGCACCTGATCGAGTTCGGCCGAAGCTTCGGCGGCGCTCGCCCAGAACTGTGGTCGCCAATCGAGGTCGAGCACGGTGTGAGCACGACGACGGCGCCATTCGACTATGTCGTGGATGGTCGATCGGCTCGGCTCGGCCGACAGACATGACGTCGGGAACCACAGGATCGGCACCGATTCGATGACGGCTCGATCGATATCGGGTGACTCGATCTGCATGTCCGGCGCCTGAGGGAAGCGGTAGAAGATCAGCTCAGGCTCGCCAGGATCTTGCATCGTGGCAAACGCAAGTGGCGTGGGCAGTGAGGGGTCGGTGCCGACGAAACGAGTGTCGACGCCGAAGGTGTGCTTCAACGCCCAACGGACGTACTCGCCCATTGCGTCGTCACCGACTCGTGTGAACACGGCCGTGTGATGACCGAGCCGAGCGCACGCAACGGCCACGTTGGTGGCGGTACCACCAACCGACTTGCGGAACGTCCGGACGTCGCGTAGCGGTTGCTCGAGTTGCTCTGCGTACAGATCGACACTGATCCGACCCACGGTCAGGAGCTCAAGATCACCCATCACGCCTCCACTGCGTCCTGACCGGTCGGACGCACGAGCGCCAGCGAGCCGGACGACGATGGGGTCCGGGGGCGCAGCCCCCGTGCAAGAACGGTCAGGAGCTCAAGATCACCCATCACGCGCTGCTAGTCGCCCGTTCGAGCGAACGTAGGAAGGCGAGGCTGCGGGCGACGCCGTTGACTGGGCCTTCGCCGAGCGGCGGTTCGCGATCGGTGAGCGCCACGTCGGTTTCCATCACATACCAGCCGTCATAGCCGGCGCCTTCGAGCACGTTGATCACGTCAGTGAGACGCACGATGCCGTCACCCAACGACGGAAACAGCCCAGCTTGCGTTGCGGCCATCAGATCCAACTCGCCCGAACGCTCTCGAGTTGCGACGGCACCGTCGACATCCTTGAGATGCACGATCCCGATTCGATCGAGGTAGCGCTCGGCGAAGGCGACCACATCGGTGCCACCAATCGTGAGGTGGCCGGTGTCGAAGCAGACCTTGACGGTCGTCTCGTCGAGGAACCGTTGGAACTCGCCATCGGTTTCGATCAGCGTGTCGACGTGCGGATGCATGACCTGCGTGAGGCCGTGACGGCGCGTGATCTCGTCGATCCTGGCGAGGTTGGCGAACAGTTCGCTCCACGCCGCTTCGTCCATCTCGGGGCGGAACCAATCGCCGAGGCTGCCGACGATCGCGGTCACGAACATCGAACCACCCGCCGCCGCCATGTTCGAAGCGACTTGTTCCGCGATTGCCAACATGGCGTCCCGCTGCGTTGGGTCGTGCAACACGAGCGGCACGAAACCTCCAAGCAGTTGCATGCCGTACTCGTCGAGTTTGGCGCGCTGCTCGATCGGATCGACAGGAAGCCAGCCGAGCGCTCCCTGCTCCATCGCAGCAATTCCAAGGCTTCGGGCTTCGCCGAGCACGCGATCGACGTTGAGTTGGAGGCCCCAACCGGGTGCCTCGCAGATGCCCCAGGAGATCGGGGCGGCTGCCACTCGTTCGAGAAAGGATGACATGGTCGAGATTCGTTTCAGCGTTGGGACACGACGCCATCGGCGTCGGTCATCGGGCATCGGGGGTCGATCGGCATGTCGGCCCATGTGTCGCGCACCCAGTGGTGGGCGGGGTCATCGCAGAACGCCATCGAGCGCTCACCGCCAGGACCTGCGAGCACGTTGAGGTAGTACATCGTGTACCCAGGAGCGGCGATGCATGGGCCGTGATAACCGCGTGGTACGAGGTAGACATCGCCGTCGCTGATCGTCAGGTTGTCGTCGATCAGGCCGTCGAGGGTGTATGTGCGATGCATCCCAAATCCGGCGGCGGAGTAGATGGTCGTGCCTGCCGTGCCGATTCGGAAGTAATACACCTCCTCGTTGTTGACCGGACAATCGGGCGAATCGTCATGGCGGTGCGGCGGATAGCTCGACCAGTTGCCGTCAGGCGTGATCAGTTCGACGCACATCAACTTCTCGGCGTGCGCCCACGTGTCGGGGCTGCCGAAGTTCGTCACCTGTCTGGAGGCAGGGCCGGCACCGCGAATCTCGACGGAGACCGACCTCGCCGGACCGTACTTGGCGGCCAGTTTGCGATCGCATTTCGCCGAGGGGAGCGCCACTTCCCCACCCGATGTCGACGTAACTGTGAACGCTGTGTCACGCCCGATGTAGACGAAGTCGGTGACGCGGGCGAAGACACTCGTGCGGCCCTCGACAGCGAACGAGGCATCTTGGTCGGCAACGGTCACCGTCAGTTCGGTCGCCGAAAGCGGAAGTACGAACAGTTCAGTGTCGTCGCTCGACAACGTACGCGTCTCGCCCGGTGCCAGTCGGATTACGCGTAGTCCGCAATACGCCCAGCCGGCCTCGTCGGCGGTCAGTACGACGGGGTCGTTGGCGACGACTGTTGAACCAGCGGGGATGTAGCGGCGTCGCATCGGAACGGCCCTCAGCGAGCAGTTGGCATGTCGAGCGAGGCACCGCTAGGGGTGCCGGCCTCTGGCCACCGTGACGTGACTACCTTGCCACGGGTGTAGAACTCGACGCCTTCTGGGCCGTGCATGTGGTGCTCACCGAACAGTGAATCTTTCCAGCCGCCGAACGAGTAGAACGCCATCGGCACGGGAACAGGCACATTGATTCCGATCATGCCGACCTTGACACCGCGCATGAACTTGCGGGCGGCGCCACCGGAGTTGGTGAACACGGCGGTGCCGTTGCCGTACGGGTTCGAGTTGATCAGTTCGATCGCCGAATCGACGCTGTCGGATCGAAGCACGGAGAGCACCGGGCCGAAGATTTCGTTCGTGTACACGTCCATCTCGGTGGTGACGTGGTCGATCACAGTGGGGCCGACGAAGAAGCCATCCTCGTGGCCTGGCACGACGAGACCGCGGCCATCGACGGTGATCGTGGCACCCTGCTTTTCGCCGGTACCGATCAGACTCACGATCCGATCCCGTGATTCGGGAGTGACGATCGGTCCCATCTCGCTCGAGGGGTCGCGACCAGGGCCGACCTTGACAGACCGAGCCTGCTGCTCGACATGTTCCATCAGGCGGTCACCGGCCGAGCCGACTGCGATCGTGGCCGAGATCGCCATGCAGCGTTCGCCGGCCGAACCAAACGCGGCGGCGGCGAGGTGTTGCGCGGCGAAACTCATATCGGCGTCGGGGAGCACGATGGCGTGATTCTTGGCACCGCCAAGCGCTTGCACGCGCTTGCCGTTGGCACCGGCCCGGGCATGCACATATTTGGCGATCGGGGTCGACCCGACGAACGAGACGGCAGCAACATCTGGGTGATCGAGCAGGCCGTCGACGGCGACCTTGTCGCCGTGCAGCACATTGAAGACACCGTTGGGAAGGCCAGCCTCTGCCCAGATCTCGGCGAGCAACATCGATGCCGATGGATCACGCTCGGACGGCTTCAACACGAATGTGTTACCGCAGGCGATCGCAACCGGGAACATCCACATCGGGACCATCGCCGGAAAGTTGAACGGTGTGATCCCTGCGCACACGCCGAGCGGCTGGCGGAACGAGAACGAATCGACACCGCTTGACACCTGATCGGAGTAACCGCCCTTGAGCAGTGTCGGGATCCCACACGCGAACTCGACGATTTCGAGACCGCGCTGCACTTCTCCGGCGGCATCGGAGAGAACCTTGCCATGCTCGTCGGTGATCAACTGCGCCATCTCCGCAGCACGCCTGTTGACGAGCTCGCGGAACGCAAACAGCACCTTGGTTCGAGCGCTCAACGACGAATCGCCCCATGACTCGAACGCCGCTGCTGCAGCCTGAACTGCGCGGTCGACATCGGATGGCTCTGCCAGTAATAGCTCGGCCTGCTGAACTCCAGTGGCTGGGTTCCACACTCGACTCGTGCGAGTCGAGTTACCCGCTGTGATGGTTCCGTCGATCCAGTGATGGATGGTTGTCATCGAGTGTCTCCGTGCCGTCTGGGCTTCGAACCAAAACAGGTTCCGACCGAGAGGATAACGGGGCATCACCGCAGGTGTCAACTATTTGTTATGACATATTCACAAACCATCGGACCGTCGCGCGGGGTGGTCAGGCGGGGGTCAGGCCGGGATGCCCTCGTGAACCCAGACAGGCGTGTGGATCGGCAGAATCCCGGTCTCCCATACCCAATCCATCGCCACGGTGCTGATGCGCACGCACCCGTGTGAAGCGGGATAGTCAGGAATGCTGTTCGAACCGTGGATCGCCTGGCCGCCGCTGAAGTACTTGGGACGGTAGATCTCGCCGAGATCACCTTCCCACCAGCCGTCCGGACGTTCTCGATAGATCTCATGGAGCCCGTTGCGGGTGATCGAGACACCCTGCTGGAACTCTCCCGGCGAATTCTTGTCAGGCTCGAGGTAGGGCTGACCGTTGCCGGTCGATGTGTTCAGGATCCATTCGGTCCTGCCGTTGATCACGAAGATCAACAACTGCTTACCCTTGTCGATTTCGACCAGCGTGCCGGCATCGGAACGAGCGTGCGGGCGCTCGGTCAACGTACTCATCAGGGCCGCCGTCTCGTCGCCCAGTCTTCCGTCGGTGACCAACCCGTAGTACTTCTGGAATGCCATCACTGCCTGCTGGGTGGTCAGACCGTAGTCACCGTCAGATGCCTGCACCCAGAAACCGAGTTCGAGCAACCGCAACTGCGCACGCGCCGTCTCGGGACCATCACTCTTCCCGACCGCCACGATCGCAGGGTCGACGGCCGGCACGGCGAGCGGATTCACCGGGACTGTTGTCGTGGTGGTGGTGGTCGTCGTCGTTGGAGCAACGGTGGTCGTGGGTGCGAGGGTGGTGGTCGTAGCCGGGGTTGTGGTCGGAGCGATGGTCGTAGTCGTCGTGGTCGTCGGCACCGAGGTCTGCGGCGGTGGGGTGCTGGCGATCGATGTCGACGCGCAAGCCGACAGCAAAGCGGTTCCCACCGCTACAAGAATCGCACCACGCACCTGCATAACGGCTTGAACCTTACCCGCCCCCCGATCGAGGGCGGTGTCACTCGACGACGATTCGGTCAACTTTGATCAGGGTTTGATGAGTATTTCGTTCATAACACTGTGACGGGCACCGTCACGGAGACAGGTCACGACGGTACACGGCCGCCTTCGGGAGCAAACCCACGTCGAATCGTTCGACCAACTGTTGGATCGTGGGCCGCTCGTTGACCGTGGCGATTCCAAGTGATCGCGCGAGAACAGCAACGACGTCAGCGGCCGTCCAACCGTTGGCGGCAAGGTCGCTGAGCGTCACGGAGCCATGCCGCTTGGCCAGTCGCTGGCCGTCGTCTCCGAACACCAGCGGAACGTGGAGGTACGCGGGAGCGGGAAGATTCAGCAAGCGTTGCAGGTGCAACTGTCGCGGCGTCGAAGTGAGGAGGTCGTCACCGCGCACCACCTGGTCGACGCCCTGAGCGGCATCGTCGACCACCACCGCCAAGTTGTAGGCAGGCACGCCGTCGGCGCGGGCAAGCACCACATCATCGACGGCACCCGCAAACCGACCGGCGACCAGATCGTTGACTTCGATGATTTCGCCGCCCGTCCGCAGCCGAAGTGCTGGTCGACGACCTTCACGCAAACGCGACGCGCGTTGGCGATCCGTGAGATTTCGACACGTGCCCGGATACGCCCCGTCGGGCAGGAACGCGTGCGGGGCCTGCGCCGCCGATTCGATCTGATCTCGAATCTGGCTGCGTGTGCAGAAGCACGGGTACACCAAACCCAGATCCCGGAGCTGCCCGATCGCCGATTCGTAGTGACCGAAGCGCTCGCTCTGGTGCACGACTTCGCCGTCCCAGTCGATCCCGATCGAGGCAAGATCGTCGAGCTGACGTTGCGCGTGGTGACGACTCGACGTGACGAGATCGAGGTCTTCCATCCGAACGATGAACGCCCGATTGGTGCTCCGGGCAGCAAGCCATGCCACGAGCGCCGTGCGCAGGTTGCCGAGATGCAGCACGCCGGTTGGTGACGGAGCGAAGCGTCCAGCCATGGCAGCAGTCTGCTGGCGAAATGACGACTGCGTGTCGACTCTTCCAATCGACCGCGCCGAAGCGAGCGGTGCGCCTAGCATGCGGCGTCATGGTCTGCCATCAGTGCGAGAGGGCCGTTGAACCAGGCCAACGGTTCTGCTCAGGGTGTGGCGCATCACTGCGCGGCGTGACTGACACCACCGAAGTCGTCCCCGTGGTCGGGGCAGGGGTCGAGCCGGTGGTCGGCGCTGAGGTCGGCGCGGAGGTGATCGACGACTGGGAGGCGCCAGATTTGGTTTGGGCACCGACCGGTTCAATTCCCGCCCAACCCGCCATCGCTACAGACTCGCTTCCGGTCACGCAGCCGGTCACACCGATCACACCGACCGCTCCGATCACACCGCTGATCGAGGACAGTGTCGACGAGACCGGCCAAACACCGCTGTACGACTTCACCCTCGACGAGCACACACCGTCTGGACTGCCATCCACTACTGCCGAGATGCCGATCGTGTCGGCACCTGTCGCGGCGCAGCCCAAGTTCCACTTCGGTTTGGTTACGTTGATTTCGTTGGTCACGGTGCTTGTCACCCTCGTCAGCATGTTCGCCAACGTCCTCTCAATCTCGAGTGATGCTCGGCTGACACCCGGGTCGAGCACACCAACTACGTTCCGAACCGGGGACTGGATCGTCGACGATCTCGCCGACAACCTGTCGATTGCCGGACTGATTGCGGCGCTCCTGATGGTGGTTGGTGGGATCGGATCGGGGTTCCGCTGGCGGTGGGGCTCTGGTTTGGCGGGTGGTGGTGGTGTGGCGTTCGCGGGTATCGCCGCGCTGGCGGTCGGGTTGGCTCAGTTCCCGATTGATGCGGCGCACGAGTTCGTCCTGATCCCGAGCGAGCAGGCGTTCGTCCTGACGATCACCCGCGATCTCGGATATTGGATGTTGGTGGCTGCCGGAGCACTCGGAGTCGTGTTGTTCTTCGCTTCGATCAACGATGCCGTTGGTGACCGTCGTTCGGGGCTCAACCCGTGGTTTGCTGCACTCGGCGCGCTCGCTTCTGTTGTCGTCGCGACTGGTCCACTGCTGCCGGAGAACCTGGCGATCCCAAGCGATAACTGGTACCTCGATGAGGCTCCTGGAGGTGCCCCCGCGTTGATGCTGGTTGCCCGTCTCGTTCAACTCGGTTTGCTCGTCGCGACCGGAGTGATCGGTTTCCTGTCGGTTCGCCGGTACGGGCTCGGGCTGGCAATCGGAGGTGCGCTCCCGGCGTTGTGGCTTGCAGTGAGCACACAGTTCGAGATCACCGACAACCCGATCGGGCCTGGATTTCGTAACCCTGGTGCCGACGACATGCATCTCCACGGGGTGACGATCATCGGGGTCAGCGCGCTGATCGCAATGGTGATTCTTTCCGTGATCGCGGCGTACGACCAGGGAATCCGAGAACGCCGGTAACGCACGGGCTACGTTGCACGAGCGAGGTCCAATGCAACAGGGGGTGTTGTGAGTACATCGATGAGCAACGCGCGGATCATGGTCGCTGAAGCGATCGGGACGGCGATTCTGATGTTGGGCGGCCCCGGCGTCGCGATTCTCGGGATCAACAACACGAACGGCGGTCACCTCGCCGTGTCGCTCGGGTTCGGCTTTGCACTGTTGGTGGCCGCCTACGCGATCGGACACGTGTCGGGTTGCCATATCAACCCGGCGGTCACGGTCGGTCTCTGGCTGATGAAGAAGGTCGACAGTGCCAAGGTCCCTGCGTACATCATCGGTCAGTTGATCGGTGCCGCAGGCGGTGGCGTGATCATCTGGACGATCCGCAAAGGACGCGACGATGGTTTCAACGCCGATGAATCCAACTTCGCGTCAAACCTGTGGGACCAGGGTCATGGCTTCTACGGCTTTTGGCCGATGGTCATAGCCGAGGTGGTCCTGACCGCGTTGCTCGTGTTCGTCGTGTTATCGACAACTCGCCGGGGCTACGCGGCTCCGGTTGTCGGTGTGCATGTCGGGATCACGCTGGCTCTGATTCATATGATCTCGATTCCGATCGATAACACATCGGTCAACCCGGCACGTAGCTTCGGCACGGCGATCTTCTCCGGGAGTGCGGCGATCGAACAGTTGTGGGCGTTCATCCTGTTCCCGCTGATCGGTGCCGGACTTGGGGCGATTCTGTGGATGCAGCTCGGCGACGATTCGAGCGGCGAAGTGCTGCTAGAACCGGTCGATGCGAGCAATTGAGTTCCGAATGACCCGGGAAGTCTACGCGCACCCGACGGCGCGGGTCTTTCCTGTTGCCAGTGGAACGGCCGCCAACGCCCTCGCACTCACATCGTTGTGTCCACCGTGGGGATCTGTCCTCTGTCACGAGACGGCCCACATCCTGTAAGCGAATGTGGAGCGACATCGTTGCTCGGCGGTGGAGCGGTGATCCGCCTCGTGACCAGTTGGCAAACGACGCGCGATGACGTCGACTCCGCTCTCGCTCAGATCGCGACATCGCTCACCACATAGCTGCGCTCCATCGCGAGCCGGTCGATCAATCGAGCAGATTCGGATCCCTGACAGGTTCGTGCCGGGCGATCAGCTCGATGCCCTTGTTTCGCACGTTGTTGACATCTGTGGAGACCTCATGGGTCGTCAGGATGTGATCGGCAGCCGGCACCAACAGGCTCGCCAGCACATCGATGTTCTGATTCGTCGGGTCGAGCCAAAGGTTCCACATCGCTTTCGGCAAGATCACCGGCATCCGGTTGTGGATCGGTGTCATCGTGGCGTTGGCGCTCGTTGTGATCACGGCGGCGCTGTGCAGCCACTCGGCATCCGGGCCTTCGGCGCGGTCCTTCCAGGCAGACCACAACCCGGCGACCGCCAACGGTTCCCCGTCCACCCGATGGATGAAATGAGGTTGTTTGGCGAGCTTGCCGGCCTTCGTGACGGGACCGCCCTCGATGCCGGGGGTCCATTCGTAGAATCCGTCCATCGGAATCATGCACCGATGCTTCTTGAAGTCGCTCTTGAACGCCGGTTTGGCTGCAAGCGTTTCGGAACGGGCATTGATCATCTGCTGGCCGATCTTGCGGTCCTTCGCCCAAACCGGGATCAGCCCCCAGTGGAAGACCCGGATCTGCGGTACACCGTCGTGACCGGCGACGACAGCGTAGATATCGTTGGTGGGCGCCACGTTGTAGTTCTCACCGAGCGTGTCGACGTCGGTCTCTGCACCGAAGTACGCCGCAATTCGCTCCGGCGATGATGCTGAAACGAACCGACCACACATGCCGTCGAACCGTCAGTCGGTTTGGCCGTCGAGCACGGCGTCGGGCGCGTTGTTGCGAACCGACTCGATCCCGTTCAGGGATGTGGCTTTCGAT
>JANMTV010000207.1:0-27193 GCA_031390905.1 Ilumatobacteraceae bacterium | reverse complement strand
TCGAGGCGACGCCGGGAATTGAACCCGGATACACGGCTTTGCAGGCCGTTGCCTAAGCCATTCGGCCACGTCGCCAGCAGGCACGAGGATAGCGGGGTACTGGCGCTCGCCAGCGCGTTGAGTCAACATGGGAGCAACGTGACCTCTGTGACTTCCCTCTCCTCGCTGCGTTCCGCCCGTACCGCCCGCCGCTGCGTGGCGCTGTTGACAACCGTGATCGTCGCAGTCTGTGGCGCGTGCAGTCGCGACGATGCCAACGACACCGGTGCCGGTCTGACAGGGTGCGCGGCCGCCGTTGCCGAAGCGTCCCTGGCCCGCGAAATTGCTGATCAAGTAGCGCTGCTCGACTCGGCAATCACCTCCTGTTCCTCGTACGCCGCGCTCGCAACCGAACTCAAGCGATATCCCGGCATCACCGGGTACAGCACTGAAACGTTTCTCTCACTGCGGTGCAACCGCACCGTCGACGATTCGGTACGAAGTTCGGCGACCTGTGCTGCCGTTGTCGTCCCGACCTCGACCGTTCCGGTTCCGACCGAGGTCGAACTGGTCTTCGTCGGTGAGACGCTTGACGGGAGAACAGTCGAAATCCGACCCGATGCCGACACTCAATTCGTCGGTGAAGTGCCGGCCGTGATCCAACAAACCGTCGACATCGCCTTCGAATCGAAGTGCGAAGGCGTCACGGCCCAACGTGACCTGTGGGCCTCGCGGGTGGCCGACCCGACGCTCGGCGACGAAGCATCGGTGTACGCCAAACACGCTGAGAACGTGCTGGTCTATATCGGCTGTCCGCCTAGCCGATGATCGCTGACCCGGCTCTCGCGCCGACGCCACCGTTGTTCCGGTTGAAGTCACCACCATCGACGAGGATGTAGATCACGACAACGGCGACCACGAGCAGGAATGTCACGATCAGCCATTGCGCCGTGGAGCCAAGCACCCGCTTTGGGCTCTGGGTGTCAAGCTTGGACCGCGTGGGCTTCCCCTTCGGTGGTGTGGCTCCATGCTTGGGCGTGCGTTGATTTCCCATCGCTTCGAGAGCGTAGTAGTGCTGAACTTGTGGATTCGGAATGTGGCCGTGATCAATTCGCCTGCATAATGAGTCGATGTGTGCACAAGAGCAGACGGGTCCTCCGCTGACAGCCCAATACGTCGAAACCGAACCCCCACGTTGGTGGCGGCGAGGCGTCATCTATCAGGTGTATCCACGTTCGTTCGCCGACGCCAACGGCGACGGCACCGGCGATATCCGCGGGATTCAGTCCCGGTTGCCTTACCTCAAGGGCCTCGGGGTCGATGCGATCTGGATCTGCCCGTGGTATCCATCACCACTCAACGACGGCGGTTATGACGTTGCCGACTACCGTGACATCAACCCGCAGTTCGGCACCCTGGAGGACGCCGAGGCGTTGATTGCCGAGGCCCGCCTACACGACATCAAGGTGATTGTCGACCTCGTACCAAACCACACATCGAGTGAACATCCGTGGTTCAAAGCTGCATTGGCGGCGGGATCAGGATCATCGGAGCGCGACCGCTATATCTTCCGTCCTGGCAAGGGCACCGGCGGCGACTTGCCGCCCACCAACTGGACTGCCGCCTTCGGAGGTTCGGCCTGGCGGCGGGTTCCAGACGGCCAGTGGTATCTGCACCTGTTCGACCCGACACAGCCGGATCTGAACTGGGAGAACGAGGACGTCCGCGCCGAGTTCGACGACATTTTCCGCTTCTGGATCGATCGCGGCGTCGACGGGTTCCGGATCGATGTCGCCCACGGGCTCGTGAAGGATCCTTCCTACCCCGACCTGGAACTCGCGGACATGGAACTTGATCCGGAACTGCTCGCCTCCAGCCGTGCTGGTGACCACCCCCACTGGGACCGAGACGGCGTCCACGAGATCATCCGGCGCTGGCGAGCCGTGCTCGATACGACAGGCAAGGACGTGATGATGGTCGCCGAGGCGTGGGTCGAGCCGGATCACCTCGCGCTGTACCTACGCCCTGACGAGTACCACCAGTCGTTCAACTTCGACTTCCTTGAAACGCCATGGGAGATCTCGGCCGCCCGAATCGCCATCGACCGGGCGCTGGTCACCGCCGCTACGGTCGGCTCGACGCCGACCTGGACGTTGTCGAATCACGATGTCATGCGTCACGCCACCCGGTACGGGCTTCCGGACGACACGAAATGGCGCAACTGGCCAGTCACCGGCCCATTCGAGGACCTCGATCCCGAACTGGGTCTGCGGCGTGCCCGTGCAGCCACTCTCCTGCTGCTCGCCCTACCCGGGTCGACGTATCTCTATCAGGGCGAGGAACTCGGCTTGCCGGAGGTATGGGATCTCCCGCCCGAGGTGCTCGATGATCCCGTGTGGGAGAACTCTGGACATTCGCAGAAGGGCCGCGACGGGTGTCGAGTACCGATCCCGTGGACGTCCGCTGGGGTATCGTTCGGCTTCGGCGATGCTGAGCCCTGGCTCCCGCAACCTGAATCGTTCGGCGCGTTGTCAGTCGAAGCGCAAACCGGCGTCTCTGGCTCAACGCTCGAGTTGTACCGTCGGGCACTGGATGCTCGTGCCAAGTATTTCACCGCCGACGAGTACCTCGAGTGGTTCGAACTCGCAAACAACGTCCTCGCGTTCCGCCGCGGCTCCGGCGTGATCTGCGTCGTCAACTTCGGCGAAGATGCGATCACGCTGCCGAACGGAACGATCTTGGTTTCATCGGTGGAGGACGTCGGATCCGGCCTTCCGCAAGACGCCGCCGTCTGGCTCCTCCCAACGTGAACGTTTGATGAGCAAGAACGGCTAGGTTTGCAGCGTGGTCGACCTCCTCGCTGGCGACCCGGTGCTGCTCGTGTTCCTGGCAATCGCTTTCGGCGCGGGCGTCGGCGCGGTCCGCATCAAAGGCGTCGCCCTCGGACCGGCGGCGGCACTCTTCGTTGGGCTGGCGATTGGTGCGATTGACGAATCCCTGAGTGGCGCCCAAGGCCTCACGGTCCTCCGTGAACTTGGTCTCGTGCTGTTCACGTACACGATCGGGCTTGCGTCTGGACCGACCTTCTTCAGCAGCGCCCGGCGTGGCGGTGCCGTGGCCTGCCTGCTGACCGGTGGATTGATCCTCACCCTCGGGGGCATGTGCGCGGCGGTCGGCGCGATGCTCGATCTCACCTCGGCAGAGACGGCCGGACTGTTCGCAGGGAGCACTACCAATACGCCCGCACTACAGGCCGCATCCGACGCGCTTACCTCGGGGGACCCCGTGATCGCCTACTCGCTGACCTATCCGGCGGCGGTCGCAGGAATGCTCGTGATGATGAGTTTGGTGCTCAGCCGTCGACTCCCGTTACCGGCAACGCTTGAGCCACCCGCACCCCCGCCAGCAGCCGAACGGGTGATCAACTGGACCGTGCACGTGACTGCAAACGATCTGCCGACACTCGACGAACTGCAATCGCGCTACCAGGGAATCGCGTTCAGTCGCTTCGAGCGCGCCGACCGGGTCCAGATCGCAACCGCCGAGCAACGCCTCCATCGCGACGATGTTGTAGTCGTTGTCGGACCCGAGACCGCTGTCGCGGCGTTCGCACGCGATGTTGGTGAGCGAAGCGATCGCCACTTGCCGCTGGACCGGAGTCAGCTCGACTTTCGACGGATCGTCGTGTCCAATCGTCGACTCGCCGGCCAGCGGCTAGCCGACCTCGACCTGCCACGCCGTCACGGAGTGATTCCGACCCGAGTACGACGCGGCGACGAAGACTTTGTAGTCACGAGTAATTTTGTGCTCGAACTCGGTGATCGCGTTCGCGTCGTCGGACCGACTGATGGCCTGGCGCAGACCGCTCGACTGCTCGGGGATTCCGAGCGTCACCTGGCCGAAGTCGACGCGCTCGGCTTCGCCTTTGGCGCAACCGTCGGCGTCATCGTTGGCACCGCCGCGCTGGACGTCGGGTCGCTGAAGCTCGGGCTCGGGATTGGCGGGGGGCCGCTCGTCGTCGGGCTCGTCCTCGGGGTGATCTCACGCACCGGGCCTGTTACATGGCAGATCCCACACGCCGCCAATCAGGTCATCCGACAGCTTGGGATCCTGATGTTCCTAGCGTGCGCCGGCCTCGGCAGCGGCACAGCGTTCGCCGACGCGATCGGCACGCGTCACGGACTCAAGCTGGTGGCCGCCGGCGCGTTGCTCGGCGTCGCCTTCGCGGCCTTGGTGCCACTGGTGGTCACGCTGGTTGCCCGTCGAGACGCAGTTGAAGCAGCAGGCATGTTGGCAGGCATCGAGACGCAACCGGCGGCGCTTGCATACGGCCTCCAGCGCTCGGCAGGCGACGACCGAATCAGTCGGGCCTACGCACTCGTGTTTCCGATCGCAATGATCGCCAAGATCGTCGTCGTCCAACTCCTCGTCTGAGCCCGGTCAGCCAGCACGACCGCAAGACGTTCAAGCGTTCAATCCACCGAGTTTCGTTGGCGGCTGGCCTCGAACACCAGGACCGTGGCAGCCATCGCGACGTTCAGACTCTCTGCCCTTCCTTGATGCTCGATCCTGACCCATTGGTCGACGGTTGCATCGTCAGGAAGGCCGTGCGATTCGTTACCCAGTACGAGCGCCACTCGTCCTGACCAGTCGGCAACGGTGTGACGATCACCTTGGTGGGAGGAGGTACCGATCAGACGTAGTCCGGCGGCGCGTAGGTCCTCGAACGTCGCCACGACTACCGGTACGTGGAATACCGCTCCGGCGCTCGCACGGACCACCTTTGGGTTGAACCGGTCGACAGAACCGGGGGTGAGTACGACGGCCTCTACACCTGCAGCTTCGGCGGAACGCAAGATCGTGCCGAGGTTGCCAGGGTCGGCGAGTTGGTCGGCGACGACCACAAATGACGCGGTCGGCAGCGACACGGTCGTTTCCGGGATTCCGACGACTGCAAGATTCGGCTGCGGCCGCTCCGTCGAGGCGACCCGTTCCAGCACGCCGTCGGCCAGTTCGAACACGGGGCCGTCCGAGATGGCAGCGGAGCCGGGTGCCACAAATTCCGCTTCGATCGTCCAACCGGCATCGACGGCCTCGGCGATCAGAACCGCACCCTCGACGACGAAGGCACCCTCCTCGGAACGCCAACTGCGGCGCCCCAGGAGGCGCCGCAGTCGTTGAACCTTCGGATTCGTGAAGGCCAGCAGTTCGCTCAGAACAGGACGTTTCCGCATAACCCGCCGACAAGCGACGGGGGTGGCGCCAGCGACGAGCCGCAAGCGGCGCGAGGCGGAAGCGCAGCGGACAACGAGCCCGCCATCGTTAGAGCGCGGCCTTGGCCTGAGCCACGATTGCCGAAAACGCGGCGGCGTCGGTTACGGCGAGATCGGCGAGGATCTTGCGGTCGACTTCGATGCCGGCGGCATTCAGACCAGCGATGAACCGGCTGTAGCTCATGTCGTTCAGGCGGCAGCCTGCGTTGATTCGCTGGATCCAGAGTCGACGGAATTCGCCCTTCTTGGCCCTCCGGTCACGGAAGGCGTACTGCCCGCTGTGCATGACCTGCTCGTTGGCCGCTCGGAACGATCGGCTCTTGTTGCCGTAGTAACCCTTGGCCTGCTTGAGTACCTTCTTGTGGCGCTTCTTGGCTGCCACACCGCGCTTGACGCGTGCCATCTCATATCTCCTTGTCGGTCGCTATCAGCGCTGCGCGAGCAGACGCTTGATCTTTTTTACATCGGTTGGGTGAACGTCAACGTCGCCCTCTAGGCGACGCGTGCGGGTCGAGGATTTCTTTTCGAACAGGTGCTGGCGCATCGCCTGTTCGCGACGCAGCTTGCCGGTTCCGGTCGTTCTGAACCGCTTGGCAGCTGTTTTGCTGGTCTTCATCTTCGGCATTACTGCTCTCCTGCTTCTTCGGGGGTTTCCTCAGCGTCAATTGCTGCGTCAACTGGGATCACGGTGAGATCAATCTCTGTTGTTTGAATCTCTGCTGGTTGCTCGGCCTCGGCCTCGACTGGTGCCTCGGTGACCTCGATCTCGGTTGACTGCTCGGCCGGAGCCGCTTCGGTATCGATGCGTGCTGGTTGTTCGGCCTTCACCTTGGAGGATTCGGCCTTCTTGATTGCGTCCATCGCCTTCTTGTCTGGCGACAGGACCATTGACATACTTCGGCCTTCCATGCGTGCCTGGTTTTCGACCTTGGCGTGCACACCTACCGCTGCAATCACGTCATCGAGAACTTTGCGACCGAGCTCTGGATGGGCCATCTCGCGACCACGGAACTGCAACGTGACTTTGACCTTGTGGCCTTCGTCGATGAACTCGACGAGGTGACGCACTTTGGTATCGAAGTCGCCCTTGCCGATCTTGGGCCTGAACTTGACCTCTTTCACCGTCACGTTCGAGGATTTCTTTCGGGCCTCTTTGGCCTTTTGCGCTTCCTCGTACCGGAACTTCCCGTAGTCCATGATCCGGCAAACCGGGGGGTTTGCCATCGGTGCCACCTCGACGAGGTCGAGGTCATAACCACGGGCCAGTCTCAACGCGTCCGGAACTGCCTTGATTCCGAGTTGCTGGCCGTCGGGGCCAATCAGTCGGACTTCTCGGGTCCGGATCCTGTCGTTGATACGGTGCTGGTCGCTCTTCGGCGGTGCTATGGCTGATCACTCCTGTGCAAAGGGTTGGCCTCCCTGTCGTTTGGTCTGGTCCTGCTCGACGCGAAGTCATGGCGGAGCGGACCAGCCGGAGAGTCCACACCGAATTGAGTCGGTGTGGACGGCCAGCAGGCCGTGATCGTTCGTGACCTGGACGCACTCAATCGCTTTCGCTGTTGGTGGCCGGGTGGGAGTTGCCCCCACTTCGCTTCAGTTGTCGCCGATTACCGAAGTAACCGACCTCGCTAGGCTAGCGCAGGTGAATGACGATTCCGACGTGCTGGGTGTGAACCAGGGCGGCGTCCAGCACGACGACCTGTCTGACGAGCGACCCGATCGGGTCGCCGATGTTCAAGAAGCAATGGCTGAATCTCGGGCACGGCTTGCCCAGGTGCCCGCCGAGGTCGTTGTGACCAACCACGTGATGGGATTGTACGAGTTGGCTGCGATCCATCTTTCGTCGATGCCACCGAACCTACCTTCGGCGGCGCTCGCAATCGACGCCGTGGCATGCCTCGTCGAAGGTCTCGAGGAGCGATTGGGTGACGACGCCCCGACCATGCGGGACGCGTTGGCCAACATCAGACTCGCCTTCGTCAGTGTGAAGTCGGGATCAGCAAAGTAGGTCGACCGGTTGTCGACGGTCCCTTCGCAGATCCAGTCACAGCGCTCAATTGGCTGCACGGATGGATGCCCGTATGTACATGGCCGAATCGTCCGACGGAGTTCATCGTTGATCGTCAAGTGAGTGTCCGCTGGGGACGCCCGACGACCCGCCGGAGGGCCGAACTCATGTCGAACGACGAAACCCAAGAACCCACGCTGCGCAAAGGAGACTCTTCGGGAGATGGATGGGTCGAGTACCTGCAAGAACTGCTCACGTTGTGGCTCGATGCGAACGGCTACGCCACGTTGACCAGGGACGGCGTATTCGGCGAGGACACCCACAACGCTGTGCTGTGGTTCCAAGAGGTCAAAGGGCTCCTCGTCGACGGTGTCGTTGGCAACCAGACCTGGGCCGCATTGCGGTCAGAGGATCCCCAGCCGATCGGCACAGATGGGCGAACTCCGGGAACATTCGTCGATGCCGGTGTCGAGGCGCGCTGGATTCTCGATGACAACTCCGCCCGGTACGACCGCGCCAACGATCTGTTGTTCCTCGTCGCCATGAACACAGGAACCGAGGTGATCAACGGCTCGAACTTCATGGCCAGCGGCACCGTTACCACAGCCGATGGGCAGAGCAAGGAACTCGTCGTCTACCTCACTGGCGAGAGCGGAGTCAGCGAAGCACCCTCCGGTGAGCGTTTCTACCTGGTGATCACGAACGCTTCAGCCGAATACGGAACCGGCGAGATTCATATCGATCTCACGATGAGCAACGAACTCGGCGGCGACCGGTTGGAGACAACGATGACGATCGAAGGTCCCTGACGAACACGACCGATCTGGTCAGGGTTACCGGAAAAACCGCCCCAGTGGTGCCGACTTGACGTGATTGTTGCGCACGGTTACGTCTTCCTCCCGGAGCAACGCTGACTGCTCGTGCTCATGGCCCGGGACGAGGCGGCCGGAGGAGTTGACCACCCGCCACCACGGGACCTCTTGATCGGTCACAGCCAGGATTCGGCCGACCAATCCCGACAGCTTGGGGTAGCCGGCAACTTCGGCAATGTCGCCGTACGTTGTGACTTCGCCCGGTTGGAGCGCCATCAACACATCAAGAATGCGACGCTCGCGTTGATCCCGTGTCTGCGGGTTCGTCATCTGCAAATCAACGCTTGTTGATTCGGCCGGCTTGATACTGACCGAACTTGGGGAGCGGGTCAAAGCTCACATGTTGGCCGACGTCGACCGTTCGAGTGCCGTCGGCAATTTCGATGCAGTGGAACATGAAGTTCGTACCGTCATTGACCTTGACAGTGCCGAGACCGCGTGGCCCGTCGAACTCGGTGACGATACCTGTCAACATCAGTGGACGATTTTGCTGATTGGAATTTCGAGCAGATCGGTGGCACCGGCATCCTTGAGCGCTGGGATGATCACGTTGATCCCGGCCTTGGCCACCACGCTTTCGATCGCATAGTCACCGTTGGCCAACTGATTCACGGTCGGCGACTTGGCCGACGGCAGAACAGCCAGCACTGCGTCCTTGTCAGCAGCAGACACGTTGACCTTCAAGAGCACCTTGCCGCGCGCCTCGAGCGCTCCATTCAGCAATGTCATCAGTTGTTCCATTGCCCGGCGCTTCGCCGGGTCGGCAAAACTGACTGGGTTGGCGACGACCTCGGTATAGCTCGTGAGAATTGTGTCGATTACTCGAAGACCGGCCGCACGCAATGCCCGGCCAGTTTCCGTGATGTCGACGACGCAGTCCGCGATGTCTGGAATCTTGGCCTCGCTGGCACCGTACGACAGGCGTACGTCGGCTTTGACCCCTTTGGCGGCAAAGTAGCGCTTGGTCATCTCCGGATACTCCGACGCAACCCGCACACCGTTTGGAAGATCCTCGACGCTCTGGTACGCCGAATCGCCTGCCACGGCCACGACGACCTTGACCGGGCTTGACGTCGCCTTCGAGTACTGCAACTCACCGAGACTTTCGATATGGCTGCCAGTCTCCTCGACCCAGTCACGTCCCGTGATCCCGATGTCGAACAGGCCCTCGGCAACGTAGACCGGAATCTCCTGAGGGCGCAGAATCCGCACCTCGAGCACACGCGGATCGTCGATCGTCGCCCTGTATTCGACGGCGGAGGAACGAATCACGTTCAGGTCGGCGGCCTCGAACAACTCAAGTGTTGGCTTCTCAAGTGACCCCTTCGGGAGAACAATCCGCAGCACAGAGGCGAGGCTACCGACCGAATCCCTGTCGAGACTGCCCGGTTGCGTGCATCAACCGCTGTTGCGTTGCGTCAGTGACTCGTTGGTTTGGCGTGGAGCAGTCGGATGGCGTGGGGTAGAACGTCGATCACGGCATCGAGTTGTTCGATTGCGCCTTTGGGAGAGCCAGGGCAATTGCAGATCAGCACTTGACCGCGGATTCCGGCGACTCCCCTACTCAGGCGGCCGTGCGGGTTGATCAGTCGCATGGCTTCGGCGATTCCGGGAGCCTCTCGCTCGATCACCAGGCGGGTTCCCTCTGGAGTTTGATCGCGTGGTGCGAAACCAGTGCCGCCGGTCGTCACGATCAAACCGGCGAACTCACTGCTCAACTCACGCAGCTTCTGGGCGACGGCCCCCGCCCCGTCGTCGGTTACCTGATGATCAATCACGCTAAAGCCGTTGCCTGCGAGGTGTTCGACAAGCCCGCGTCCACCGGTGTCGTCACGGACTCCATGGAACACGCCGTCGCTCACGGTCAGTACCTTGGCGAACAGAGGCGTTTCGTCGCTCATGAAACACGACGGTATCGAATCAACACCATGCCGTCGGTGTCGGCATCTTGCGGCAGCACCCGCCAGCCGTGACCAAACGGTCGCCAGGTACCGGCCGTCGGCGTGCGTTCGTCAGTCTCGAACCCGTCGGGTATCGCGTGCTCGATCGACTCGAACGCAGTCAACGTGCAGACGCTGTAAATCAACCGACCGCCCGGCCGGACAAGTGGGGCAGAGGCGGCGAGGATCCGGGCCTGCAGCGCGGCGAGATCGACGATGTCTTCTGGCGTGATTCGCCAGCGGGCATCAGGTCTGCGACGGAGTGCCCCCAGCCCACTGCACGGTGCGTCAATCAGAACGGCGTCGAACGATGCCGGTTCGAATGGTGGGTCGGTGGCGTCAGCGACCAGGGTCGTCAGGTCGACCCCCAGCCGGCTCGCATTCTCTGCAATCATGCTGACCCGATTCGGACGCAGATCGGCGGCAGTCACGATCGCCCCTGAACCTGCGAGCGCTGTGGCCTTGCCCCCGGGTGCGGCGCAGGTATCCAGGATCCGTTCACCCCACTGTGGTTCGACCGCAGTGGCCACCCATTGTGACGACTCGTCCTGGACGTACCCGTCGTCGCGAATCGTGACGGTCGGGGCCTCGTTCATGCGTTCCATCGCGGCAACCGCATCATCGCCGCCCAACTCGCCGGTCAATGCCTCGCCAATCCAGTCCGGGTAGCTCAGGCGAGCCATCTCCGACGGCCAGATCATCGGAGTTGTCGACACCTTTCGAAGAACCGCATTGACGAATCCGCTGACTCGCTTCTGTGCCAATCCAACCGTCTCCCCAACTGCTGCATGTGCCGGTACGCCGGCGAATGCCAGTTGGTAGGCACCGAGCCTCAGCAATGTCCGAGTCGGAGCGTCGGGTGGACTCGTGATGAACCGGTCAACCAGTGCGTCGCAGGCACGTCGCATTCGAGTGGTGCCGTACACCAACTCGGTCACGAACCTGCGGTCCATGTCGGACAATCGCGAACGCTCGAGCGTCGCGCCCAACATCAAGTTGGCATACGCACCATCCGACTCGATTCGTTTGAGAGCGTCATAAGCCACAGCCCGAGCGGTGATCGTCACACGAACCACTCACCAGGATCGGGGCGGGCACCGTTTCGCCAGGACTCATAGTGCATCTTCGGTTTGCCTTCCGGTTGCACGATCGTCGGAACGACCTGACCGTCGAGCATGTGTGCTGCGTGGATCTTGAATCGGGCGCCGCGGAACGTTGTCCATGCACCACCAAGCCGGATCAGCCGGTGAATCTCTACCAAGGGTCGAGACCAATCAATTCGCAACTCGGCCGGGTCGATCTTGGCGGCATACATCACCTCGCCGATCTGCGGCGCTGGTTCGCCGAGGCCGGATGCGAGCGTGGCGATCAGAAGCTGGGTGCCGACGTCGACGAGTTCGGTGCGCAACTCGTCAGCGGTCGTCTCGCCGCCAATCGGTACTTCAACGCGGGCGAACACACCACCGGTATCGAGGCCCTCGTCGACCGCCATCAGACACACACCAGTCACGTCATCGCCGGCGAGCACTGCTCGTTCGACCGGAGCAGCGCCGCGCCACCGCGGCAGCAGCGAGAAATGCAGATTGATCATTGGCAACCGAGCGAGCACGGACGGTTTGATGATCCGGCCGTAGGCAACGACGACCCCGAGCTCGGCACCGGCAGCGACCACATCGCCGACCACATCGCCGAACACATGCGTAACCGGGATCCCGAGCCGTTCGGCGGCGGCCTTGACCGGACTCGGTGAGGTTGCGTTCCCCCGGCCACGTCGCTTGTCGGCGCCCGTCACGACCATCAGCACTTCGTGCCCAGCCGCGACCAACGCCTCAAGCGGCGGCACCGCCATGGCGGGCGTCCCGAGGTAGACGAGTTTCACTTCAAGCGCAGGCGGCGTTTGCGAGGCTCGGCCTCGTCAGTTCCGGTGACGGCGCTCTGCAATCTGCGGTACTCGGTCAACGCTTCCTTGCGTTGTTCGGATGTCATCCGATCGAACATCAACACGCCATGCAAATGATCGAGTTCATGCTGATACAACCTGGCTTCGAGTTCGTCGGCTTCACGCTCGACGACGTTGCCATCGATGCCGATGCCGCGCATCAGCACGGTCTTCGGACGAACCATCTCAACATACAAGCCAGGGATCGACAGACACCCTTCGTCGTAGACCCATTCACCATCGGACTCGACAATTTCAGGGTTGAAGATGACCTGCTGCGCGCCGTCGAGGTCCCATACGAAGATTTGCTTCTGAACGCCGATCTGAGGTGCGGCGAGTGCGATCCCGAGTTCGCTCTCGTGCAAGGTTTCGAACATGTCGTTGACGAGTCGAATCAGCTTGCCATCAACGTCGGTGACGGGCGCAGCCTTCGACTTGAGCACCGGATCACCGTAGGTGCGGATCGTATAGGCCATGGCGTGACAGGCTACTCAACAGATGTCCCACTATTTCGACGACAAACCACACGTCACTTCTGACGAAATCATCGTTGATGTTGGGCTTCCCGACGTCGGGTTCACGATGGCGACCGATCGCGGAGTGTTCAGCTACGGGCACCTCGATACGGCAACCGGACTGCTCCTCCGTGAAGCACCACCGCCGCCGTCTCGTGGGGATCTACTGGACTTGGGGTGCGGTTCGGGCGCGATCGCGTTGGCTCTCGGTCTACGTTCTCCTGACGCATCCGTGTGGGCCGTCGACGTCAACGAACGAGCCCGCCAGTTGACCGCCGCCAACGCCAAACGCAACGGAGTCAACAACGTCGTGGTCGTATCTCCCGAACAGGTTCCCACCGAGGTGCAGTTCGCCGCAATCTGGTCGAACCCCCCGATCAGGATCGGCAAGCAAGCGCTCCATGCTCTGCTACTCGAGTGGCTCGGCCGTCTCGAGATCGACGGTCAAGCCATCCTGGTTGCCCAGAAGCACCTTGGCGCCGACTCACTTCAACGATGGCTGACCGACGAGGGCTACCCGACTCGACGAATCGCCAGCCGAGCTGGCTTCCGTCTCATGCAAACTCAGCGCCAGCGTTCAACGAGGAGGGTCGACGGCGATTCGTAGGCGACTGCCGCTCGGGCGAGTTCCGGAGCTTAGAGCGCGGCCCAATGTGGTCCAGTCGTCGGCTCGCAGGATGTAGTGACCGCCGCCCCCGCCGATGCTGACATCGTTCGACATCACGCTGCCAACGAACTCGTCGCTGCCTGTTCCCGATACTTCGGCCAAGCCACCGAAGGGTGGGAGACCGAGCATTCGGCGGCGCTCTCGTTCTCCCTGCACGATTCGGCCAGGATCGGCGAGCACGGCCGCTTGGATCACCTCGTGCGACGGCATGAACGTTTGGATCAGGATTCGACCGCCTCTCGACCTCGGACCGACAAGCCGCGCCGCCCGAACCAGCAGGCCCATTGCTTGCTCTGCAGCTCGATATCGCGGTGCCAACACTTCACGGTCGAAGTCGAGGAACACGACCGTGTCGGCGTGTTCGACCCGGTGCAACACTGCCTCGGTACCGACGTAGACACCCGACCTCGGCGGCCGCTCGTGGCCGACACCTGTTACCGCGATGGCTGGGCGATTGGCAGCAGCCTCGAGCTCTTCTCGCAAACGAGTGACACCCGGTCTTAGATTGGCGAAGCGGCTCGACTGACATGCCAAACACACCTGGGGACGCACCGATTCACACCGGAGACACGTTAGGCGACCGTCATCGGCGAGAATCACAGCTGCGTCGCAGCGTTCGCAGCGCGCCAGTTCACGGCACGTGCGGCACGCAAGCATCCGGGCTCGCCCAGTCGTGTTGATCACACATGCAACCGTTCGAGACACATCGCGCAGTTGGGTGATCAGTTGCGAAGTGATCAGCGAGCGCTTCCAAGGCTCATCGTCGGTGCGGTCGATCACGTCGACGATTGGCCATCCGTTGCGTTCACGCTCATGCGGCGGACGAACGACATGTCCCCATTCCAGGGATGTGACCGTAGGGCACGGCGACACGAGCAACAACGGCGCACCGAGTCGGCGACAGCGTTCGATCAGCACGTCGCGCGCATGCCACGTCGGTGATCCCTCCTCCTGTAGAGCCTCGTCGTGCTCGTCGATCACCACCGCCGCAGCAAGCCCGGGGAACGGTGCAAAAGCGGCGATTCGACTGCCGATCACCACGTCGACACCGCCGGCAGCACGTGGCCATTCGTGAGGCAGCACTGCGACCGTCAAGCCAGAACGGCGGAGGCGGGCGGCGAGCAGGATTGCTTGATCGACCGAAGGTACGACAACCAACGTCGGTCCGATCGCTGTTGCGCTCAGGATGGCCGGCATCGGATCACTCGTCGGGGGAAGCCGCAACACTCCTCCGCGGCCGTCTCCTCCCGTCAGGATCCGGGTCGACGCCGGCGACCGAGGTTCGACGACTCGGCCTGTTCGATGCGTGGTCGGGATCGAAGTCACGGCTCGGTGTGGCGACGCCGCCATGAGAAAGTGGCGCCGCCTACCCGCCCAGCGGACTGACGCCCATTCGGCGAGTTCAATCAGTTCAGCGGTCGGACCGAAGCCTGTCACCTTGGCGATCGGCTTGAGATCGGTTTCCGGCAACGCATCGACCGGTTCAACGGACGTGATCCATCCGCCGACGCGTCGACCGTGCAACTCCACACGCACGACCGCCCCGACGACTGCCGCCGAAGCGAGGTGATCGGGAATCGTGTAGTCGAACAGCTTGTCGAGACCGGTGACGTTGGGAAGCACGCGGGCGACGGTCACCGCCATGTCATATCAGGCGGTGAGTGTCAGGGTCACAGACCAACCGCCGCCTTGAACTCGGCGAGTCGGCTGGCGTCTTCCCACGAGAAGCCTGAACGGCCGAAGTGGCCATATGCCGCTGTGCGGCGATAGATCGGCTTCTTGAGGTCGAGATCGCGCACGATCGCGCCGGGACGCAGGTCGAATACGGCTCGAACTGCTGCTTCGATCGCTTCGTCGGACACATTGTTCGTGCCGAACGTTTCGACGAGAATGCTGAGCGGCTGCGCCATGCCGATTGCGTAGGCCACCTGCAACTCGCAGCGGCTCGCTGCGCCGGAGGCAACGACATGTTTTGCGACCCAACGAGCGGCATAGGCGGCAGAGCGATCGACCTTCGACGGATCCTTACCAGAGAAAGCACCGCCGCCATGGCGACCCATGCCTCCGTAGGTGTCGACAATGATCTTGCGGCCGGTCAGTCCGGTGTCGCCGTGAGGGCCACCGATCACGAAATTGCCGGTCGGGTTGATAAAGATGTCGTAATCGTCATCAGCGAACTGCGCTGGGACGGTCGGGCGGATGACCTGTTCGATCAGATCAGGACGAATCACGCTGTCGCGATCGATACCTTCTTGGTGCTGAGTCGAGATAAGCACGCTGCGCAGGGCGACGGCCTTGCCAGCTTCGTACTCGTATGTGACCTGTGTCTTGCCGTCTGGGCGCAGGTATGGAACCTGACCGGACTTGCGGACCTCAGTCAGTCGCTCGGCCAACCGATGAGCCGTCCAGATCGGGAGCGGCATCAAATCGTCGGTTTCGTTGCAGGCGTACCCGAACATCATCCCCTGGTCGCCGGCACCCTGAGCGTTGATCCGGTCTTCGCCGGCCTGCCCGCCGCGCAGTTCCTCGCTGGCATCGACACCCTGTGCGATGTCGGCACTCTGCTCGTCGATGCACACGATTACGCCGCACGTGTTGCCGTCAAAACCGTACAAGGCGTTGTCGTAGCCGATTTCCTTGATCGTCTCACGAGCGATCTTGGGGATGTCAACATAGGCGTTGGTGGTGATCTCGCCGGCCACCACACAGAGGCCCGTAGTCAGCAGCGTCTCGCACGCCACCCGGCCATTCGGATCCTCGGCGAGGATTGCATCAAGGACCGAGTCACTGACCTGGTCGGCCATCTTGTCGGGGTGACCTTCGGTCACACTCTCAGAACTAAACGTCCAGCGAGCCACAGTTTCTCCCTTGATATTGAACTTCGGATGTCGAACTTCGGATGTCGAATTGCGGATGCGTGCGTGAGATGATTCGTGCCATGTTCAACGATCGGAGCGCCGCAGCGCGACGATTCGATCGATGATCGCAGCAGCGATCGTACGTTTGTCAGCCAGCCCCACGACGACCGGGAGTTCGCCAACGGCGAACAACGTTACGGCGTTCGTGTCGTGCTGAAAACCCGTCTCTGGGGCACCGACATCATTGGCGACGACTAGATCGAGATGCTTGTCGACGAGCTTGCGCTCGGCGTTGGTCGCAATATCGTCGGTTTCAGCTGCAAACCCAACGAGGATTTGACCATGCGGCTTGTCGGCACCCAGCCCGGCCAAAATGTCAGGGGTCTGTTCGAGCACAATTTGAGGGATACCGTCACACTTCTTCAGCTTGTGCTCAGCGACCAGTACCGGTCGAAAATCGGCAACGGCAGCCGACATGATCACGACGTCGGCGCTCGGAGCCAGTTCGGTCATTGCACCCTGCATCTGGGCAGCTGTTTCGACCCGAACGGCGGTCACTCCATGTGGTGTCGCTCGGTCGACTGTCGTAACGAGCGTGACCGTGGCACCGCGAGCAACAGCCTCGTCGGCGATTGCGTAGCCCTGCTTTCCGGAACTGCGATTGGCAATCACTCGGACAGCATCGATCGGCTCGCGTGTGCCTCCTGCACTGATCACCACGGTGACACCATCGAGGTCGCCCGCCGACAGCAACCGTTCGACTGCAGCGACAATCGATTCAGGCGATGCCAACCGGCCGGCCCCACTGTCTCCGCCGGCGAGTCGACCGGACTCAGGCCCGACAATGTGGACCCCGCGGGAGCGGAGCGTGGCGATGTTGTCAACGACCGCCGGGTGCTCCCACATCTCCGTGTGCATCGCCGGGCAAATCATCACCGGTGCGCGTGTCGCCAACAGCACGTTTGTCAGCAGGTCAGTCGACAGACCTGCAGCGTATGCACCGATGATCCGAGCCGTCGCCGGTGCAACAAGGATCAGATCGGCGCTCTGACCGAGTTTGGTGTGCGGAATCGGGGATTCCGGGTCGTCCCACAGGCGCGTCTTGACTGGCTCGCTGGCGAGTGCCGACAGCGTGGTCACGCCGAGGAAGTGCTCGGCGCCCTTCGTCATCACTGGGACGACATGGGCACCGGCATCAACCAACCGGCGACTGATCTCGACCGCCTTGTACGCCGCAATCCCGCCGGTAACACCGAGCACGATGCGCTTGCCGGCAAGCACCGACCGACCTCTCAGGCTTCAGTAGCTTCGGCGGCGCCCTGAGGCAGACCGCTCGGATCGTCGACCGGTTCGGCAGGCAATTCGGTCTGCACGATCTTGTTGACCGAAATCTCCTCGAAGGCGATACTCAGCGGCTTCCGCGCGGTCGACGACACCTGCGGCGGAATCATATGACCGAGGCCGTCACCGAGCTGGTTGAAGTACGAGTTGATGTTGCGTGCCCTACGTGCGGCCAGGGTGACCAAACTGAACTTGGAATCGACGCGGCCCAAGAGGGTCTCGATCGAGGGCGTCATCATCGTGTCGTGGCTCTTGGCCATGGACCAGCTCCTTCAGAAGTGCGCAGAATGCAGCGAGTTAGCTTACCGGGATCGTTCACGATCGATGATCACCATCATCTCGTCGACCGTTCGCTCCAACTCATCGTTGACCACGACGTAATCTGCCTGCTGTCGACCAACGGGTTCTTCCATTTCGGCTTTGCGTAGCCGAGCCAAGACTTTGTCACCGGGGTCACCGCGGCCGCGCAATCGACGCTCCTGTTCCTCGCGAGTGGGAGGGAGTACGAAGATCAAAATCGCCTGTGGGTACTGACGCTTGACCTGTTGAGCGCCGTCGAGCTCGATTTCGAGCACAATGTCGGGCGCATCAGGACCATTCAGCAGTTTAGGGCGGGGCGTTCCGTAGTAATTACCGAGGAACTCAGTCCATTCGAGAAAACCGCCAGCAGTGATCCGATCCTCGAACTCGTCAGTCGTGCGAAACACGTATGCGTCGTCGGCTTCACCCGAACGCCGTTCGCGGGTCGTCCACGAGCGACTCAACCAGAGTTTGGGGTCGCGACGGATGAGGGCATCGACAATCGTGCCCTTTCCGACGCCTCCGGGGCCGGAGACGACGATGATCAACGATTCATGAGCCAAGCTGGTCGAGCAGGGCTGCACGTTGTTGAGTGCCGAGACCCTGAACGCGACGATTATCAGCGATGCCGACCTCGTCCATGACGCGTCGTGCCTTCACCTTGCCGACACCTGGCAGGGATTCGAGCATCGAGACCACCTTGAGCTTGCCGACGTTGTTGTCAGTCGAGGTGAGCGCTTGCGCGAGCGACATCGAGCCCATCTTGAGTCGGGCCTTGATATCGGCTCGGGCGGCGCGCGCCTCGGCGGCCTTTGCAAGGGCCGAGGTCCGCTGCTCAGGAGTCAACTGCGGAGGTGTTGCCATACACGTCACATTACCGCGCTGAGACCGGACAAACGGGGAATCCCCCTCGACTCGGCCCAGTCGGTCAGTTCGGCGAGCACCTTGGGACACGCTCTCGGGTCGGCGAAACTGGCAGTTCCGACCTGAACCGCATTGGCACCAGCCAGCATCAACTCGGCTGCGTCCCAGCCTGAGGCCACTCCCCCGACGCCGACAATAGGAAGATCCGGGTGTTGGAGACGAACGTCATAGACGGTGCGCACAGCGATCGGATGGATCGCCCGACCCGACACACCTCCCCCGCCGTTGCCGAGTGCCGGTCGCAGCGTACGTTCGTCGATCACCATCCCGAGCAGGGTGTTGATCAACGTCACGGCTTCCGCCCCGGCGGTATGCACTGCGGCGGCGACTTCCGCGATCCGATCGGTGTTCGGACTCAACTTGGCCCAGCGTGGCCGGCCGCAACCCTCCGTCGCAGCGATTACCTCCGCCGAGACGGCCGGATCGTGAGCGAAGATGCTTCCGCGACCTTCAAGGTTCGGACAGGACAGATTGACTTCGACGGCGACGACCTGGGGAGGTGCGGCAGCGAGCATGTCGGCGGCCGTCCGGTAGTCGTCGACAGATCGACCCCAAATGCTGCACACGACAGTTGCCCCGGTTGCAAGCAGGTCGATCAGTTCGTGATCGAGCCAGTGCCGTATGCCGGGGCCCTGAAGACCGACGGCGTTGATCATTCCCTGCGGTGTCGGATGTACCCGAGGGGCCGGGTTGCCGGCCCACTCGTAGGCAGCGATCGACTTCGTGACAATCGCCCCGATCGACGAGAGGTCGAAGTAGGGAGCGAACTCCGACCCGTACCCCGCCGTCCCAGAAGCCGTCATGATCGGATTCTTCAACTCGACCGAACCGACAAACACCCGGGTGTCGAGACTCATCGTGAATGGTATTCCTGGAGCGACTTGACTGGGAGGCTGTCCGGGGTTTCCCCGAGTCCTTGGGCTGCCGCCAGTGCGGCACTCACGGTCGTGACGCAACTGACACGATGGAGGCTGGCGGCCTTGCGGATGTGTTCACCGTCGTTACGCCCGACCGAGCCGCGGGGCGTGTTGACCACGAACACGATCGTGCCGTCGGCGATGAGATCGACGGCGGTTTGGCCGCCGTCGGCGTCTTGCACTTTGCCGAGAACCCGATCGACGCCGACCCCGAAGCGGGCGAGATACTCGGCGGTGCCTTTGGTGGCAACGAGACCGAGCCCGTGCTGGCGCATCCGTTTGGCGACTACCAAGCCAGCCGGTTTGTCGTGATCATTCAGCGACAGGAACACCGTTCCGGCCGTTGGTAGTCCGTTCCCGGCGGAGAGTTCCGCTTTGAAGAACGCTCGCCCGAATGTCGAGTCGATTCCCATCACTTCGCCGGTCGAACGCATCTCGGGGCCGAGTGCAGGGTCGACCTCTGGGAACCGATTGAACGGCAACACCGCTTCCTTCACGGACACGTGCCCGTCAACGGGTTCACACAACAATCCCTCGACGCGCAGTTCCGAAAGCGTTGCACCAAGCATCACCCGAGTGGCGACCTTGGCGAGCGGCACTCCACGAGCCTTCGCCACGAACGGCACCGTGCGACTCGCCCGGGGATTCGCCTCGATCACATAGACCGTCGTGTTGACAACGGCGAACTGCACGTTGATCAACCCGCGAACGTCGAGCCGTTCGGCGATCGCTTCCGTGTACGACGTGATCACCTCAACAACCCAATCGGGCAACGTTTGTGGGGGAATCGCACATGCCGAGTCACCCGAGTGAACGCCTGCTTCCTCGACATGTTCCATCACGCCGCCGATCAGGACTTCTCCGGTGTGATCGCGGATTGCATCGACATCGACCTCGATCGCACTCGCAAGGAATCGGTCGATCAGCACCGGCCGCTCCGCCGAAAGGCCGCCTTCTTTGCCGAGGCTGCCGAATCCGCTGAGTTGCTCCATCGCCCGTTCGAGATGATCAGCGTCGTACACGATTTGCATCGCCCGGCCGCCAAGTACATAGCTCGGCCGGATCAGCACCGGGAACCCGATCTCGTCAGTGATCGCCAACGCCTGCTCGTAGCTGACCGCTGTGCCGCCTGGGGGCTGCGGGATGTCGAGCTGGTGACACAGCGCGTTCCACTTCTCGCGATCCTCGGCATCGTCGATCGACTGCGGGGACGTACCGGCAACCAACTCGGCCCGGATCTCACCCGACAACTTGAGCGGCGTTTGGCCGCCGAGCGACACGATCACCTTGTACGGCTGCTCAGCATCGATCACATTCAGCACGTCTTCCTTGGTGAGCGGCTCGAAGTAGAGCCGATCGCTGGTGTCATAGTCGGTCGAAACCGTTTCGGGGTTGCAGTTGACCATGATCGTCTCGAAACCGGCATCGCGAAGCGCGAAGCTGGCATGCACACAGCAGTAGTCGAACTCGATGCCTTGGCCGATTCGGTTCGGGCCCGAGCCAAGGATCATCACCTTCTTGCGATCCGACGGCCTGACCTCGTTCTCGTCCTCGTAGGTCGAGTAGTGGTACGGGGTTTCGGCGGCGAATTCGGCTGCGCAGGTGTCGACTGTCTTGTAGGTCGGGATCACACCGGCGGCGATCCTGGCGGCCCGAACGACGGTCTCGTCCGTGTGCCAGAGGTGGGCAAGTTGGGCGTCGGAAAACCCGAGTCGTTTGGCACGTCGCCAGTCGCGTCGAACCATCGCCGGCATACCGGTTTCAAGCAGCACGGCTTGTTCCTCAGTGATGATCTGCATCTGATCGAGGAACCACGGGTCGATCTTGCACGTCTCGTGAATCGTCTCAATCGAGATGCCGCGCCGAAGCAGTTCGCCGACTTGGAACACCCGGTCAGGGGTCGGGATCGCAATCATCGTCAACAGGTCGGCTTCGTCCAGCGAGGCGAACTGCTCAGCCGCCGGATCGCAGTTCAGCCCGAGCCGACCCTGTTCGAGTGAGCGGAGTCCCTTCTGGAGGCTCTCTGGGAACGTGCGGCCAATCGACATCGCCTCGCCGACGGACTGCATTTGCGTGCCAAGGATCCCAGAGGTCCCCGGCAGTTTCTCGAACGCCCAGCGCGGGATCTTGGTGACGACGTAGTCGATGCTCGGCTCGAAGCTGGCGGGGGTTGCCTTGGTGATGTCGTTCGGAATCTCGTCGAGCGTGTACCCGACGGCGAGCTTGGCGGCGATCTTGGCAATCGGGAAACCGGTCGCCTTCGACGCCAGCGCCGACGAACGCGAAACGCGTGGGTTCATCTCGATCACGACCTGGCGTCCGGTCTCCGGGTCGACGGCGAATTGCACGTTGGATCCACCGGTCTCGACGCCGACGCGTCGAATGCACTTGATCGCCGCGTCGCGCATCAACTGATACTCGACATCAGTCAACGTCTGCTGGGGGGCAACCGTGATCGAGTCGCCCGTGTGCACTCCCATCGGGTCGACGTTCTCGATCGAGCAGATGATCACGCAGTTGTCGGCGCGGTCGCGCATGACCTCGAGTTCGTACTCCTTCCAGCCGGCAATCGATTGCTCGACGAGGATCTCGCTGATCGGGCTGGCAGCCAGGCCGTTGGCTGCGAGTCGCTCGAACTCGTTGTCGGTGCTGGCAATACCCGTTCCGCGACCGCCCAAGATGTAGGCCGGACGAATGATCACCGGTAGCCCGATTTCGGCGGCGACCTTACGGGCCTCCTCCAAGGTGTGTGCCGAACCGGAACGCGGTACGTCAAGCCCGATTTCGATCATCGCCTCCTTGAACTTCTGGCGGTCCTCCGCTGTTGCAATTGCCTCGGCATTGGCGCCGATCATCTCTGGTTTGCCCGGGACACCGATCAGGCCCCGCTCGAACAGTTCCATTGCCACGTTCAGGCCCGTTTGGCCGCCCATCGTCGGGAGCACCGCATCAGGCTGCTCACGCTCGATGATCGAAGCGAGCACTTCCCAAGTGAGGGGCTCGATGTAGGTCGCGTCGGCAAAATCAGGGTCGGTCATGATCGTCGCCGGGTTCGAGTTGGCGAGAATCACGCGGTAGCCCTCCTCCTTGAGGACTCGGCACGCCTGCGTACCGGAGTAGTCGAACTCGCACGCCTGACCGATCACGATCGGCCCAGACCCGATGATCAGAATCGAGTGAAGATCGTCTCTCCTTGGCACGTCAGATCGCCACTTTTCCGTGGTTCATGAGTTGCTCGAACTGGGCGAAGAGGTAGGTGCTGTCGTGCGGGCCGGGACCCGCTTCGGGGTGATGTTGCACGCCGAAGCAGCGCTCGCCGACCACCTCCAACCCTTCACAGACCCCATCGTTGAGGTTGACGTGGGTCATCCGGATTGCCCGGTCAAGCCCGACGAACGAATCGGCATCGACGGCGAAGTTGTGATTCTGGCTGGTGATCTCGATTGAGTCGGTGAGCAAGTTCTTGACAGGGTGGTTCGCTCCATGATGACCAAACGGCAGCTTGACCGTGCCGGCGCCCAGCGCCAGACCGAGCAGTTGGTGTCCGAGGCAAATCCCGAATACAGGAACGTTGCCGACCAGTTGTCGGATTGCTTCGGCGGCGTACGTCACGGCGGCGGGGTCGCCTGGGCCGTTAGACAGGAACACGCCGTCAGGGTCTCGGGCAAGCACGTCGGCAGCACTCGTCGTCGCCGGCACGACCTCGACGCGGCCCAAACCCGCCAGGTGGCGGATAATGGTCGTCTTGATCCCGAAGTCGAAGGCGACGATGTGCCGCGCGCCCTCGCCGACCATGTACGAATCCGGAGTGGTGACCGTGGCGACGAGATCAATCCCGTCGGTTCCTGGCTCGGCCGCGGCGGCCGCTCGAAGCGCTGCCTCGGACGCATCACCGAACGCGCCTGGCATCGCCCCTACGTCGCGAAGCATCCGGGTCAAGCGACGCGTATCGATCCCGGCTATGCCGGGAATCGAGTGACTTAGGAGCAACGATTCGAGGTGACCTTCGGCGCGGTAATTGGAATGCCGACGGGCGATGTCACGCACGATCACACCACGACAGAACGCACCACGCGACTCGTAGTCGTCAGCGTTGACGCCGTAGTTGCCGATGTGTGGATACGTGAACGAGATGATCTGACCTGCATAACTCGGGTCGGTGATGATCTCCTGATAGCCGGACAGCGCCGTGTTGAACACGACCTCACCTGTGGCAATCCCGCCAGTTGCCACGGCACCGATCAAATCGCCCTCGAAAACGGTGCCGTCAGCAAGCACCAACGCGCCCTCGCGAATACCGCCTCGGTTCATCACGACGTCCATTCTTGCATGTTCATGCATATATTCGTATATAGATTCCTGGGCGATGAGCAACCTGCGGTGCCTGGCCACTCATCGCTCATCGCGTTGGGGTGCCATTCACGACGACGGGGTGACCTCGCAGGATCGTGTGGTGCACGCGACCGCGGAGATTGACGCCAACATACGGAGTGTTCCGGCTCTTGCTGGACAGCTTGGCGGGCTGGACCTCCCATTCGGCGTTCGGGTCGAACACTGTCAGATTGGCGGGTTCGCCGGCGGCGATCGGGCGACCGTGCTCGTTCGCCACTCCAGCGATCTCGGCCGGCTTCCACGACAGCGCGGCGACGATGTCGGCGAGTGGCATGTCGAGATGAGCAATGCTGACCCCCAGCGCCGTCTCCAATCCGAGCATTCCGGGAGGTGCTTGATCAAGCGGTCGCTCTTTTGTTTCTGGCGCATGCGGTGCGTGGTCGGTGGCGATCGCATCAATCGTGCCGTCCGCCAAACCCGCCCGCAGAGCTTCCACGTCGGACATCGTGCGCAACGGCGGATTGACCTTGTACACCGAGTTATAGCCGATCAGCTTCTCATCGGTGAGACTGATGTGATGCGGCGTTGCCTCAGCTGTGACGGGCAATCCATCAGCTTTTGCAGCCCTCACCAACTCGACGCTGCGGGCAGTCGATAGGTGCAGAATGTGGAGTGGTGCCCCGGTCAAACGGACCAACTCGATGTCGCGATGCACCATCAGTTCCTCCGCCAACGACGGCCAACCGGGAAGCCCGAGTCGTGAACAACAATGCCCCTCGTGCATCACGGCACCCTCGGTCAAGCGGGCGACCTCGCAATGTTGTGCAAGCACCACGCCGAGGTCGACAGCGTACTCGAGCGCTCGGCGCATCAGGAGCGGATCCTGCACTCCCGTGCCGTCATCGGTGAACAGGTGCACCCCGACTGCAGCCAACTCAGCAAGCGGCGACAGTTGCATTCCGGCGCGCCCTATCGTGATCGAACCGCTCGGACGAACGTCGCACAACCCCGCCGCCTCCCCCTGACGCCGCACGAACTCGACAACACTGACGCAATCCTGCGTCGGGTCGGTGTTCGGCATCGCAACCACACACGTGTACCCGCCTTTGGCTGCGGCCCGCGAGCCAGTCTCGATCGTCTCGGCTTCCTCCTTGCCCGGCTCACGCAGATGGGTGTGCAGGTCGACAAATCCCGGGCTGACGACGCACCCCGACGCGTCAAGCACCAGCTCGCCATCGATCGGCTGCAGGCCGGCACCCGCCTCGACGATCAGACCGTCGAGGATCCGAACGTCAGCACGCCGTTCCCCCGTCTGGTCCAACACCATTCCGCCGGACAACAGCACTCTCCCGCTCATATTTCACTCTCCAGATTTGCGCCGCTTCCGAGCAGGTCGAACAACACGGCCATCCTGACGGCGATCCCATTGGTGACCTGTTGCGTGATCACGGAGCCGGTTAGTTCGGATGGATCGACCGCTATTTCGACCCCGCGATTCATCGGGCCGGGGTGCATGATCAGCGCATGTTCAGGCAACTGAGCCGCCCGCTCGGCGGTCAGTCCGAACCGTGCCGTGTACTCGCGGAGCGATGGCACGAGCGACTCGCTCATTCGTTCATGCTGCATCCGTAGCAGATAGATCACGTCGAGCTGACCGATGATCGAGTCGAGGTCGGTCGTCGTCGGTACCTCGACGCCGGGCGGCAACAACGTCTGCGGCGCGACCAACGTGACATCGGCACCGAGCATCGCAAACGCACGAATGTCGCTTCGTGCGACGCGGCTGTGTTTGATGTCGCCGACGATCGCGATCTTGAGCCCGTCGAAGCTGTCACGTCGGTTGAGCGCCGTGCGAATCGTGTAGCAATCGAGCAGTGCCTGTGTCGGATGCGAGTGCCAACCGTCGCCGGCATTGATCACGCTGGCGTTCGTCCACTGGCTGACCTGCCATGGAACGCCACTCGACTTGTGCCGGATCACGAAGGCATCGACACCCATCGCGGCGATCGTCTCGATCGTGTCGCGGAGGCTCTCGCCCTTGTTGACGCTCGAGGTGCCAACCGAGAACGTCATCGTGTCTGCCGAAAGCCGTTTGGCCGCGGTCTCGAAGCTCAAACGAGTGCGAGTCGAATCTTCGAAGAACACGTTGCACACCGTTTTGCCACGTAATGCCGGGACCTTGGGGTTGGGCCGCCGGTTGACCTCGGCCATGTGGTCTGACAGGTCGAGCAACCGATGCAGCGCGGCCGGGCCAGCTTCTTCGATCGAGCGGAAGTGTCTCACGAAATTACGACGCCTTCGGCCGTTGCCGAGACACGCTCGTCGGCACTCGTCGGCAGATTCTTACCCACGAAGTCAGGTCGGATCGGGAGTTCCCGATGCCCCCGGTCGACCAGCACGGCGAGTTGCACAGCACTTGGACGGCCGTAGTCGGTGATCGCATCGAGCGCCGCTTTGACGGTGCGCCCCGTGTAGAGCACGTCATCGACGAGTACCACGGTGGTTCCGTCAATCTCGAACGGAACATCGCTCACACTGCCCGGAGTCACGGGTCGCAGTCCGATGTCGTCGCGGTACAGCGAGGCGTCAATTGAACCGATCTGTATCGAATGGTCGATGCGAGCGATCTCGCCTCCGAGCGCTTCGGCGAGCCACACACCACCACGTTGAAGACCGATCAGAGCAACGCCAGCAAGGCCGCGGTTGCGTTCGATGATCTCGTGCGCCATTCGGGTCACGGCCCTGCGCACGTCGTCAGGCCCGAGGACCTGCTTCTGCGTACTCACGTCGATTGCTCCTGCCGTACGAGTCTCACGGAACCCGTTTCACGGTCATCGCCGAACATATCGCGACCGCCCGACGCGCGCGCTGATCGCCCACCGATTCGTACGATTCGTACGAATCGGTGTCGTGCACCACCGCTCAGGTGCGGAAGGGCGGGTCGAGCTCGTCGCCGACGCGGTGGTTCAAGGCCCGGATCACACGGTCGTCGCGGTGCCAGCCGAGCAGGCTCACCGTTGCGGTGGCCAATGCGAACCGACGTCCCTCGACGGCGGGAAGGCCGCACCAGCGGGCGATCAGGATCGCCAACAGGTGACCGTGCGCGAACACGACGTTGTTGCCTTCGGGCGACTCGGCCTCGACGCGCGCGAGGAAGGCATCCGCCCGCTCCCCCACCTCGTCGACCGTCTCGCCGCCGGTGATCTCGTGCGTCCAGACCGACCACACGGGGATTCGCTCGCGGCTCTGCAGCGTGGTCTCGCCCTCGAACACGCCGTAGTCCCACTCGAGCAGGTTGTCGTCGATCTCGATACCGCACGACGGCGAC
>JANMTV010000199.1:0-36748 GCA_031390905.1 Ilumatobacteraceae bacterium | reverse complement strand
GCCGACCTCGACGACGTTGCGGGCGTCGAGGGCGCCAGCGAAGTACCCGAACTGATCACCTCCGGACGCGCAGCGATGCTCGCGGCTGGGGTGCTCACGTTGCTGGCAGTTCGGCGTCGGAATCAACAGCGTCGCGCCCGCCCTCGTTCCCGAATCCCAGTGCCAACCGCGAGTCTGGCGGCAACCGAACGATCGCTTCGATCGATCCACTCAGGTGAGCGACTGGCCCGGGTCGACGTAGCGATCGGGGCCGCAGCGATGAGTTTGGTTCGACACTCGCAGCGCGTGCTCGCGATCCTGTGCGCACCCGACGGCGAGATCGAACTGATTGCTACTGGTGCGGTTGAGCTTCCGAAGCCGTGGGAGGGTGCGACGGATCGCTGGCACCTGGCCGCATCGATACCGCTCGAGTTGTTGGCCGACGAAGCCCGCCGCACTGGCGCTCCGACGCCGACGCTGGTGCAGCTTGGTCGCACAGAAGGTGGTCGAGATGTCTACGTCGACCTGGAAGCGATCGAGGCACTAGAGATCGGTGGACCCGGGCGGTATGCGGATGCGATCGTTGCAGCGGTCGCTGCCACGCTCGCCAGTTCGGTGCTCGCCGAGGTAACGACCCTGATTGGAGTGGGGATTCCTGCCGATGCGTTTCTCGGCCACCGTCTGTACGTGCCGGCGGACGATCCGGTGCATGCGTTCGCCGTTGCGGCTCATGCAATTGGTTCGACCGGGTCGATGTCCGGCTCGACATTCGAGCTACGTGCCCGTGTCACCACTGGCGAGACGTGGGAGCCGGCCGTGGTGTTGATCGGTTCGACGGCCGGAGTGACCATGCCGCCTCAATCTCGCAAGGGGATGGCAATCGTTTCGGCGTCGCCGATCCACGGTCCGTCGAGCCGATTGGCTCCTGACGGTGATGCTTGGGAACTGAAGCCGGTCGGGCTTCGAATGAAACCCATCGGATTGACGTCCGATGATGTTGCTGCACTGGCTGAACTGGTCGAGATAACCGACGCCGAACTCGAACCGGCCGGCTCCGAGCCAGCGAGAACCGAGGACTCGACGGTGTCGACCGTCGGCGAATCGTGGGATCTGCTCGTGCGGTTGCTTGGCCGGGTCGATGTGATTTCAGCGGGTGGGAGTACGGCTGAATTCGAACGATCAAAGACGAGGGAGCTCATCGCATGGCTGGCCACCCACCGCGATCGGCCGACGCGATCGTCAGCCCGAACGGCTCTCTGGGAACTCGACGTGCGTGATGCCACGTTCGCCAATGTGGTGTCGGAAGCTCGACGTTCACTTGCTCGGCTGGTCGAGCCGCCGCAAGGCGAGGAGTGGGTCGGGCGAACGATGACCGAGTCGTTGCCGTTGCACGCCCGGGTTGTGACTGACGCCGATCTCGTTGCAGAGGCGCTTGCAGTCGCCCGGCTGCAGCCACCCGCCCAGGCAATCGAAACGCTTGAAGCAGCCGTCGCTTGGATCTCCGGGGTCCCCTTCGACGGAACCGCGTACCTCTGGCCCGATTCCGAAGGAATTACATCAAATTTTGTCCTGTTGGCGACATCGGCGACGAGTGAGCTGGCTGCCCATTGTTTGTCGGTCGGTGACATCGAAGGGGTGTTTAGAGCTACAGGGCGCGGGCTGAGCGTGTTGCCCGGGCACGAGGAACTGATCGGGCTTCGGATGCGAGCCCACGCTCGTTCGGGCGATCACGCGGGTGTGCGGCACGAATGGGACAGTTACCAGCGGGTGATTACGGCTGACCCGTGGAGCGACGGTGAACCGTCGCCGAAACTCGTTGATCTGCGTCGCCAGTTGTTGAACCCGTCACGCTGATTCGGCTGTCGAGTTGTCAGGTTTCGTACTGCACCGACGCTTTGTCGGCGAGGTTGCCTGTGATGTTTTCGGCGATGAAGAGCTGGTGGATCGGGTGATCACGGTAGGTCCGCCAGTCGTTGACGTTGTCGAAATCGGCTACGAGCACGTAGTCCCAGTTACCTTCCGAGATGCGCACATCCGGGCCATGAACGTACCGACGGATCGTATCGATCTGGGGTGGCAGGGCATCGAAGCCCTCCTTGACGCGAGCTCTGTGTTCGGCGCCGAGACCCTCGTTGAACTTGAACATCACGACATGGCGGAATGGCATGACGGCGACGATATTCGCTCAGCTGTACTGGTCGAGGATCGTGTTCTCGGTGACCCGTTCGAGCGTCTCCTTGACCGAGTGGGCCGTGTCCTCATCGACACCATCGACGGCCATCAAGTCCTCAATCGTGACACGCTGCAGACGCGCCAGACCACCAAAGTTGTTGGCGATCCGGGAAGCCAATTCAGTTGGCAGTTTGTGGACCCGGTTGAGTAGCCGTAAACCCTTCGGGGCGATCTCGTAATCGAGGTCGACGTCGCCGAGGTGCAGAGTCATCAACGCCACTCGCACGTCGAGCACGTCGTCGTCTTTGAGCCTCGACATCTCGGCCAACGTGTCTTCTACGTTGCGGTGCGGCGGGAGGTAATCGGCTACGACCATGTCGAGCTCGTCGTCGATCTCGCCGTACGTTTCGTCGAGCTGCAGGCGCACCAGCCGGGCGTCGACACCGAGTTCGACGATCATCGTTTCGATCTCGTCGGCGATCCGGTGCACCATCTCACCGCGCTGCACCACGTTGACGACATCTCGGATCGTCACGACATCTTCGATCTCGAGCGCCGTGAGATTGCTGATCGCGTCGTCGAGACGGAGCTTGTACCGCTCGAGCGTTTGGATCGCCTGATTGGCACGGTCGAGTAGACGGCTGGTTTCCTGCAATTGTCGCTTCGAGCCACCGGCATAGACGCTGATCACGCCCATCTCCTCCGATGCCGACACCACCGGTACATCGAGTGACCGGGCGACACGCTCGGCCGTACGGTGCCGGGTACCGGTTTCGCTCGTCGGCACCGTTGGATCAGGCACCAGGTGGACATTGGCACGGGCGATCCGGCCGCCATCGGTCGAGATGATGATCGCACCATCCATCTTGGCCAGCTCGGAGAGTCGCTGCGGACTGTAGGGCGCATCGACGAGGAAGCCGCCAGAGCAGATCGACAAGACTTCGGGTTCGTCGCACAGCACGATCAAGGCACCCGCCTTGGCCCTCACAATCCGGTCGATCCCGTCACGAATGGGAGTGCCGGGGGAGACGCGGGCTAATGCATCGCGCATTCGCTCGTTGGCCGCGCCATACCTGGTCTGCATGGGCCGAGTTTAGTCGGTGATCAGTGCTTCGACTGCTGCAAGCTCGAGATCGATGATCTCGGATCGTGTGATCGGTTCCCAGGTACCGTCACGATTGGCGAGCAGCCGACAGGTGTGTGCGGCGAGGTTGATCTCGAGGTACTCCTTGATGTGCCACTCGGCATAGAACGCAAGCTTCTCGCCTGCCCGCTCACCCGGTGAGAGGATTTCGATCGCCATTTCCGCGGTCGACAAGAACGCAACCGACGTCCGTGGCGTCTCAGGATGATAGATCGCCATATCGGGTACTCGAGCGTCGGTCTTATCGACCCCGATGTTGAGCGGAGTGGCGACGTGAAACCCGTCGTTCTCGGCCAAACTGAGTAGCAATGCGGAAAGCCGGACGATCAGCCGTCCGTGTTCAGGAGATGGTCCGGTCACGATCCGGTACACCCCCTGCCACCATTCGTCGAACGTGTCGAGCCCGTTGGCGCGCCGATGCTCGATCAGTTCCAGCAGCGCGGGTACTTCGTCCGTGGTGGTTTGCACCATCATGCTCATTCACGTTACTCCCGTCGCTCGTTGGCTCTTGTTCAGATGGCTCGCAGGCCGGATTGACGGGCACCGATCAGTTCGGCGGCGGCGAGCGCCTCGGTGACTGTGTGGGCGCGGATCAATCGGATCTTTCCGTCGGGCTCGGGCGAGTTGGCTGGCGCGATGACCCGCCGAAAACCCAGCCGTTCGGCTTCGGCGTAGCGGCGGGGTGCCTGACCGACCTGGCGAATCTCACCGCCGAGTCCGACCTCACCGAACACGGCAAGATCGGCGTGCAATGGCTGACCGGAAATGGCGCTGGCGACGGCGAGACAGATCCCCAGATCGAGGCCCGGTTCAGACAACTTGACCCCGCCGACCGCCGATGCGTACACGTCGTACTGATGCATCGGCAGCCTGCCGTGACGCTGCAACACGGCGAGCAACAATGACAATCGACCTGGGTCGAGCCCCTGCGCGTTGCGGCGTGCCGGGACGCCAGTTGGCACCGGCGCCGTGAGTGCCTGAACTTCGATCACCAACGGCCGCTGACCGTCGAGCGTCGGCACCACCGCCGAACCGGGTAGCCCCGTACGACGATCGGCCAAGAACAGGCGGCTTGGGTCGGGTACCCCGACCAGCCCATGGTCTGCCATTTCGAACAGACCGAGTTGATCGGTTGGCCCGAATCGATGCTTCGTGGCCCGCAACAATCGAAGCAGGTGGTGGCGTTCCCCGTCGAACGACAGGACCGTGTCGACAATGTGTTCCAACACGCGGGGACCGGCGATTCCTCCGTCTTTCGTCACGTGACCGACCAGCACGACTGGCACGTTGCGACGTTTCGCTTCGGTCACCAATCGATGGGCGCAGGCTCTGACCTGACCGACGGAACCGGGTGCCGACCCGAGTGCAGGGTCTGACACGGTTTGGATGCTGTCGACAACGACCAACGACGGCTTGACCTCATCGATCGCCGCCACGATGTGGGGGAGCGTCGTCTCAGCGAGCAGCCAGAGATCGGGCCGGATCGCCCGCAGCCGTTCGGCGCGTAGTCGGACCTGTTGGGCGCTTTCCTCGGCGCTGACATACAGCGCGGTGCCGGGCCACCATGCCAGGAGCTGCAAGAGCAGGGTGCTCTTGCCGACGCCGGGTTCGCCGGCCAGCAACGTCACCGAACCGGGCACGAGTCCGCCGCCGAGGACCTGGTCGAGTTCGTGGATGCCGGTCGGCTGAGGCTGGCCGACGTGCGGGTCGATGTCACCGATCCGGCGTGGGGCCGAGAGCCGGTCGGGAACCGTACCGTTCGGCCCCGGCTCGATCGGCATCGTGAATTCCTCGACGAGGGTGTTCCAAAGCCCGCACCCTCCGCATTGGCCCGCCCACTTGGGATGCGAGCTTCCGCAGTCGGTGCACACGTGCTCGGTCTTAGTTCTGGCCATGCCGGCATTATGACGAACGGGTACCACAGCCCCGACCACAACCTCGACCACAACCTCGACCACAGCCTCGACCACAGCCTCAACCACAGCCTTACGCAATAGGCCCGGTAGCGTGACGGGCATGGCTACCCCGTTCCCGCCCTTTGACGGTTCCGCGCCCAAACAGCAGGACTTCTCGTCCGCCCCTGAGGTGGGAATCGACCCCGCCAAGCGGTACACGGCAACGATGAGCACCTCGATGGGCGACATGGTGATCGCCCTCGATCCGATCAAGGCACCCACGACCGTCAACAGCTTCGTGTTCCTGGCGCTCCATCACTACTTCGACGGGATTGTGTTCCATCGGATCATCAACGGCTTCGTCTGCCAGGGTGGCGACCCGACCGGCACCGGCCGCGGTGGCCCTGGTTACCGCTTCGCCGACGAACTGCCGCGCCCCGGCCAGTACGAAATCGGCTCGGTGGCGATGGCCAATGCCGGCCCAAACACCAACGGCAGCCAGTTCTTCCTGATCTCAGGCCCCAACGGTGCGTCGTTGCCACCGGCGTATGCGTTGTTCGGCAAGATCGTCAAAGGTCTCGACGTGCTCGACAACATGCAGCGCGTCAAGACCGGTGCAGGCGATCGCCCGGTCGACGACGTCGTGATCAACTCAGTCACGATCACCGTCGCCGACTGACGCATCCGGTATGGCTCGCGAGCGCCTTTCTGCAGTGCAGGCGCGCCGGATCGCGCTCGCCGCCCAGGGTTTCGCCGACCCCCGTCCGACCGGACGAATCGACCGTCGTCACCTTCGGCGTGTCCTTGACCGCATGGGTCTGATCCAGATCGATTCGGTCAACGTCCTGGTTCGCAGCCAGGAGCTGCCGCTGTTCGCCCGGCTCGGACCGCATCCACGTTCGTTGATCGCAGACGCCACCGCCGACGGGGAACTGTTCGAGTACTGGGTCCACGAGGCATCGCACATCCCGACCGAGCATCATCACCTGTACCGCTGGTCGATGCGTGAGCCGCACCGGTGGACCGCATTCCGAAACGTGATGGACAGTCGGCCGGAGTTCCTCGAATCGGTCTTCGATCACGTGTCGGCCAACGGGCCCGTCGTCGCCGGTGACCTCAAACAGCGGGTCGGCAAGAAAGGGACATGGTGGGACTACGACGACGGGAAGGTCGCCCTCGAAGCGCTGTTCTACTCTGGTCGCCTGACCGCCCGTCGTCGCCCAAAAGACTTCGCCCGGCTGTACGACATCCCTGAACGGATGATTCCGGACGAAATCCTGGCGCGGCCTGCGATGCCGGAGATTGAAGCCCGCAAAGAATTGCTGGTGTTGGCCGCCAAGTACCACGGTGTCGGAACGCTCACCGATCTGTGCGACTACCACCGCATGAAGCCTGCTGTCTGCCGGCCTCTGTTTGCCGAGTTGGTCGAGGACGGTCGACTCCTCCCGGTGAATGTCGAGGGGTGGGAGAAACAGGGCTACCTGCACCCCGACGCGGCGATGCCGCGGCGGATCACCGCACGGGCGCTCCTGAGCCCCTTCGACCCAGTCGTGTGGAACCGCGAACGCACGGAACGGCTGTTTGGATTCCGCTACCGGATCGAAATCTACGTCCCGCAACCAAAGCGACAGTTCGGCTACTACGTGTTGCCGTTCCTGCTTGGGGACGAATTGGTTTGCCGGGTTGACCTCAAGGCCGACCGCGCCAGTCGCACCCTGCTGGTGCAGAGCGCCTGGGGAGAACCGGGGATTCCCGAGCTGGATGTGGCCTGCGAACTGTTCGAGGAACTGCAACTGTTGGCGTGCTGGTTGGAACTCGATCGAATCGAGATCGTCGGTCGCGGTGACCTCAGTCCAGCGTTGGTCGCGGTCTCATCGGTCGTGTCGTCGGTCGTGTCGTCGGTCGTGTCATCAACGGTGTCATCAACGGTGTCCCCGACCTGATCGTGCGTCGTCGCTACGCTCGCAGCGTGGCTGACAACTCCCCCGCTCCGCGGTGGGTGATCCGTGCGATCGTGATCTTTTGGGCGGGGTTTCTCGCAGTTGAGGTCGTTCGCGGACTCTGGGACCGGGTCAACTCGCTGGCGTTGCTGCTCCTGATCGCTTTGTTCCTGGCGTTGGCGATCGAACCGGGCGTCAACCGGTTGAGTCGGCGCGGGTGGCGACGTGGTCGGGCGACGATCCTGATCCTGTTCGGCGTACTGCTTGCAGGGGGCGTGTTCCTCGGAGCGATCGGGACGTTGGTCGGTTCGCAAATCTCGGATCTACTCGAAAACTCCGAGACCTACATCCGCGACACGGTCGACACGGTCAACGACACGTTCGGAACCCAGCTCGACCCGCAAGAGGTCGTCGACTACTTCAACGACGATTCTGGCCCGGTCCAGGAATTCATCGACAGCCAACAGGACAACGTCGTGCAACTCTCGTTGGTGGCGCTCAGTGGATTCCTGCAGGCGTTGTCGGTGCTGTTGTTCACCTACTACCTCGTGGCCGACGGGCCGCGTTTGCGGCGGGCGATCTGCAGTCGGCTACCGCCTGAGCGCCAGCGCAAAGTGCTCGACGTGTGGGAACTGGCGGTCAACAAGACCGGTGGCTATCTCTATTCGCGGGCGTTGCTGGCGTTGTTGTCGGCCCTGTTCCACTGGATCGTTTTCGAGGCGGCCAACATCCAGGCACCGATCCCGTTGGCATTGTGGGTCGGTCTCGTGAGCCAGTTCCTGCCGGTCGTCGGTACGTACATCGCCGGGATTCTTCCAATCCTGTTGACGTTCCTCGACTCGCCGATCAAGGCCGTGATCGTGCTCGGATTCATCGTCGTCTATCAGCAGTTGGAGAACTATTTCTTCGCGCCACGAATCACGGCCCGCACAATGGAACTGCACCCGGCTGTGGCGTTCGGAGCAGCGTTGGGCGGCTACTCCATTTTGGGTGCAGCTGGTGCGATCCTGGCGTTGCCTGCGGCGGCAATGACGCAGGCCCTGATCGGTGAGTGGGGCGAACGTCACGACGTCCTAGAGGATCGGCTGACGGAGTTGAGCCTGCCGGGTCGCCAACGGCGACGACGTGACGCGTGATGGATACAGGTCGCGCCGCCGAGGCGTACGTGCCCGTGGCGATCACCAGTCGGTCCGGCTTCGATGAAAGCGTGCACTTCGGTGCCGCAGTTGTACTCGATGGCGATGGCTCGATTTCGTTCTCGGTTGGAGATCCCGACGTTCTGATCTATCCACGCTCGTCGAACAAGCCGATGCAAGCCGACGCGATGGTGCGGCTCGGGCTGGACTTGGATAGCGAGCAACTGGCCTTGGCCTGCGCCAGCCACGACGGGACTGAGCGCCACATTGCGGTCGTTCGCCGGATTCTTGAGTCTGCCGGGCTGACGGAGTCGGCGCTCGACAACACGCCAGACCTCCCGCTTGATGACGCGATCGCGGAGCGACTGCTGGCTGCGGGTGGTCGCCGCGACTGCATACAGATGAACTGTTCGGGTAAGCACGCGGCGATGCTGGCCACATGCGTTGTGAACGGATGGGAGATCGGTGGGTATCTGTCCGAAGAGCACCCACTGCAGCGCGCCATCGGTACTCGAATCGGTGAACTGACCGGTGGTGTCGCGCACGTCGGTGTCGACGGCTGTGGCGCTCCTGCGCATGTCGTTTCGCTCGTCGGTCTGGCTCGCGGATTTCGAACGATGGCAACGGATCGCAGCCGGGTCTGGTCGGCGATGACGATGCACCCCGAACTGGTCGGTGGCGAAGATCGCGACGTCACCCGCTTGATGCGATTGGTTCCGGGTTTGATGGCCAAAGACGGTGCCGAAGGAGTCTTTGCAGGTGCCCTGCCGGACGGCCGTGCAGCGGCGATCAAGATCGCCGACGGGAGTGCCAGAGCGGCAGGAATCGTGTTCGCAGCGGTGCTCTCGGCCGAAGGGGTCGACGTCGATCCGGGCGAGTTGGGTGAACCGATCCGCGGCCACGGAGAACCGGTCGGAAAGGTCCGATCGCTACTTCGCTAACTCGATGAAGCTGGCGTGACGCACGAATCCGTCGTTGGTGAACTCGGCAATCTCGACGGTTGCCCTGAGTACCGGCTCGACCCACGTCGCCCCGCGCCGATACGACGAGGGCGGCAAGGGCTCGAACGGGCATTCGGCGGTCGACAGGTCGCGCAATTGCCCGCTCAGCGATCCAAGCAGTTGTTGGTCGAAGCCGGTCCCGACGCCTCCTACGAACACGAGTTGCCCGCCATTCCAGCGACCGACCAGCAGCGACCCGAATGTCGATGAGCGATTACCTTCGCCGGCGGTGTAGCCGCCGATCACCACTTCGACTCGGCGCCGGTTCTTGACCTTGCGCCAGTTCGCTGATCGCTTTCCTGGGAGATATGTCGAGCCAAGCCGCTTCGCCATCACACCCTCGAGTTGCTGTTCGAATGTCGCCGCAAGCAGCGCCGTGCCGTCGCCTGTGCGGTGGGCCGGAACCAACCAGTTGTCCCCCGGCTCGACGACCTGTTCGAGCAACCTGCGACGGTCTTCGTAGGGCAGCGAGATCGTGTCGTGATCGCCGATCCGGAGCACGTCGAATACGTGCAACACGGCCTGATGTCGATGTCGTTGCACCAACTCGAATCGCGGTCGACCGTCGTCATCCAGGACGACCAGTTCGGCGTCGAGGACGGCGATCGGTGCATGCACGCCAGTCGGCAGTTCGGTCAACTCCGGATAGGTCGCCGTCACGTCGTGCAGGTTGCTCGATTGGAGTCGAACCCGCCCATCATTGACGAACGCCAACGTGCGATAGCCATCCCACTTGATCTCGTATGCCCACCGTTCGTCGTCGGTCGGCAACGTTCCCAACGTCGCCTTCATCGGCGCTACAGGAAATTCGAGGGGAGTGTGAGCCACGCCGACATCGTGGCGCACAAACTCGGTCTGGGTCGTAATCGCGTCAACCAACGTGCTCTAGTGACCGGATGAGTTCGCTCCCCGACTACGACGATCTCCCCCTGCGATCTGGGCTGCGATGCGCTTGGGATGTTTGGAATCCTGGAGCCGACGTATTCGGCTGCCTCAACCTGCTGACCACCGAACGTGCCGCCGCTGCGGCCCGGTTAGTTGATCGGGGTGCCGTGTTCCCGCTGAACTGGACAATGGCGCTACCCAACCCACCGTTGTTCGGGCGTAAAACGTTCTCGCACGAGGTGACCGGTGACGTCAGCACGACGAGTCACGACGATGTACTCCACGGGTGGAACACGCAATCGTCGAGTCAGTGGGACGGGTTCCGCCACATTCGTAACTTCGTGATGCTCGACGATCAGCCGGGGACCGGTCACTTTGGCGGGGTCGACGATCAGCATCACGGGGTTGACCACTGGGCGCAGCGTGGGCTCGTCGGGCGCGGTGTGTTGGCAGATATCGGACGTTGGCGCGACACCATCGGACGGCCGATTCAATACGCCGAGCCCGACATGATTGCCGCCTCCGAGATTCAAGAATGTCTGGCCGTGCAGGGCACCGAACTCCGGGAAGGCGACGTGCTGCTGGTGCGGTTCGGCTGGATCACCTGGTATCTGCGGCAGCCGCAGTCGGTGCGTGACTGGCTGGGTGACCGCGACCAGTTCCGTTCGGCCGGTTTCGAACCGACCGAGGAACTCGTGCGGACGCTGTGGAACCTCCACATCGCCGCCATCGGGTGCGACAACCCGGGGATCGAAATCTGGCCACGAGGATCGCACCTCGAGCCGGAAGTGCTCGACGAGGTCAAAGCCGATCGGCGACGCACCCACGAAATGTTCGCTCACGCCCTGCTGCTCCCGATGATTGGCCTCCCACTTGGCGAGATGTTCGCCCTCGATACGCTCGCGGACGACTGCGCCGCCGACGGTCGCTATGAGTTCATGTTCACGTCGGCTCCGCTCAACCTGCCGAACGGAGTCGCCAGCCCACCCAACGCCCTGGCAATCAAATAGGACTCGCCGACTTGCGGTGAGCGCCCACTCCGGGCAATATGCGTGCGTGGCCGTTGGGCGGTCGATTGCGTCCAGTCCTGAGATGAGGAGACCAGCATGACCACCCTGCAAGATCGTCCGAACACCGCCCTGTTGGTGGTCGACGTGCAGAACGACGTTGTGGCGAATGCCCACGATCGCGACGGCGTGATCGCCAACATCAGCACGCTGATCGACAGAGCCCGCGCCGAGCACGTGCCGGTGATCTGGTTACAGCACGCCGACGACAACCTCACCCAGGGTACCGATGGCTGGCGGTACGTGTCCGAGCTGCAGCGCCTGGAATCCGAGCCGCTGGTGCACAAGAGTTACGGCGACTCCTTCGAGGACACCACTCTCGAGTCCGAACTCGCCACATGTGGTGTCGGCCGGCTCGTCGTCACCGGCGCACAGACGGACGCCTGCATCCGTGCGACGCTCCATGGCGCGTTCGTGCGCGGCTACGACACGCTGCTCGTCAGTGACGCCCACACCACAGAGGACTTCTCCGAATACGGCTTGCCACCGGCCGACAAGGTGATCGCCCACACCAACATGTACTGGACCTGGCAAACGGGCCCCGGCCGCAGCGCCGGCGTCGTCGACACCGCCGAGGTCAACTTCGACGCGACCGGAGTCCAAGCCTCGGCTTGAGCGGCGAGCCAAGCACTAGATGCCGTCGGCGGCTGACGCCGCTTCGGCGTCGCCGGTCACTCCTTTCGGGAGCGTGGCGAAAATTGCCGGCGGCTGGCGCCAGGGATCGTTGTCACCTTGTCGTGCCGCCTGAACTGACCTCCACACGCGCTCTGCGGTACACGGCATGTTGATGTGGCGCACCCCGAGATGTGACACGGCATCAATCACAGCGTTCTGAATCGCCGGGGTCGAGCCGATCGTTGCGGCTTCGCCGATGCCTTTGGCGCCGAGCGGATTGAGCGGTGTCGGCGTTTCGATCGAGATCGTCGTGAAGCTCGGCATCTCCGCCGCCGACGGGAACCCGTAGTCGGCAAAGTTGGAGGTGACGGGGTTGCCGTCAGAGTCGTAGCGCACCTCCTCGAACAACGCCTGACCGATTCCGGAACCGATCCCGCCATGCTGCTGACCCTCGACGAGCAGCGGGTTGATCACCGTGCCGCAGTCATCGACGGCGATGTGTCGGATCAGCCGCGCCCGACCGGTTTCTATATCGACCTCGACGACGGCGATGTGAGCGCCGAATGGATATGTCGCATCGCTCTGCTCGAAGATCGCATCACCAGCCAGTTCAGCCTCGTCGACGCCATCGCCAAGTTCGGCGGCGCGGGTGGCCAACTCACCCCAGGTGAGTGCTGATGCGGGAACGCCGACGACACCGATTGTGCCGAGTTGCTTGTCGATCACGATGTCGGCCACGTCGGCTTCGAGCAACTGGGCGGCGAGGGATCGGGCGCGCTCGACGAGAACCTCGGTTGCCCGATGCACGGCCGAGCCTCCGAGCTGGAGCGACCGCGATCCGCCGGTGCCGCCACCAGTCGGTACGCGATCGGTGTCGCCGTCGACCAGCGTGATCTTGTCGACCGGGATTCCGGTCTGATCGCTGACCAGCATGGCGTACGCCGTCTGATGGCCCTGGCCGTGAGAGAGCGTTCCGGCATACATCGTGGCGCTGCCGTCAGGATGGATTTCGACTTTGCCGAACTCGCTCGCCGCTCCGCCGGCGGTGACCTCGACGTAGCACGCCACACCGACTCCGAGTTGGAGCACGTCGCCGTCGGCCCGTCGGCGTTGTTGTTCGTGCCGCAGTTCGTCGTAGCCGATCGCCTCAGCGGCCGTGCGGAGTGTCAGACGGTAACGACCGGTGTCGTATCGATTTCCGGTGAGCGTCGTGAAGGGAAACTGCTGGTCGTCGATCAGGTTGCGGAGCCGGAGTTCGATCGGGTCGATTCCCAACTCGTGGGCGGCCTGGTCGACCAGTCGCTCCAGAAGTGCCGTGGCCTCTGGCCGTCCGGCACCCCGATAGGCACCCACGACGGCGGTGTTGGTTGCCGCCACGACGACGTCGAACACGATTGCCGGGAACCGGTAGGTGCCGTGTGACATCCGACGAGTTCCGCCAGGCAGGTGCGCGCCGATTCCCGGATAGGCACCGGCGTCGCCGACGAGGCGAACCTTGAGGCCAGTGAACGTTCCGTCGGTCCGACATCCGAGCTCGGCATATTGGATCTGCCCGCGACCGTGAGGCGCCGCCTGCATGTCTTCTGTGCGGGTCGGAATCCATACGACTGGGCGACCAAGCCGACGGGCTGCCGTGGCGACCACGGTGTACTCGTGCTGCACGCCCGCTTTACCACCGAACCCGCCTCCGACCTGCGGCGTTCGGATGTGCAGCTCGGAGGGGTCGACTTCGAGTGCGCGTGCCAACTGACCCTGCACGAGGTGGGGGAATTGGTTTGAGATCCACACCGTCAGCCGACCGTCGGCCTCGGGAACGGCGGCACAGGCGTGCGGTTCCATTGGAGCCACGGCGACGCGTTGGTTGACGTAACGACCGCGAACGACGATGTCGGAAGTCGAGTCGAGATCGAGTGGCGCGTCCGGTGATTCTGTCACGGCGACGTTGTCGGGGCGTCCGGGGAACAGCAATTCGGTGTCGGGTTCGAGCGATCGTTCCGGGTCGACAACTGCAGGCAGTGGATCGATGTCGGTGACCACGCAAATAGCGGCGTCGACGCCTTGCGTTTGAGTTTCGGCGAACACAACAGCGATTGCCTCGCCGACGAATCGCACGCGGTCGATGGCGAGCGGCGGGCGGGCAAAATCCTTGTGAACCGGCACAAACCCGTGGTGCGGTTTCACATCTAGTTCGTGGGCGGTCCAAATGGCGACCACTCCTGGCATCGACCGCGCTTGTTCAACGTCGATCGACTTGATCACGCCGTGGGAAGCGTCGGATCGGACGAACACGGCGTGCAACGGACGATCCAGTGCCAGGTCAGCGAGGTATTTGGCACCGCCGGTCAACAGGCGCGGATCCTCGGTGCGGAGGACGCGATTCCCGAGGATCGATCCGTGTAGTTGCTTCGTACCTGTCATCACGCTCGACTCTACGCGGACGCTGTCCATCTGGCTCCGGCGTGCATAGCCTGATGACATGACGTCTCCGGTGTTGCAGACCGTTCCGTTGGGATTCCAGTGGCCGACGGCCGATCCATTTCTGTTCTGCGTCCATCACCTCGACCGTTACCCGGTTGGCAACGATCAGCAGGGTCCTGCCGCATCGCTCGCCGGCCGTTCGCTCGGTTCGGACTTCGAGCCGAGAGACGGTTGGCGGATGTACCACGGCCAGACCGTCCCGGGTTTCCCGGCTCACCCACACCGTGGTTTCGAAACGATTACCTACGTTCGCCAGGGCCTGATCGACCATTCCGATTCACTCGGAGCGGCGGCGCGGTTCGGCCGAGGTGACGTGCAGTGGATGACCGCCGGAAGCGGGATCGTGCACAGCGAGATGTTCCCACTACTCGATCGAGATCGACCGAACCCGGCCGAGCTGTTTCAGATCTGGATCAACCTACCCGCCGCCGACAAGATGGTCGACCCGCATTTCGCGATGCTGTGGGATCACGAGATTCCCCGCCACGTGGTGACCGACGACGAAGGTCGGTCGGTCACGGTGACAGTGATCGCCGGCTGGATCGGGTCGAACCGTCCGCCACCACCTCCGCCGGCCTCGTGGGCATCGCGGGTCGAAGCTGACGTGGCGATCTGGCACATCGTGCTCGAGCCCGGCGCCCGATGGACGATGCCGGCAGCAGCATCCGACGAATCGACTCGGACGCTGTACGTGTTCGAAGGCGCCGGCATGACGATTGCTGGAGAGCCGATCGATCCGTCGACCGGCGTAGTCGTCGACCCGACGAGTGAGATCGAACTCGTCGCCGGAGCCGAAGCGGTCGAGATCTTGATGTTGCAGGGTCGTCCACTCGGCGAGCCGGTAGCCCAATACGGTCCGTTCGTTATGAATACGCGTGCCGAGATCGAGCAGGCGTTCGAGGACTATCAGCGCACGCGGTTCGGTGGCTGGCCGTGGGATCGTGACGATCCGGTACACGGGCTCGACGGCGCACGGTTCGCCCGACACGCCGACGGGCGGGTCGAGCGACAACTCACGCGATCTGGGTGAAACCCCCATCGAGCAGGAAGATCGTGCCTGACGCGTAGCGGTTACGCACGAGCGCAAGCGTTGCTTCGGCAACATCTTCCGGAGTCGCCGAGCGAGGGACAGGATTGCGTGCCGCGACGCCAGCGTGGAGATCGTCCCACTCGATGACCCCGTGACCAGTACCAAACGCCCCGAAAACTCCGACATTTCCGCACCTTGCGGCGGGGTTGTACTGTCGGAGCATGCGTACAGAGCTGTTGATCGGTGGCAAGTGGCAGCAGGGAACCAACGATGGCCGGATCGCGGTCATCGACCCGGCGACTGATGAGCAGATCACGGAGGTTGCCGATGGCACTCCCGCTGACGCGCTGGCTGCCTGTGATGCGGCCGAAGCGGCGCAGGTCAAGTGGGCAGCGACTGCGCCGCGCGAGCGCAGCGAGATCCTCCGCAACTGCTGGAAGATCATGATCGATCACACTGACGAGTTGGCTTCGTTGATCGTGCGCGAGCACGGCAAGCCGATGGCCGATGCAAGGGGCGAGATCGTCTACTCGGCTGAGTTCTTCCGCTGGAACGCGGAGGAGACGGTGCGGATCCGTGGCGAGTTGGCACTCTCGCCGTCTGGTGCCAACAAGATTCTGGTACATCACCCCCCGGTCGGTGTCGTGTTGATGGTGACCCCGTGGAATTTCCCTTCGGCGATGATCACCCGCAAGCTTGCGCCTGCGCTCGGAGCCGGCAACGCGGTCGTGATCAAGCCGCCGAAAGAAACTCCGCTGACCGCCCTGCGAGTTGCCGACCTGCTGCAGGAAGCCGGGGTTCCTGACGGTCTCGTGAATGTCGTGCCGACCAGCACGTCAGGCCCATGGTTCGATGCAGCGATCGATCACCGAGCGGTTCGAATGTTGTCGTTCACCGGGTCGACCGAGGTTGGCCGCGTGCTGTTGAAGCGTGCCGCCGATCGTGTTCTGAAAACTGTGATGGAGTTGGGTGGTAACGCTCCGTTCATCGTGTTCGACGACGCCGACATCGACGCCGCGGTCTCGGGGGCGATGGTCGCCAAGATGCGGCACTCGGCCGAGACCTGCACAGCGGCCAACCGTTTCTACGTAGAGGCTGGCGTCGCAGCTGAATTCACCGAGAAACTGTCGGCGGCGATGGGGGCGATCAAGGTCGGTAACGGGTTCGACGAGGGGGTCACGTGTGGCCCGCTGATAAACAGGAAAGCTGTCGCTGACGTCGACCGGCTGGTGCAGGGTGCGATCAACACGGGTGCCACAGTGGCGATGGGTGGCACGCCATGGAACGGCAACGGTTGCTTCTACGTCCCGACCGTGCTCGCCGATGTGCCCGCCGATGCCGAGATTGCCAAGCACGAGATTTTCGGACCGGTGGCGCCGATCATCACGTTCACCGACCATGACGAAGTCGTCCGGCTGGCCAACGACACCGAGCTCGGCCTCACCGGCTACGTGTACACGCAAGACCTCGCCAAGGGTCTCAGAATCTCCGAGCGGATTCAAGCGGGGATGATCGGACTCAACCGAGGGGCCGTGTCCGACCCCGCCGCCCCCTTTGGAGGGATGAAGCAGTCCGGTCTCGGCCGCGAAGGCAGTACGGAAGGCATCTACGAGTTCTGCGAAACGCAGTACATCGCCACCACCTGGTAGCTCGATGACACCGCAACTTGACGAAACCGTTAAGTTCATGCTCTTCGGTCAGATGGGCAACGCAGGAACGATTCCCGCCGGCGTCGCCGAGCATCAAGCCAGGCAAAGCGCTCCATTTCAAGCCTTAGCCACCCAACTCGATCAGTCCCGGTGATACCTGACGCCGAATCTACGCGACCACGAGTGACACGGAATATTCGGAGAACTCAGAGTCGCGGCTGACGAGCGTGCATCCTTCGGTGAGCGCTTGTGCGATCAGCATCCGGTCAAACGGATCGCGATGGTGCGGCGGGAGTCGAGCGGCGACCTGGGCGTGGATTGCGGTGATCGGTAGCCAGTCGAATCCGGATGCCTCGATATCGGTGATGAGGTCGCCGTCGACGACGAGTTTCCCGAGCGCTGCCTTGATCTCGAGTTCCCAGATCGTTGCGGTGCTGACGAACACGTCGTTGTCGGGATCACCGATCACGTCAGTTGCCTGACTCGACATCGGCAGGTCAGCCAGCCACCACAACAGGCAATGCGAATCAATCAGGACGTTCATTCCTTGGAACCTTCAAAGGCGTCGATCAGCCACTCCTGCGTCTCGTCGAAGTCGTCGGTGACCGAGATCTTGCCCCGAAGTCGGCCAGGCACTCGCTGTGGACGGACCGGTGCCAGCGCCACGAGTCGGGCAACTGGTCGACCGGCGCGGGCGACCACGATTTCCTCGCCGGCGGCCGCCCGGTCGAGCAGCCGCGATAGGTGGGTCTTGGCTTCGTGGACGTTGATCGTTGTCGCCATTTGATCAGCTTAGTCCGACTGAGTCCGAAACCGAATCGACACTCGTCACCGTATCGACATCCGTCAACCTGAGGCGCTCATCGTCCGGACGTCGTAGGCGTCGAACGCCGGATCGATGGTCACGACGTCGAAGCCTTCGGTTAGTGCTTGGCCGATCAGCATGCGATCGAACGGATCGTCATGGTGCCGAGGTAGCGAGCCAGCGACCTCGGCGTGGGTGAACGTCATGTCGAGGGATTCGAAGCCGCGTTCGACGCAGAGTGCGGCGAACCCGACGGGCGCTTCCAGCTTTCCAAGCGCCCGTTTGATCGCCACCTCCCAGACGGTCGCTACTGAAACTGCGACAACGTTACGGGGGTCGATGATTGCCGCACGGGTCTTGGGGCCAAGACGCTCCGGATCACCGAATGCCCACAACACGACGTGTGTGTCAAGCAGCAGATTCACGGTCGTTCACCGCGGAACGCGGCGGCGATGTGATCGGGGAGTTCGTCGAAATCGTCGTGAATGACGACCTTGCCTTCCCACCCGCCGAGCATTCGTGGAGCGATCACTGGTCGAAACGGCACCAACTTGGCGACCGGCACGTTGTGACGGCGAATCACAATCTCCTCGCCGGTCCGTTCGACATCGGCTATCAGTTGCGACAGATGTGTCTTCGCCTCGTAGATGCTGACCGCCATGAAATAAGTCTAGTCAGACCTAATCAAATAACATGATCAGGTTCGCAGACGCTGAGTCAGAAGTCGGGCGTGTAGGCGAGGGTTTGGCCGAGTAGCCGTTCGGCTGTTTCGATCGTGACGCCTTTGCGTTCGGCGTAGCTCTCGACCTGGTCACGCTGGACTCTGCCTACGGCGAAGTACTTGGCATCAGGGTGGGCGAAGTACACGCCAGAGACGGACGAGCCGGGCCACATTGCGTAGCTCTCGGTGAGCCCGACCCCGATCCGCTGTTCGGCTTCGAGTAGTTCGAAGATCGCTGTCTTCTCGGAGTGGTCTGGTTGCGAGGGATAGCCCGGTGCCGGACGGATTCCCTGATACGGCTCGCCGATCAGCTCGGCCGGGGTGAACGATTCGTCGGGGGCGTAACCCCACAGCTCGCGCCGCACAACGGCGTGCATCCGCTCGGCAAGTGCTTCGGCAATTCGGTCGGCGAGCGACTTGACGAGGATCGCAGAATAGTCGTCGCCGGCAGCTTCGTAACGGTCGGCGATCGCCAACTCCTCCGGACCGGCGGTGACGACGAAGCCGCCGATGTGATCCGTCACGTTGGAATCGAACGGGGCGACGAAATCACTGATCGACACGTTGGGCTTACCGTCCCGCCGCTTCAGCTGTTGGCGCAAGCCGTGGAGGCGCTGACCGTGTGAAGGCAGCACGATGTCATCGCCGTCGCGATGCGCCGGCCAGAACCCGACCACCGCCTTCGGCATGAACCACTGCTCCGACACGATCTGATCAAGCATGCGTTGGGCGTCCTCGAACAGTGGGCGGGCAGCCTCGCCGAACTCGGCGTCGGTGAGGATCGCCGGGTAGCGGCCCCGCAGGCCCCACGTGTGAAAGAACGGCGTCCAGTCGATATATGGCACGAGCTCTGCGACATCAATCGAGTCGAAGGTCCGCACGCCCGTGTAGCTGGGAGCGACCACGTTCGAGGAGTCGAACGTGAATCGTCCGGCGTTGCCGCGAGCATCGCCGATCGAAACTCGGTTGCGCTCCACCTCGGCGCGTTGGTGCGCCTCGATCACACGCGTATATTCCGAGTCGAGGTTGGTAAGGAACTCGTCGCGCTGTTCGGTGTCATCGGACAGCAGCTTGGAGATCACTCCGGCTGCCCTGGAGGCGTCGGCGACATGCACGACCGAACCGTTCGGGTAAGCGGGTGTCACCCGCAATGCGGTGTGGATCCTGCTGGTCGTCGCGCCACCAATCAGCAGTGGAATCGTGAAACCCTGACGCTGCATTTCACCCGCAACGTGGACCATCTCGTCGAGCGACGGCGTGATCAGACCGGAGAGACCGATGATGTCGGCGTTGTGCTCGCGCGCCGTGTCAAGGATCTTCTGCGCAGGGACCATGACGCCGAGGTCGATCACGTCGTAGTTGGCGCACCCGAGCACGACGCCGACGATGTTCTTACCGATGTCGTGGACGTCGCCCTTCACCGTGGCGACGACCACGGTGCCCTTCGTATTCGACGTGACCTCGCCGCCCGCCGCGATCAGGGCAGCGCGGTCTGCTTCGAGGAACGGGGTGAGATATGCGACCGCCTGTTTCATCACCCGCGCCGACTTGACGACTTGCGGCAGGAACATTCGCCCGGAGCCGAATAGATCACCGACGATGTTCATGCCGTCCATCAACGGCCCTTCGATCACCGACACTGGCGACTTCAACCGCTGTCGAGTCTGCTCGACGTCGGCTTCAATGAATTCGGTGATGCCATTCACCAACGCGTGCTCGAGTCGCTTCTCGACGTCCCAATCGCGCCATTCCTGACCGGTACGTTCAGCGGGAGTCAAACCGCCGGCCTGATACCGAGTTGCAGCTTCGAGCAGTCGTTCTGCGGCGTCTGAGCGTCGCGCCAGCACGACGTCTTCACACAGGTCACGCAGTTCTCGTTCGATCTGCTCGTAGACGGCCAGCTGGCCGGCGTTGACGATCCCGAGCCGCATGCCGTTTCGGATGGCGTGATACAGGAACACCGAGTGCATCGCCTCGCGGACCTGATCGTTGCCTCGGAAGGCGAACGACAGGTTCGAAACACCGCCAGACACGTTGGATGTCGGGTAACGGCGACGAAGTTCGGCGGTCGCCTCGATGTAGTCGAGCCCGTAACGGTCGTGCTCGGCGATGCCGGTCGCGACGGCGAAGATGTTGGGGTCGAAGATGATGTCTTCCGGTGGGAAGTCGAGCTCGGTCGTGAGCAGCTCGAATGCCCGCGAGCAGATCGAGACCTTGCGTTCAGCCGTGTCGGCCTGACCCGCCTCGTCGAACGCCATCACGATCACTGCTGCGCCGTGATCGCGGCACACGCGTGCCTGGGCGAGGAACTGGTCGACGCCTTCCTTCATCGAGATCGAGTTGACGACAGGCTTGCCCTGCACGCATTCCAGACCGGCCTCGATCACGTCGAACTTCGACGAGTCGAGCATCACTGGCACTCGGGCGATGTCGGGTTCGGCGGCGATCAGATTCAAGAAGGTGACGATCGCCTGCTTCGAGTCGAGCAGCCCTTCATCCATGTTGACGTCGATGATTTGGGCGCCGTTCTCGACCTGGTCACGGGCAACGTCGAGTGCTTCGGCGTAGTCGCCGTTGGTGATCAGGCGACGGAACTTGGCGGACCCGGTGACGTTGGTGCGCTCGCCGACATTGACGAACGGAATGTCGTCGGTCAGGGTGAACGGCTCGAGACCCGAGAGTTGCAATGTGCGACGCCGCTCAGCCGGGGTACGCGGCGTCTTGCCGGCCACCGCCTCGGCGATGGCTGCGATGTGCTCAGGTGTCGTACCACAGCAACCGCCGACGATGTTGACGAACCCGGCGTCGGCGAACTCGCCGAGGATCGCCGCAGTCTGGTCGGGCGACTCGTCGTAGCAGCCGAGGGCATTGGGTAGCCCAGCGTTCGGATAGGCGCACACGAGCGTGTCGGCGATGCTCGCCATCTCCTGGATGTACGGCCGCATGTCGGCTCCGCCGAGGGCGCAGTTGAGTCCGACCGACAGCGGTTCGGCGTGTCGAATTGATTGCCAGAACGCAGCGGTTGTCTGACCGGACAGCGTGCGACCCGATCGATCCGTGATCGTGCCAGAAATCATCAATGGCGTGTTGATTCCGGTGTCGGCGGCCAGGCGCCGCGCCGCCCAAATCGCCGCCTTGGCGTTCAGCGTGTCGAAGATCGTCTCGATCAGCAGCACATCAACGCCACCTTCGACGAGGCCGGCCATCTGCAACCGGTACGACTCGGCGAGCTGGCGGAACGTGAGCGCTCGGTACCCGGGATCCTCGACCCGTGGTGACAACGACAACGTCACGTTGGTGGGTCCGATCGCTCCGGCCACCCAACGGGTGCGGCCGTCTCGGCTCCGCGCCTGGTCGGCTGCGGCTCTGGCGAGTTGGCCACCCGTGCGGTTCAACTCGGTGAGCAGCGTGGCGTCATCGAGGCCGTACTCGCGCTGAGCAACAGTGGTGCTCGAAAACGTGTTGGTGGTGATGATGTCGGCGCCCGCCATCAGGTACGCCAGATGAATCTCCTGCACCGCCTCCGGCTGTGTCAGCACGAGCAGATCGTGGTTGCCTGCGAGCGACGACGGGTGATCGCGGAAGCGGTCGCCACGCAGGTCATCCTCGCTCAGGTGCAGCGATTGAAACTCGGTCCCGCTGGCACCGTCGAGGACCAGGATTCGTTTGTTGGTCGCCTCTCGGAGCGACCGAGCGACCGTCATGTTGCTGCTCATGTTGCTGATCATGCGGATACGGCTTGCTTGCCTGAGCCGACGTTCGTGATGCCGAGTTGCTCGCAGACGGCGAGTGCCAGTTCGGCACGATTGAGGGTGTACAGATGGACGTGATCGACGCCGTGACTGGCGAGATCTGCGATCTGTTCGGCGGCCAGCTCGGCGGCGATCTTCTGGGTGGTCCCGACGTCACTGTCGAGCCCAGCAAATCGCTCGGTGATCCAGGCCGGCATCGACGCACCACACCGACTGGCGAATCGGGCGACGGCAGGGTACGAGTGAATCGGGAAGATGCCGGGAACGATTGGGACGTCGATGCCGCGGTTACGCACACGGTCGCGAAACCGAAGGTAGTGAGCGTTGTCGAAGAACATCTGCGTCATCGCCCGATCGGCGCCAGCGGCGACCTTGTCGGCGAGCACATCGACGTCGTGATCATCAGTGGGAGATTGCGGATGACGCTCCGGGTATGCCGACACGGATACGTCGATGCCACGTCGGCGCTTGATCGCAGCGACCAGATCGGATGTCCGCTGGTAGCCATCCGGGTGTGGCACGTATTGGGCGTCGATGCCGGTTGCCGGGTCACCACGCAGTGCAACGATGTGGCGAATGCCGAGCGCCTGATAGCGATCGATCGTGGCATCGACATCGCCAACCGGGACGCCGACACAGGTCAGGTGCCCGGCGATCGGCGTGTTGGTGGCGCTGGCGACAGCTTCGATCGCGTCGAACGACCGGTCGCGCTGTGAGCCGCCCGCCCCGAATGTCACCGAGATCAGGCTCGGCTTGATCTCTGCGAGCTTGGCGGCGGCGGCGGCGAGCGGGCGCAACCCGTCGACCGACTTCGGTGGGAACACTTCGAATGAGATCGACAGCGTCATGACCGTGCCTCCTGGAGCACGGTCGACTGCACGACGTTGCTGCGTCGGTCCCGTCCAAGCCAGAGTGAAACGGTGAGCCGCTCGCCAGCGATGCTGCTTGTTGTCGGCACGTCGAGCCCGGATTGTTCGAGCCAGCCCTCGACGGTGTCGGTCCGGAATCCGAGCCGCAGATGAGCGTGGTCGTTGCGCAGGAATTCGAGCGAGTGGGGTGCGAAATCGACGATCAAGAGGCGACCTCCGGGGGTCAGTAACCGGGCAGCTTCCCTCACGGCACGGGCCGGGTCATCGAGGAAGTGCAAAACCTGGTGGATGACGATCAAGTCGAACGAGTTTCGATCGAACGGCGGGCTGTAGACGTCACCCTGACGGAGGTCGATGCCGCGCATTTCTGCGCGCTCCAGGTTGGCTCGCGCGACGGACAGCATCGAATGGCTGCTGTCGAGTCCGACGGCGCGCTCGGCGTCGTGGCCGAGTAGTTGCAGAATCCGACCGGTACCGGTTCCGACATCGAGCACCGACTTGTAGGCAGTCGAACCGATCGCTTCGAGGATCGCCTGCTCGACGGTGGCGTCAGAGGCATGGAGCGATCGTTCCTCATCCCAACGAGGTGCGATCCCGGCGAAATAGTCCTGCGCACTGGCGGTACGCCGACTTCGTACGATCGTGAGCCGGTCAAGGTCGGCGGCGAGCACGGTGTCGTGTTTGTCGGTGAGCGCCAGCACGTCGGCGATCAGTTCACCGATCGGCCCGTTCGGTGCGAGGTCGAAGAACGCCCAGGTTCCCTCGCGGTGCTTGTCGACGACGCCTGCATCGGCGAGCAGTCTGAGGTGTCGAGAGATGCGCGGCTGGGACTGACCCAGGATGTCGGTGAGGTCAGTGACGGTCAGTTCGCCGTGCTGCAATAAGGCCACGATCCGCAGTCGCGTTTCCTCCCCAATTGCTCGGAGCACATCCAACAGCGCCATCGACGAGAGATTCATAATTGATCACTATATAAAGATATCTACATATACGCAATCAATTTCTCACCTAGCGAGATGAAAGCTGAGCGCCAGCACCCCGTTCGGGAAGCTGATCTGGTCGCCCAGCGACCATGTCGACTTGATCTGATCGTCCGGGAACACACGCAGACCGCGCCCGACCGAAACCGGAAACAGCATCAGACGGAGTTCGTCGACGAGCCCGTTGAGCAGCAGGCTGTGGACCAGGGTGCAGCTTCCAGCTACCAGGATCGGGCCGCCGTCTCCCGCCTTGAGGGTGGTGACGGCGGCCGAAACGTCGCCTTCCAGGTGGGTGGCGTTCCAACCGAACTCGGTGGTGGATGCAGACACGACGTGCTTCGGCATCGGGTTCATCTTGTCGGCGAACGCTCCTTCGTAGGTCGGCCACGCCTCGGCGAAGCTCTCGTACGTCACTCGCCCCAACAGCAACGACTCGGCGGCGAGCACTTCGTCGAGCTTGTACTGCTCCTGCTCCGGACCCATGTAGTCGACCACCCAACCGGTGTGGGGATGCGTCGGTTCGCCTCCAGGAGCCTCCATCACACCATCGAGGGTCACGAACTCGGACACGATCAGTTTGCGCATAACGCAAACGTTACGCTCGTCGACCTACCGACGGTAGACCTCGCCCAAGTTGTCAGGAACGTTGGTGCGGCCTCCTTGGGTGGCAGCGTACGCTCCGTATTGTGGTGGAGGTGCGGGACGACGGTGTCGACATTGCGATCGTCGGGGCGGGGTTTGCCGGGTTGTACATGTTGCATCGGGCGCGTGGGTTGGGGATCTCGGCGCGGGTGTACGAGGCCGGTTCCGATCTTGGGGGTACGTGGTTTTGGAACCGTTACCCAGGGGCGCGCTGTGACATCGAGAGCGTCGAATACTCCTACAGCTTCGATCACGACCTTGAGCAGGAGTGGGAGTGGACCGAGCGCTACGCCACCCAGCCGGAGATCCTGCGTTACCTGAACCACGTCGCTGATCGATTCGACCTTCGCCGCGACATCACGTTCAACACCCGTGTCACCGCCGCCCACTTCGACCAGGACACCACAACCTGGCGGGTCACGACTGACCAGGGTGAGCAGATCGCGGCTCGCTTCGTCGTGATGGCGACCGGTTGTCTCTCGTCGGCGAACACCCCGTGGTTCGTCGGGATGGCTGAGTTCGGTGGACAACTGCTCCATACCGGCCAATGGCCGCACGAATCCGTCGATTTCACCGGGAAACGCGTGGCTGTGATCGGTACCGGTTCGTCAGCGATTCAGTCGATCCCGATCATCGCCGAGCAGGCGGCACAACTGACCGTGTTCCAGCGAACACCGAACTACGCGGTGCCCGCGCACAATGGACCGCTCGACCCGGCGATGGTTGCCGACGTCAAGGCCGACTACGGGACGTTCCGCGAGGAGAACCGGCGGATGATCGGTGCATTTGGCGCTCGTTTCGGACGCAGCGAGATCTCTGCGCAGGCCGTCTCGGAGGACGACCGACTGATCGAGTTGGAACGACGGTGGGAGCACGGTGGCTTGGCATTCCTCGGAGGTTTCAACGACGTGCTACTCCACCAGGATTCAAACGAACTCGTCGCCGAGTTCGTGCGCGAGAAGGTGCGCTCGATTGTCGATGACCCACTCGTTGCCGACAAGCTTGCGCCGACAACCACGATTGGGTGTAAGCGACTGTGTGTCGACACGGGCTACTACGCAACCTTCAATCGTGACAACGTCGCACTCGTCGACATCAACGACGAGCCGATCGACCGTTTCACGTCAACGGGTGTGATCGCCGGCGGGGTCGAGCGTTACTTCGACGTGATCGTGTTGGCCACAGGCTTCGACGCAATGACCGGAACGTTGATGAAGATCGACATCCGTGGTCGTGAGGGACTTGCGTTGCAGACCAAATGGGAAGCCGGTCCCAGGACGTACCTCGGGTTGCAGATCTCCGGGTTCCCGAACCTGTTCCTGATCACCGGTCCCGGCAGCCCGTCCGTGTTGACCAACATGGTGGTGTCGATCGAACATCACGTGAACTGGATCGGCGACTGCATCGCACATGTGAACGAGCACGACATGCACGCGATCGAAGCCACACTGGAGGCCGAGGATCAATGGGTTGACCACGTCAACCTGGTTGCCTCGTTCACCCTGTTCCCGACGTGCAATTCGTGGTATCTCGGTGCCAACATCCCCGGCAAGCAGCGAGTCTTCATGCCGTTGCCCGGATTTCCTGGTTACGTCGATCAGTGCAATCAGATCGTTGCCGACGACTACCGCGGCTTCGCACTCACGTAGCCGGGAACGAATCCGCCAGTTGCGTCAAACGGAAATGATTGCCGGACGGATCCCGAAAGGAGGCGTCGATCCCGTTGACACATAACGGACCGATCAGTCGCGGTCGAGCCAGGTGCAGACGCAGGCTTCGTTGCCTTCTGCGTCGGCGAGTACCCAGAACGAACGGGCATGTTGATCGGTCACGAGCACGCCACCGGCTGCGATTGCGTCAGCGACGCGCTGCTCAGCCCGATCATGCGGCACGTTGACGTCGATGTGGATCCGGTTCCGCTGCGGTCGCGGTTGGTCCATCTGTTGGAACCACACCGGCGGTCCGAGCCGGTTCGGGTCAACGAGGTTGCCACTACCGTCGTCCTTGTATCCGAGAACTGCGATCCAGAATGGACGCACGGCGTTGATGTCGATCACATCGATGGCCCACTCGACGATTGAAATCGCGATCGGATTCGATGAGCATCCGGCGTCGACAGCTAGCCCAGAAATCGTGACGGCGAGGCTCAGATCCAGATCGGTAACGCCGCCTGCGGCATGCGTCGACACGACCACATGCACGACACCTGGGTACCGCAACGTCACGTCAGGGTGATGGTCGGCGGCGTCCGCCGCGGCGGCAATCGACCCCACCAGCGCTGCACCACCGGAGAAGGTCGGTGCCGTGAACGTCGCCACGATTCGATTCAGCATGAACCGCCAGTCGGACAACCCTTCGGCCTCGTCGAACTCGGGCGCTGAAACACGTGTCACCATCTCCTCAATCTATGCCCCGCGGTCGCGCCGGTACGCTAGTGGCGATGCCGTTGTACGAGTACCGATGTCGCTCTTGCACTCAGTGATCGCGTCGTGATGATTCGACGATCGGTGATTCTGTATTTCGCCAGCTTTCTCGTGATCGGTTTGGCGTTGAGTGTGCTCGGGCCTGCTCTCACAGAACTCCGTGAACGGTCGGCGACCGGGATCGGGGGGATAGGCGTTCTGTTCGTCGGTCAAAGCCTCGGTTATGTGGTCGGCTCCTTCGCAGCTGGTCGCCTGTTCGACAAGTTCGATGGGCACCGAGTGTTCGCAGTCGGTCTGTGCATACTCGCCGCCGGTCTGGCGCTCGTTCCCTCGTTCGACGGATTGTCGGGGCTGTTCGGCGTGTTCGTCCTGCTCGGATTCGGGGGTTCGTCGATCGACGTGGGGGCCAACGCGATGATCGTGTGGGAGCTGCGTGACGGTGTCGGGCGGTCGATGAACGCGCTTCATTTTTGTTTCGGGCTTGGGGCGTTGTCGGCACCGTTGCTCGTGCACGTTGGATTGTCGGTGGCGACTCGCGCAGCTGCCGTTGCCTGCATTCTGCTCGCAGGATGCGCACTTGCGATACCCGCGCCGGAAGCACCCAAACTGGCCCGCGACGAACACACCGAAACAACGCACCGACTACTCGTGATGTTCGCTGTCTTCTTCTTTCTGTATGTCGGGCTCGAGGTCGGATTTGCAGGGTGGATCCACACGTATGGCGAAGAAGTCCATTTCAGTGACTTGGCGGCGACCTGGCTGACGACGACGTTCTGGCTCGGCTTCACGACAGGCCGCCTGTTGGCGAGCGCGCTCGCCAACCGCTTCGCTCCGCAGGTGACGCTGGTGGCGTCGTGCGGACTGACACTTGTCGCCGCAGTTGGCCTGATTGTTGGCGACGGGCGGGAAGCGCCTGTATGGATCGGGACGGCAATCATGGGGCTCGCGACTGCCCCACAGTTCCCTGTAATGCTGACCTACATCGAACGTCACGTACACGTGACGGGTGCCGCAACCGGTTGGTTCATCGGTGGTGCCGGGTTCGGCGGTTTGGTCTTTCCTTGGGTGATCGGACGTTGGTTCGACGCCAGCGGTGCGACGGCACTGCCATGGGCGATGTTGCTGCTCGGCGTCTTGACGTTCGGCTCGTTCGCAGTGACCAGACGAGTGCTCAGCCGACGATCCAGATCGGCGCCTCGGCGCAAGGTCCAGATGACGTAGTGTCCCCGGAAGCCGGGCCCCACCGCAAAGGAGCAGACGATGAATCTCGATGAGCAACTTCCGTCCGACGATCAGGTTGAACTGAGTCGCCGATCGTTGATCGGAGGGCTGGCGGCGGCCGCTGGAGCAGCTGGCCTGGTGACGATGGCTGCCGGCAAGACGGCGGTGGCGGCACCTGATGCTCCGATACTTGAAGCTCTCGCACCGACTGTGGCGGGGCTTGTTTACCTGCCGCTCGACGCGTTCGCCTTCGACGTTGTGTCGGTGACCGGCACTCCCCGCCGGCTCTATCAAGAAGTCACCGGGATGCAGCCCGCGCCGTCATCCGACTACATCTATGCGTCGCTGCCGATTCCGATTGGGTCGATGATCAAGCAGATCAACGTCGCCTATCAGGGGCAACCGATCATTTCGATCACTCGCCGAACATTCGGTTCGACATTCACCGAAATCGTTCCGGGAACGTCACTCACGGCAGGAGGAGGCGCCAAAACGCAATCGCTGGCGGTGACCGCCGAGCTCACCCCTGGCGCAAGTTACGCAGTCAGGGCATTCTGCTCTGCTGACGACTCGATTCTTGGCATGACGATCGGGTACATCCCTGCTGCCCAGGCGTTCATTCCATACACCGGAACGACCGATCCGCGTATTTTGGACACGCGGCCCGGTTCGAAGTTTGCTGCCAACGAGGAGCGCGTGATCGATCTCTCATCGCTCCTGATCGGTTCGGCGCGTGCGGCTGTCTTCAATCTCACGGCGACCGAGACGGCTGGTTCTGGTTTCCTCTCGGCGTATCGAGATGGGATCGGTTGGCCGAACAACTCATCGGTAAACTTCACCGGTGCAGGCCAGACGATCGCCAACGGTGTCGTCTGCACGATGACTGCCGGGAAAATCAAGGTCAGATGCGGCCCGGCAGCAAGTCATGTGTTGATCGACGTGATCGGTTCATTGCTGTAGCACCGCACCCGTCGCGAGCAGCTCGTCGATATCGGAACGATCGAGGCCGACCTCGAGCACGACCTCGATCGTGTGCTCACCCAACAATGGCGGTGCCAGTTCGAGCCGGACATCGAGGTTGCCGAAATTCCACGCCGCGCCTGGCTGTTCGAGCCAACCCCATTCTCCGTGGCGGTAGCTGGCGACCATCCCGGCGGCTTGGTTGGCGGGGTCGTCGAAGAACGGGTAGCGCTGTTCGCGTCTGACCGCTGTGGCAGATACGTCGTGCTCGGTAAGCACGCTCAGGAATGGTTCGCTCGGGAGGGTACGCGGCACCCTGGGTAAGTCGGAAGGGTCAGGAATCCCCGCCGCATGGCAGAGGCGCTTGATCTGATCGTCGTCACCCGCCGAAACAGCGATCCAGCCGTCGGCCATCTCGATGATCCGCACTCCGGGCGCAACCATCATCTGGTCGCCATCGAGCATCGACACGTCAGCCAGCGACCCGTCCGCGCGCGCGTAGGTCTCGCTGCTGGTCAACAACCCCCGCACCCAGCAGTGACGCTGCAACGTCGGTGGCGCGGCCGGTCCTGTCTCGCCGGAACACTGCGACGAGCGTGCCGACAACCCATGACATCGCTCCCGATTGCAGCCAGCCAGGTAGCCGGCCACGTGCCGAGCGGGAATCGTACGAAGATCGGACCCTCGCGTCGGCCGAGTTGCTCGTCACAGATTCCGAGTCGTGCCAGCGTCAACATGTCGTCAACCGGTCGCTCGGCGTCGGGTTGGCTGATCGACCACCCAGAATCGAGACCGCGATCAGGTGTGGGTGACGGTTGGCCAGCGATTCGTCGTCGAGTCCCAGCTGCTTCGACCGGGTTGGACCGAACGAATGCACGAGTACGTCTGCCTCCGCGGGCAGCCCGTCAAGTCGCTGACGACCGATCGAATCGGATGGCAGGTCGATATCGATCGAGACGCTGCGCTTACTTCGGTTCCATGTCACGAATCCCGGGAGTGACCTCCAGTTCGAACCACCGACCGGCTCGACGAACCACGTCGGCGAGCACCATCGTTGCCGCCATTCCGGCGATCGAACCACCGAGATCAACAATCCGTACCCCATCGAGCGCGCCAACTGACATTTCGCCTCCCCTGATCGATCTAGTCGTCCTTGCTGACCGTACTCGTTCAGCTTGACGAAACCGTCAAGTGGCCGATGAATGTTGCGTCTCATCCACTCCATCCATGACAATCTCAAGTTTTGGGATTACGGTGTTTTCGATGCCGACCAGGTCGGTCTGCATGGACTGGGGGTCCAGATGGATATGGATAATGGAGCGGAGGCGCTGGCGCCGGCCGCATGGTGGCGATCGTGGGTCGGAGCACACCCTGTGCTCGGGCCGGTGGTCGTCGGATTGATCGCAACCCAAGTTGCGACGATGTGTGGCTACTACATGGTTGGTGTTGGATTGCCGGAACTGCAGTGGGCGACCTTCAACGGTTTCTTCCTCAGTACCGCCGCCGAAGCACCCGGCTCGGCCGGATCGTTCTTCGCCGGTCACCTCCTACACATGACGGACGGGGTCGTGTTCACGATCCTGTTTGCCGCATTGGTACGCGACAAGCTGCCGGGGGCCAACAACACGATCGGTGGAATCACAAAGGGCGTGATCTGGGGTCTCGTTCTCGGGATCATCTCGATCGGATTCCTGATTCCCTACGTGTACCTGCGAGTCAACAGCCCGACAACGTTTGGCGGAGGGTTGGGGCTCTTCAGCTTCGAAGGTCCAGACGGCTGGAAGCTCCCATTTGCCGTGCTCCTGTGGCACACGATCTGGGGCGGCATCGTCGGCCAGCTGTATCAGCGGCCCACCTCGGAGTAAGGCACTACCGACACGAACAACCAATCTGGCCGGGGGCTTTGTGCCCTCGGCCATTGTTGTCTCTGTGTCTGCCCGAGTTGAGATCGCCGGGTCGACCGCGCGAACGTGCTCTCGGGGAACGCACTTACACGGGGGTCGGTATGTCTGATTCGGGTCGCAACGAGCAACTGGTGCGCGAATTTTTCGCCACGTTGAGCACGGGGGATCTCGATGCGCTTCGACCGCTGATCCATCCGGATGGCAGCTGGGAGGTGATGTCGACAACGGTGCCCGGCGGTGGGTTGACGTCGGGTCGCGATGCTGTGATCGAGGAATTCTTGCGACCGGTTCGTGGCATGTTCCACGACGGCGACCCGAAAATCGAGGTCAAGAACGTGTTCTCGGCCGGCCATCAAGTCGCCGCCGAGACCGAGGCCGACGGTGATCTGGCGAACGGCAACCACTATCACAATCGGTATAGCTGGGTGATCGAGATCCGCGACGGCATGGTCTGTCACCTGCGTGAATACATGGACACGGCCTACATCATGAGCGTGATGAGTGTGGTCGACTAAGATGGCGAGCGCACCCGCGGTCGATCTTGACATGTTCTCACTCGAGTCGATTCGCAGCGCCCGCGCCATCGATGACGGATTGCGCGAGTTGGCTCCTGCTGTCAAGTTGAGCCGTGAAGACATCACCATCATCGGGCGTCACGAGCACGTCCGGCAAGGTCTCTCAGATTGGCGTTCCTTCTCCTCGACTTCGCGTCCGTTCCACGACCCCAACTCGCCTCGCCCGGAGATCCTGCTGACCGACGACCCGCCGCGCCACACCGAGGTTCGCAACGTGATCGGGCGAGCGATGTCGAAGCGAGCGCTTGAACGTTGGGAGGCACGTTTCCGCGACGATGCCCGCAACATCGTCGACTCGTTGATCGATCGCAGCGGCGAGGTGATCAACGCCACCGCCGACATCTCGCGGCCGTTCGTCTACAAGGCGCTGCCCGATGTGATCGGCCTCCCGATCGAGGGGCGTGAACACATGGAGGCGTTCGGTCACATGGTGTGGGCGACGCTCGGCCCACAGAACGATCTCTTCACCGAAGCGATGGCTGACGCCGAAACGATCGGTGGTTGGATCAGCACAGCGACCATGCGTGAGAACCTTGCCTCTGACAGCCTCGGAATGTCGATGTTCGAAGCCGCCGATGCCGGAGCGATCACCGACGACGACGCTCTGCTGCTGGTGCAGACGATCGTGGCCGCATCGGCTGATACGACCGTGATGACTTTGTCGGCTGCGATCCGAGCCTTCTGCGAATTCCCGGATCAGTGGCAGTTGTTGCGTTCCGATCGCAGCATGGTGCGCAACGCCTTCGACGAGAGTCTTCGATGGGACTCGCCGTCACGGATGGCGGGCCGGATCACGATGGTCGATGTCGAGATCGACGGGATCAAGATCCCGGCAGGAGAGCGGTGTGGACTGCTGTTCGCAGCCGCCAACCGTGATCCGCGTAAGTGGGATCAGCCTGACCGGTTCGATATCAGGCGTGACCTCGCCGGACAACTCGGATGGGGCTTCGGTGTCCACCTGTGTGTGGGCCGTCAACTGGCCGTGCTAGAGGCCGACGCCTTGTTGTCAGAACTACTCGATCGGGTCGACCACTGGGAACCCGCCGGCGAGCCAGAACCGTGGATGACCACGATCGGCCACGGCCCCGCCAGCCTCCCGGTCCGATTCTTCGCCGCCTGATCCGCACCTGCCCGGGCCGGGAGAGTTCAGGGAGTTCGGAGCGCGGCGATGCGCCCCTCAGGTAGTGAGGGGCTGCACCGTCTGGTCGTTCTGTTTGGCTTTCCGGCGTTGTTCGGCTCGTTGTTTGCGTTGTTTGACGCGCTGCCTGGGATGAATCTGGATCGGACACGTGGCGTGCAGTTCGCCGTCGGGTCGCAGGATCGTCAAGGTGCGGTCGAGGGCCAATGTGATGGTCCATCCGCCCTCGTGGATCAGGTGGTGATGGTGTGGACAGGTTGGCAACAGGTCTTTGAGGTCTGTGAACCCGCCGTGAGCCCATTCGCGTAGGTGATGGATTTCGCAGCGGTGAAAGGGCACATCGCATCCGTCGAACGCACACGTCCGGTAGATCGCTCGCAGCGCTCGGCGTTGGTGGCGGTTGGCGAGACGTTGCTTGCGACCGAGATCGATCGGGACTCCGTCGCCGTTGAGCACGACTGGGATGATCGAGGCGTTACAAGCCAGGCGTCGTGCCATTCCGATCGGGATGATCGTTCCGTCACCGAACTCGCACACCGACTGCTCGTGCAAGCCGTCGACGATCGTATCCAGATCGACAATTATCGTCATTTCGACTTCTGCAGGCCGTGTCGCCTGGTGGCCGCCGGCAACCAAGTTGGCGAGGGCGTGTGCTGCGAGATGGTTGCGGTCTGTGTCGCGGAGTTCGGTGTTCGAGGTGATCATCGCCGCAATCTCGGCCTCAAGTGATGTGAAGATCCGGTGACCCAGTTCGGGGTCGAGTTCTGCGTTGATTCGGTACATCCCTGTTCGCGGACAGATCGAGCGTCGCACGGTGGTGTCACGCTTCTGGCGCTCGGATCGCTCGATACCTTGATCCTTGGCGATCCGGTCTTTCAACTGCTTGCAGTATCTGGCGAACTCCTCAGGTGTCGAATGCGACGCCTGATCCAACAATGATGCCTCGTGCCCGAGGAACAGGTCTTTGGCCGGTGCATCGAGTCTTGCGGTGGCGTTCGCCAACGCATCAGTGTGACCCGACGAAACGACACCTTCTGCGAGTGCATCGCTGAACGACGGCGCATCTTCCAACGCTTTCGATCGTCGATCCTTCGCTCGGGCGTCAGCGGCGGAGATCCCGGCATTGCGGGCGAGCACCTCAGCCGCGGCGACGTCGAGCTCGTTGGAACGTGACAGGACTTGTGCCTGGTGTCGGTCGATCCAGCCCTGCACGATCCGTGTCGTGCTCAGATCGGCAACGACATCGGTCATCGTGAACGTCGACGGATCCGAATGCACGAGCAGTGTGAACAACTGCAGTGGATCGACCGGTCGTGCCATACGAATAAGATACCAGACATATGTACGGAACACAACATAAATCCGAAGAAAGTTCTCCGAATCTCATCCAGCCAAGCGTCTCAACACATCGTCCGATGCTTACGCGCTGAGGGCGATACGACGGTCGTCGAAGACTGCTGTGACCTCGAGCGTTCCGCCGAGTTCGCTGACGATCAGGCGGAGCAGGTCGATTGACAGCCCGACCTCGCCATTCTCGATTTGCGAAACCGCCGATTGTGATCGACGGATCAACACCGCCAGTTCGACCTGAGTCACGCCGAGCGCCTTGCGAAGTTCAGCGATCCGATAAGCGGCGTGCTCACGTAGAACGTCTGCCTTGATCTCGTCGATTCGTCGAGCATTCTCTGGGTCGCGCCTGAGTTGGTCACTGAGTTCCTTGAAGTTCCGTGTTCGTGGCATCACGTGTTCCCTTCGGATCGCAGTTCATCGAGGTACTCGTCGTACAGGTCATCGGCCACCGGGACGAAATGGTCGTACCATCGATTCCATCTCAAGTTCGCGTTGTCAGGGGCGTTCTTGTGACCACCGATCAGCAGGATTGCGGTTCGGCGCGGATCGAAGGCGAACAGCACCCTCATACTTCGTTCGGCGCGAAGTTCCTTCATGTTCGGATGGCGCGACTGATGCACATTGTCAACCGTCGGTCGGTCGAGACCGGGGCCGAAATTCGCAAGCAGTTCTATTCGTGCGGCCACGGCCCGCTGATCCTCCCGCCCGAGTTGTTGATACCAGTTTCCAAACTGGTCGGTGTACTCGACGTCCACACGATATCAGCCCTTCTAATATCAGTTGCACTGATTTCAGGACTGATTCAGTCGATCCCGAGCCAGCCACACAAACAGCGCGGGCGCTCACTCACGATCATGCACGAGGGGTGCCACAGCAAGGTCGATTTGCTGCAGGGTCGCGCGGTCTAGGCCAGTCGTAGTCAGCCCAGGCCGCGTCGTCGCAAGCAACTGTTTCCAGAGAATCCGAATCAGCTCGTACCGGCGAGCGCGCGCCTGATTCCGTAACCGCTGCCCGCCCGGCGCATCATCATCGCATTCCTAGCTGCATCATCGAGCGAACACGACCGACTAGGTCACGGCCTCGAGCCGTGACGTGTAATCGATCCTTCTTTGGGCTCGCCCGGCCGCCTCGGCCAAGAAGATCGCCGTCTCCGCGGCGCACGCTGAGAACATGACCCGGTTCTCACGGTCTGGGTTGGCCCAGTGCGGCAGCTGCTTGCGCGAAATCGGCGTGACACCCGGATAGCCGCGTTGACGCCATAGGTTGACCTCGTACCGGATGTCGTTGACGAGTTGCTTGACCTCACGCCGCTCACCCGTGATGCCGAATTCGAGCGTCTGCTGCGACTTGTTCTTGCCCTTGAGAGGAGCAGTACCGGGATGAACGACTCACTCGGCCGGCGCCCATCGAGCACAGTCCCGGTCGGTTCGTTGAACCCGAGCTCGAAATGCACGGCAGGCGCGTCGTACGGCCCATTCAGGATCGGATCGTCGATCGAACCAGCCTCCGCCATCGGGTGCGGTTCAATCAGACGCCTCCAGGCCGTAGCCGACCCGATAACCTCAGCGCTGATCGAGCGCCTCTAGCTCAATGGTAGAGCAGTGGGCTTTTAACCCATTGGTTCAGGGTTCGAGCCCCTGGGGGCGCACCGGCAAGACTTGTTTGATGACAACCACTCTGCAGGCAGCCGTTCTAGCCGAGGGTCGGTATTTCTGTGAGGCGCCTCGCTGGCGTGACGATCGATTCTGGTTCAGCGACTTCTACGCCCGCGAGGTCTGCAGCATTGGGCTCGACGGCGACGTGCGAGTCGAGCTCACGATCGACGATCAGCCATCCGGACTGGGTTGGCTCCCTGATGGTCGCCTACTCGTGGTTGCGATGATCGCCCGCCAGGTGCTGCGTCGCGAACACGATGGTTCGGTTGTCACCCACGCCGACCTCAACGAGGTTGCCACGTTCCTCGCCAACGACATGATCGTCGACGACACAGGTCAGGCGTACGTCGGCAATTTCGGGTTCGACCTCCACGCGTACCTCAACGAGCACGGCATCGAGGCGCTGTTCGGCGAGTTGTTCACCGATCCTTCGCCGTTCATGGCATCGCTCGGATTCGTAACGCCGAATGGCGAGGTGACTGTCGCCGCCGATTCGTTGCTGTTCCCGAACGGGATGGTGTTACTTGATGGCGGGAACACACTCGTCGTCGCTCAAACACTCGGCATGGAACTCACCGCCTTCGATCGAGCCGCCGACGGAACCCTGTCGAATAGGCGACCGTGGGCATCGCTCGTTGCAGCCGATGGTTCGATGGTGGTCCCCGACGGAATTGCCGACGACGGACAGGGTGGTATCTGGGTCGCCAACGCGCTCGCCCCGGAGGTCGTGCGAGTCGAACCCGGCGGTGAGATCACGCACCG
>JANMTV010000192.1:0-1570 GCA_031390905.1 Ilumatobacteraceae bacterium | reverse complement strand
CAGGTCGTCAAGATGATGAGGGCGCGACGTGACCCACCAGCCGTCGTGAGCAGCCGACCGAGTGCGACACCGAGCACCGGCCACACGACGGCGTCGTTGTATCGGCCGTAGATCCATTGGTCTGGTCTCCCTCGCTCGGCTGCGAACACAATCGAGAGACCGACGAGTGGCAAAGTCAGCGCCAGCAGGAGCCGGGCGTGCGTTGTCGACGGCCCTGCGGGTGCGCCTCTGATCGCCGCTCGAATCAGCAGGTACACGCCTACCCCGAACAACATCAGCGTCGAGACGAGTTGGTACCAGACCTGGCCGATTGCCGCATCTAGGACCGCAAGTGGCTTTCCGAGTTGCCTGGCAACCGCGCCGAGCGTATTGGTGTCGCCCGGCTCGGCCCACACCCGCTCGACCACGAAGTCGGCGTAGGCCGTCGAGGCAGCGAAGCCGACGACTGCCCACGCCGCCAGCAAGCCGGCCAACCGACGCCGTTCGAGGAAGGCTCGACCGACCACGATGACCGCCACGGTCGCCCAGAGGGGCAGCAGTCGTGCATGCACAGTCATCCCGATAGAGGACCAGAGAACTGCGAGCGTGCCAGATCGGGATCGCAGGTGTTCGTAGAACTCGAACACGTACCAGCAGGTGCACAGAAAGCACAGCGTTACGAGCGACTCCGACCAGACGTTTGCCGACGCTGACAGCGACGATGGAGCGAGGGCGATGGCTGCCGCCACCACGAGTGCGGCAGTCGGCCCGAGATCGGTGAGTCGGAGCACGAGCAGAGCGAGGATGCTCGCCGAGATGCCCCCGATGATGGCATTGAGGAACAATGCACCGCGGATGAGTTGTTCGGAGCCGTCGGTCAGCCAGAACAGCGGAGCAAGCAGCGTCGAGTAACCGGGGCGCCAGGTGCTGACATCGAACATGTGCCATGGCCCTGTTCCCGAGATCCAGCGAGCCATACCCAACGCGGCAGGATCATCGGGACTGACGTTGAAGAACGACCGGTTGGCACTGAACAGCGCCCGCCCGCTGGCGACGCCGACCGACAGGACCACGAGCCGATACCACGCGATTCGTTCCGATGACGTGGGTGGCAACTCTTCCGAACACCTGGCCGTCACGATCGGTGCATCATCCAGCGAATCGGTTGACATAAGGGCGGCAGGATGACTTTCGTTGTGGACGTGTGAGCGGCGCGATATTGCGAAAAAGAACCCGCTTGCGGAACGCTAGTTGACCGGTGGTCCGAGCGAACCCCTTGATGCTTGACGAATCGTTGAGCATATTTGCGTCGGCCCCCCATTTCGATGGCGGCTCCTAGGATCCGGTTGATCAGTCGCGGAGCCCGGTGGGCGGGGTATGAGAGGATGAGAACGATGGGCGACGTTGACGTTCGATGCTCCGACGGAATCGAAGGAGAGGTCGAAACCGAGTCACGGGGAAGTAGCTGGCGTGACTTCTCGATCCTCGAGTCGTGGACAAAGATCGACATCGCGTGCGCCCTGCTCGTTGTCGTGTTCGTGTGCGAGATGACGACCGGGCAGGCAAACCGGTATGCGCCGACCTTGGCGCC
>JANMTV010000176.1:0-9564 GCA_031390905.1 Ilumatobacteraceae bacterium | reverse complement strand
GCCCGTCCACAGTTCGCCGAGCACCACCTGATGTGTCTTCGGAACGGTGCCGTCGTCGTGTTGTTCCAGCACCCCGGCGAGGTACGTGGCGACTTCGGGGTCAGCCTCGTGGAGGCCGATCAGTGCGCTCGTGTCGAGCATTACCCCCACGCGTCGTCGCCCTGCGCCTCGATCTCGGCTCTCTTGGCCGCAGTATGTTCATCTGACCAGCCTGTTTCCGTACCGGTAAGACCGGCGACCCGATCGAGGAGTCGCCTGGTCGGGGTGCGCGTGTCAGGTTCGGCCCGGTGCGGGACGAGTTTGGCAACCACCTCACCATTGCGGGTGATGTAGACGGCGCCGCTGCGTTCGGCCTCGTCGAGGACGGCGGCGGTATCGTTGCGCAGATCGCGTACACCGAATCGCTTGGGTCCCGCGTCCTCGCCGACGGCCAGTTCGGCGAGAGCGACATTCCTACGAGCCATAGCAGCAAGTGTAGCACGGATACGTGCTACACAAACCCACGCCGTCTCGACAGGTGACCATCGAACAGCCGAGCCGGATCGGGTACGGCCGCACGGGTACCGGTTCAGTCACGGTGGCGATCGGCGACGCGACACGACCGTCTGTCGGGGTGTCGGGTGCGGCGACGGCGACATCGTCATCGGTGCGCGTTGGTGGAACACCTCACGTTGTGTTTGAAACCAGCACCCGCCGGCGGTCCGATGACGACGGTCACAACGCACAGGTATAGCTATTCTGGTGGTGGTGATACTGGTGATGTCGTGATGGACACCAGCAACGTCGTGATTGAACGCACGTTTGGGTTGCCGGGTGGTGTGATGGTTCAGGATCGTGGCCCGACCGGTGATGTGTGGTCGTATCCGAACATTCACGGCGACACCCAGCTGTCGCCAACCTGTCAGGTGTCAAGCAAGGTGTCACGTTGACGTATGACCCGTTCGGTAACCCGCTGGCTGGGATTGTCGACAACCAAGCCGGAGAATACGACAACGGATGGCTCGGCCAACACCAACGCCCCCTCGAACACCAAACGGGCTTGCGCCCGATGATCGAAATGGGGGCCAGACCATACAACCCGATCCTCGGCAGGTTCGTGCGTGCCGACCCGATCGAAGGCGGCACCACAACCAACGACTACGGCTACGTCCGAGACCCCATCAACCAATACGATCTCACAGGCGAATGCCTGCCAGGAATGACTGCTAGCTAACCGAGATTGCTCGCGGCGATGGCCCGCGAGAGATCTTTCTTCTACTGGGAGCATCTGCACTACAAATAGCTGCAGATCACGAGTTTGATGCATTCAATCTCTCGGTCAGGGGTGCCGAGGACTGCTCTGTGACCATCGATTCACTAGCAGAGTGGGCTGAGAGCGAGACCGTGAAGCTCATGGCGAAGGTCCCGCCCAACGCACCAAGCGCGGACTCGTTCGTCCTAGGTGACGATTTCGTAGACACGGCAATTCATGCCTTGCTGGTTTGGACCGAGCGATAGCAAGACGATGTGCGCCCGATCGACCTACGCCTGACGGTTCGTGAGATTTCGGGCGGCGCGCTGAAACGCGAAAGGTCGTGGATGTGAAGCGTCCCGGGTTTGGTGCAGTGCTTCTTCCGTGGCTTGGGGCTGCGTGGATAGGAGAGTGCTGTGATGGCACATCCATCGAAGTACACGCCCGAGTTCCGTCGTCGAGGGGGATCCCAGCTGTAGCGATCTTTCGTTTCGCGCGTGAGCCGGGCTGCCATCGTCGAGGTTTGGACGAGAAACAGTCGAGCGATCTCGACCGTATAGTGCTCACTCGGAACGCCCGTGGTGTCGACGAACGTCGGCAATCTCGCAGTCTGAGTGACTTAATCACGACTGCTTGTGATCCCGGCGACTTCATCGCTTCGATCGACCGAACCTTGGAGCGCGGGCGCGTGCCCATTTCGAGACGCCCGGTGCAGACCGTGAACGAAAGCAGCTAGATGGTACGAGCCACACGTGCGTTGGAGCAGATCGACGACGTCATTACTGGCCGCGAGCAAGCAGATCTACCTGAACGGCTTATCGTTTGGTGTCCCCGGTCAGCGCTTCGCTCGCTTGTGCGTCGGTGGGTACGCCGTGACGAGCGACTGCATCAGGGTCGGGAACATCGGCGTGAAGCGGCCTTCCCCCCAGGAGAGGTCGGGCTCGTTCGCCATCGCCATCGTCAGCACCCCGACGATGATCGCGCCACATAGGTAGACCGCCTCGTAGGACGCTGCGCCGGGTCCGAGCTGCCCGGCCGCGACCGCATCGGCGAGCGCAGCTCGCTGTAGCTCGATCATCGCAACGCTCGGCGCCAAGGCCTCTTCCGTGGGCTCGAAGCTCGGTACCGGCCGCCAGAACAGCAACTGCGCCAGCGCACGGTTGGTCAGTGCCCAGCGACCGCTCGCCTCGAGGCCCCCCTTCAACGCGGGTAGACCGGGCTCGGCGCCCACCATCGCCGACCGCATGACCTCGAGGTGCTCGAGCTGCCCTCGCAGGAACAGTGCGTCGTACACCGCGATGAGCGACGGGAAGTACTTGTAGAGCGACGGAGGCTGTACGCCGAGGCGCCGCGCGACTTCGGCGAGGCTGAGGCCGTTTACCCCTTCCTCGGTCATCACTTGCTCGGCGATCTCGAGGATCTCCTCCATCGTCTCCTGGCGACGACGGGCACGACGACCCAGAGGAGGAACACTGGTGGAGTCGTGAGAAGTCACGGAAATGAGTATAGCAAGAAATCTTCTTGACAGCTTGGGCTATGATATATAGCTTTAGCTCTATGCACACATCAAGAACCGAGGAGAAGATCATGCCGTCCAAGGGAAGTCGGTGGTGGCTCACCAGCGACAGTGCCGAGCTCGTCATCAACGCCGACGCCGATCGCGTCTACGAACTCGTCGCTGATCTGACCCGAATGGGTGAGTGGAGCCCGGAGTGCGAGCGCGTCGAGTGGGAGGACGGAAGCACCGACGCCGTCGAGGGTGCCACCTTCGTAGGCCACAACCGGGGCGGGCCCGCCAAGAAGTTCCGCTGGAAGCGCCATGGCCGAGTGCTCGTGGCCGACCATGGTCGCGAGCTCGCCTTCATTACCGACGAGGGCGGCCGCGAGTCCACCGTCTGGAGCTACCGCCTCGAGCCCGTCGCCGGCGGGACGCGGGTAACCGAGTCCTACGAGGTGCGCTGGATCCCGGCATGGGCGCGCATCGTCGACGTGCCCAGCAACCGTCACCGCGAGCTCCAAGAGGGCATGCGGCACACCCTCGCCCAGCTCAAGCAGGCCGCCGAGGCCCCAGGCACCACAGGCAAGCCGTCATGACGCTCGAGGTCGGACCAGGCGGCTACCTGCTGTCGGCCGGAGACGGCGAGCACTTGTGGTTCGCCGACGGACTGCTGACCTACAAGGCCACCAGTGACCAGACCCGCGGGATGCTCGCCGTCGCCGAGATGCGAGCGCCACGCGGGAGCGGCTCACCGAGCCACCGGCACGAGCACGAGGACGAGGCGTGGTACATCCTCGACGGCCACCTCACGTTCTGGCTCGGCGACGACCAGTTCACGGCCGCCGCCGGCGACTTCGTGTTCGGTCCTCGCGGGGTGGAACACCGCTTCCGCGTCGACTCGGAGGAGGCGCGCTTCCTCCTCCTCCTCACGCCGGCCGGCTTCGAGCACTTCACCCGAGCCGCCGGGTGGCCGGCCAGCGCGGCAACACCGCCACCGCCGGATCTGCCACCGCGCGACGGCCAGGCCCTCGCCGCGGCCGCCAGCGCCGCCGGCATCACCATCCTCTCGATCTCCACCACCTCCACCACACCCGAAGGAGTCCGCTCGTGATCACCACCTACACCGCCACACCCGGCATCGACGTGATCACGTCGGCCTTCCCCATCCCCGGCTTCGGCCTTGTCCCCATCAACGCCTACGTCATGCACGGACCTGAACCGGTCCTTGTCGACACCGGCTCGGTGATCGAGAGCGAGGAGTTCCTGGCCGTGCTCCGCACGGTCATCGATCCCGCCGACCTCCGTTGGATCTGGCTCACCCATTCCGACTTCGACCACATCGGCAGCCTCCAGGCGCTGCTGGCCGAGAACCCACGGCTCCGAGTGATCACCACCTTCCTCGGTGTCGGGGTGATGAGCCTCGCGAGTCCGATCCCTCTCGACCGGGTGCACCTCCTCAACCCCGGCGAGCGCTTCATGGCCGGACACCGCACCCTGACGGCCTTGCGGCCGCCGGCCTTCGACAACCCGGTCACCACCGGCTTCCACGACAGCGAGTCCGGTGCCCTCTTCAGCGCCGACTGCTTCGGTGCGCTCCTGCAGGCCGTTCCCGAGCGGGCGACCGAACTGAGCGACGACGAACTTCGCCAGGGGCAGGTGCTCTGGGCGACCATCGACTCGCCGTGGCTCCACAAAGTCGACCCGGCGGTGCTCGCCGGTGAACTCGACGCCATCCGCAGGCTGGACCCGACGATGATCCTCAGCAGCCATCTCCCGGCCGCTCCCGCGACGATGCTCGAGCAACTGCTCGATTCCCTGCGATCCGTTCCCGCCGCCTTGCCGTTCGTCGGTCCCGACCAGTCAGCCCTCGAGCATCTCCTGGCCTCCATGACCGCCGGAGTCATGTCCTAGCCACCTGGTTCCGACGACTCGAAGCGGAGCGCGGGACAGTTGGCCGATTGCCATCATCGACCGCTCACCTCGAGCATCGAGCGGCTGTCCTGTGCACAGAATGTGCACACGACCGGAGCGGACTAGGCGACCCGACAGGACACCAGTGAGACGGCGGGGACTGGAGCCGCAGACCACAGCACACTCGACGGACTGAAGGGCACCAGAGACACACGACCTAGTGGTCTTAAACCCTTGTACACGAAAGTGTGCAATCGTCGCCGAAGTCGCCGCAGCCCTTGCCGGCGCCGCCGACGTCTAGGACTAGTGATGATTGCTCGTGCGGCGTGAGCCAGCAGGGGACCAGAGCGACGCCCGGTGCAACGCGTCTGGGGTATCGCCGGGTTGCCGCCCGCTGCTGCTGAACGCACGATTCCGGAGAGCGAAACGGGCGCGGGCGCATTTCCCGAACGCGCTGGCAGCGATGAATGCCTCTACCCCGTCGTGCGCTCACCCGACTCCAAAGGCACCCAGGCAGCACGATGGATGAATCGTTGGAAGCCCGCACTCAACGCGTTCGCATGAGAACGTCACTGGGTGGAAACACGGTGAACCCCGTCCTGAAATCGGTCGTTCGTAGGTTGTCGCTCGTCACACACCCCCGTGTGACGAAAGGGGAGATACGTATGTTCAGGAACACATTGCGCCGACCGCGCATGGTCATCACTGGAGCTGTCGCGCTGTCGCTGTTTGCCGCGTCGTGCGGATCGGATGAGTCATCGAGCGGCGGAACTACCGCTGGAACCACCGCGGGCACTACAGCTGGAACCACCGCGGGAACCACGGCGGGAAGCGCTGCTGCACCTGCATCGGGTGACACCTGTGTCGAGGGTGACACCGTCGAACTCGGCTTTCTGAACTCGACATCGGGTCCGATGGCCATCAGCGAGCAGACCGTGCGCGACTCGCTCATGCTGGGTGCCGAGGAGATCAACGCCGCCGGCGGAATCTTCGGAAAGCAGATCAAGTTCATCGAAGAGGACGGCCAAAGCGAGCCGACCATTTTCGCTGAGAAGATCAACAAGCTGCTCACCGAGGACAAGGTCGCTGCTGTCTTCGGTGGTTGGACCTCGGCCTCTCGCAAGGCGATGCTGCCCGTGGTCGAAGGAGCCAACGGACTCCTGTTCTACCCGGTCCAATACGAGGGTCTCGAAGCCTCGAAGAACATCTACTACACGGGTGCGACTACCAACCAGCAGATCATTCCTGCCATGGATTTCTTGAAGTCGAAGGGCGTGAAGACGCTGTTCCTTGCAGGGTCTGACTATGTGTTCCCCCGTACCGCGAACAAGATCATCAAGCAGTACGCCACGGAGCTCGGCATCGAGATCGTCGGCGAGGAATACGTGCCTCTCGACAGCGACGACTGGACGACGCAGGTCGCCAAGATCGCTTCGGCCAAGCCCGACTTCGTGTTCAACACGATCAACGGCTCGTCCAACGTGGGCTTCATCAAGGCCTACGACGAGGCCGGACTCGGAGCGGACAACTCTCCGATCATCTCGGTGTCGATCGCCGAGGAAGAGGCTCCGTCCATGGGCGTGGATCTCACCGGTCAGTTCGCCGCCTGGAACTACTTCCAGAGCGTAGACAGCCCCGCCAACGCGACGTTCATCAAGGCCTTCCAAGCCAAGTACGGAGCGGACCGGCCGACGTCGGATCCGATGGAAGCGGCGTACACCTCTCTCTACCTCTACAAGAACATGGTCGAGAAGGCGAAGTCGTTCTGCGTCGACGCCGTGAACGCAGCATCGGGTGGTGTGACATTCGATTCACCCGAGGGCACGGTCACGGTCAACGGCGAGAACCACCACATCGCCAAGACTGCCTTAATCGGTCAGATCAACGCCGAGAACCAGTTCGACGTCGTGTTTACCTCCGAGGGCCCGATCGAGCCCGATCCGTTCCTCGAAGGTTACAGCTGGTGGGATCCGAACGCAGGCTGAGGCCCAAGTTCCGACTCGTGTCGGTCGTCGGGGGTGCCGTGCGTCAACGCGGCACCCCCGGCCCGATCGGCCGACCTGTGCAGCCCTGGACGACCATCTGAAAGCAGAAGGATGAACGTACTCACCACCCCATTCCTGACGGGTACTGCGACTGGCGCCATCTTGTTGCTGGCTGCGCTTGGGCTCACGCTCACGTTCGGCCAAATGGGCGTGATCAACATGGCGAACGGCGAGTTCCTGATGGTGGGGGCCTACGCGGCATACGTGACCCAACAGGTGATCAGCAGCCCCGGCCTCTCCATCGTGATCGCTCTCCCAATTGCTTTCATCCTCGCGGGCCTGCTTGGGCTGCTCCTGGAGGTCTCCATCATCCAATGGATGTACAGACGCCCACTCGACACGCTTCTCGCGACGGTCGGTGTGTCCTTGGTTCTCCAGCAGCTCGCTCAAGACATCTTCGGCGCTCAGGGCGACCCGGTCACCCCGCCGAGTTGGCTGGGTGGTCGCATCGCGGTGTTCGGCTATGAGTGGCCCCACCGCCAGCTCTTCACGATCGTGCTGGCGATCAGCTCGCTCGGCGCGCTCAGCGCAGTCCTGAAATACAGTCCCTTCGGTCGGCAGATCCGGGCCACGGTGCAGAATCGAGAACTCGCCGAGACGCTCGGCGTCTCGACACGAAATGTCGACCGAATCACCTTCTTCCTGGGCTCTGGCCTGGCTGGTGTCGGTGGGGTGGCCGTCGCCATGATCTCGGGCACGAACCCGACGCTCGGCACGTCCTACATCATCCCGGCGTTCCTCGTTGTCGTCGTCGGAGGCGTCGGGCAGCTGAAGGGAACGGTGATCGCTGCATGGGCCGTCGGCGTGGTCACTGCCTTCCTGACTGACTGGATCAGCGGAAGCATGGCGCAGGTCATCACCTTCGCCTTGGTGGTGATCTTCCTCACGGTGTGGCCACAGGGTCTCTTCACCGTTCGGACGAGGTCATTGGCATGACGATCACCGCCCGGCTCCAAAAGTACGGGCCCTTGATCGCCATCGGAATTTTGGCATTCGTGCTGCTGGTGTGGGCTCCCAGTTCGCTGAGTGCATTCCGGCTCGGCAACCTCGGCAAGTACTGTGCCTTGGCCCTCGCGTCCATGGGCATCGGTCTCGCCTGGGGTCGTGGTGGCATGCTCGTCATGGGCCAGGGTGTGTTCTTCGGTCTCGGCGCCTATGCAATGGCCATGCACATGAAGCTCGAGGCAGCCGGCCCTGGCCAGGTCCCCGACTTCATGGCTCTGTACGGCGACGGCACCATGCCGAGTTGGTGGGAACCGTTCCGCAGTGGGCCGTTCACCCTTTTCGTAATCGTCGCCCTGCCCGCGACGGTGGCGTTCATCCTTGGGTTCGCGATCCTGAAGCGCCGGGTGAAGGGAGCCTACTTCGCCATCCTCACCCAGGCACTGGCCGTCGCATTTTCGACGTTGCTGATTGCGACGATCAAGCAAACCGGTGGCTTCAACGGCCTCAATACATTCACGACCATCTTCGGCCACAACCTCTATGACCCCACGGTCAAGAAGAACCTGTACCTCATCGCAGCGGGTCTGGTGATCGTGTTCTTGGTGATCCTGTGGCAGCTCTACCGAAGCCGGTACGGCGAGCTGTTGGTCGCCACACGAGACGCCGAGGAGCGCATTCGCTTCCTCGGCTATGACCCCGCCAACATCAAGTTGGTCGCCTTCGTGGTGGCCGCCGTCATGGCGAGTATCGGCGGCGCCGTGTTCGTGCCGATTGCGGGCATCATTTCACCGTCCAACGTGGACGCTCCGGCCTCGATTCTGCTGATCGCTGGCGTCGCCCTGGGCGGCCGTTCCTCGTTGCTCGGTCCCGTGCTCGGCGCGATCGCCGTCGGCTACGGCCGCTCCACTCTGTCGGAGCGATTCCCCACGCAATGGACCTACTTCCAGGGTGCGCTGTTCATCGTGATCATCCTGTTCCTCCCCCGTGGCGTCGCCTCTCTGTGGCCGAAATTCAGGTCCCTGCTGCCGAGCAAGGCCTCGAGTGTCGACGTCGACCGCGACTTCGACCACGACCACGATCATGCACAGTCGGAGGCGTTGGCATGAGCTCCTCGTTCCTGGGCGAGGACTACCTGGAGATCCGCAACCTGACCGTCGACTTCGACGGCTTCAAGGCGGTCGACGGAGTTGACCTCACGTTGCTGCAAGGGAGGCTGCACTTCCTCATCGGCCCGAATGGAGCCGGGAAGACCACCCTGGTCGATGCTCTGACCGGACTTGTGGGCAGCTCCGGAGAGGCTGTCTTCCGAAATCGCGACCTCCTGGCACTGAAGTCGCACATGATCGTGCGCCTCGGGATCGGTCGGACCTTCCAGACTGCGTCGGTGTTCGAACAGCTCAGCGTGTTGCAGAATCTGGACATCGCCGCTGGTGTGCACCGCAAGTCGAGGAGGTTGATCTTCGCCCGCGGAAAGGTTCCTGAGCGCGTCGAGCAGGCGTTGGACGCGATCGGCCTGACCGCTCTGGCGCACCGACCGGCGGGGATCCTTGCGCACGGGCAGAAGCAGTGGCTCGAGATCGGCATGCTGCTGGTGCAGGACGCGAAGGTGATGTTCCTCGACGAAACAGTTGCGGGCATGAGCGCCGGAGAGCGCGAGGAGACGGGTGAGCTCCTGAAGCGGATCGTTGGCGAACGGACCATCGTCGTCATCGAGCACGACATGGAGTTCCTTCGCCGGTACGCCGACTTCGTGACTGTGATGCACAGTGGCAAGGTGCTTGCCGAGGGGACAGTCGCCGAGATCCAGGCCGATCAACAGGTGCAAGAGGTCTATCTGGGAACCGCGAAGGAAGCGGCTGCACATGGCTGAACCAATGCTCGAGTTGGTCGGTGTGACTGCGGGCTACGTGCGCTCGATGGTTCTGTTCGACGTC
>JANMTV010000151.1:0-4300 GCA_031390905.1 Ilumatobacteraceae bacterium | reverse complement strand
ATCCCGATCTTGAGGCCGCAGACATCGCAGAGTGCTTGCGCTTCGCTGCGCTCGCGGTGCAGGAGCGCGAGTTGCCCCTTCGTCAGCCGGCGTGAGATTCCTGCTCGATCAGAATCTGTCGCCGCTGCTCGTTGAGCTTCTCGCTCACCTGGGTGATGATTCGGTCCACGTCCGCCAGCTGGTGATGAGCCGTGCTTCTGACGCCGAGATCATGGCCACCGCTCGCGACGACAACAGGGTGGTGGTGTCGGGCGACACGGATTTCGGGGAGTTGCTCGCTCGGACGAATGCGGCGTCGCCGTCTCTCGTGCTGTTCCGTCGGCAGGGGCAGCGTCGTGCGGCTGAGTTGGCAGCTTTGTTGGATGCCAATCTGCAAGCAGTCGTCGCCGATCTCGATGCGGGAGCGGTGGTTGTGATCGACGCCGACCGCGTGCGAATTCGACGCCTTCCTCTTCGACCGACCTGAGGTCTCCGCGGGTTCCGGGCCGATGGCCGACATCGGCGCACCGACACAGCCGATGCGTTCACGACTTGGCATCGCTTCAGCCTTGCTCGTTGGTCCGACGTGGCGTCAGATGCCGCCGACGATGTGGAGTCCGAGAACTTCAGGTCGGACTAAAGTGCCCGTCGAATAGATGCCAAGCCGCTGCCTACTTCGGTCGACTTCGAAGAGGTCGGCAATGTGCTCGAAGGGTTCGGAGGTCGCCGACGACCAGCTCGCTCGAATCAACCGCCGCGTTGATCGTTTGCTGGCTGCGACGATGTTCTCCGTGAGGTGCGAAACCTGATCGGTATCCCCCAGAAAGAGGGTTGCGTCCGAGCCGGGTGTGACCGCATCGGCGATTGCACAGCTCGAGTCGCGAAGCCTCGAGTCTGTGCAACTCGGCACGCTCAGGCGCAACTTTGGGGCGCTCGGCCTGACGATGAAGGTCTCCGTCGAGCCCGCGTCTCAAGTTGGGTCTACTTCAGAAGGATAAGACCGGCGACGCGTTCTGCTGCGTCGCTTTGCATGGGTGGCGTGACGTGGGTGTAGATCTCTCTGGTGATGTTCGTGCTGCTGTGGTTGAGGCGCTCGCTGACGATCTTGATGTCGATGCCCGCGCTCAGCGCGAGGGTTGCCCACGTGTGCCTGAGGCCGTGAAGGGTGATAGACGGAAGCTTCGCATCGGGGTGGTCGCGATTGAGGTAGGCCTGCTTGCGATCGAACTCTTGTGAGAATCGCTCGGGGTGGTGCGGGCGACCGTCGAACTGACAGAACACGTAGCCCTCGTCTTCGTAGCCCGGACCGAGTCGCAGCTTCGCTTGAGCTTGCTCAGCCCGAACGCGCTTGAGCATCGCGATCGTGCCGGAGTCGAGGCGGATGAGGTGGGCCTGTTTCGTCTTCGGCAGCTCCTTGACGATCACTTGGTGATTGAGCGCCGTCACCTGGCGCGAGATGATCGCCGTGCCCTCGTCGAGGTTGACGTCGCTCCATCGGAGTCCGAGGCACTCACCGCGCCGGCATCCGCTCGTGGCGAGAAAGATCCACGCCGCCAGGTAGCGGCTCTCGGCGGTGTAGTCGAAGAAGGCCCGGAGTTGTTCGGCCGTCCACGCCTTCGGGCGATGTGACCGGGCGGCGGAGGTGGACGGGGGAGTGGCGGCGTCGGCGACATTCCGCACGACCCGGTTCCACCGCAACGCATCCTTCAATGCGGCGTGGATGATCGTGTGTATGTAGCGCACGGTACGCGGTGACAGTCCTGCCGAGCGATCACCGGTTCGCTTCTCGGTCGTATCTCGTCTGAGGAGCGCTGCGACCGCACTCTTGGTGATAGCGGCCTCGTTGTCGAACTCGGTCCGGAGTTGATCGGCGATGCGTTCGTAGGTGAACCCGCCAGCGCGCAGCTCCGTTGCTCGTGCGAGCACATCGGATGATCGCCAGCGGGCGGAGCTGGGCTGACAGCGTCCTGAGTCAAGGAGCTTTCGGTACAGCTGATTGAGATCGACCGGCGAGAGTTTCTGGAGGGGCATCGCCCCGAGGTGGGGGATCACGTGCAACCGCATGTATCGGTCGTACGAGTGCCACGTGCTGTCCTCCAGCACGGGCGGGCGACGCGCCGGAAGCCACTCGTCGACAAGGAAGTCAGCGAGCGAGATCCGTTCTGCCTTCACATAGTTGCCCGTCGCCAGCGCGTGCGCCGCGGCCACGCGTGCCTCCTCCGCCTCCCGCTGGGTTTTGAAACCGCCCTTGCTGTGTTGCTCGCGCTTACCGTCGGGCCCGGTCACGTAGACGTAGTACGTGTAGGTCGAGCCGCGCTTCGTCACATTCGGCTTGCTGTTGCCGCGCTTCCGGTTCGTAGCGGTGTCAGTCATCGGCTGCCGCCTTCGCCAGGCTGTCGCGGATCGCTGCCGCCTTGGCTGCGCTCTGCCACGATCGAAGCTGGCTCGCCAACCCGGTCAACGCCTCGCGCCACTCGTCGAACCGCGCCAGCTCTTTCATCACGACTGAACCGGCCGGGGTTTTGCATCAGGTCCTCCCAGTCCCTGGAAGGATCAAGAGATGCCAGTACGGAAGGATTACACGCCTGAGTTCAAGGATCAGGCGGTCAGGTTTGTGCTCGAAGAGATCGAGCCCGACGAGTCACGCAAACACGCCTGTGAGCGCCTCGCACCGAAGCTGTCGGTGAAGGCGGTGACGCTGTACAACTGGTTGAAGCAATCCGCCCCGGCCAGGTCACGCCCGGCTGCGTCGCCGGGTTCGACGGAGGAGCTCCGTGCTCAGGTCCAAGCGCTCAAGAAGGAGAATCGTGAGCTCGCCCGGGCGAACGCGATCCTGCAGGACGCAGCAGCTTTTTTCGGGGCGGCGCTCGACCGCCAAAGGAGGTAGCGGCGTTCGTGACTGCTTACCGTCATTACGGGGTCGTGCCGATCTGCAGAGTGTTGCAGGTCGCCCCGTCAGCAGTCCGCTCGGTGATCGCCCGCCCGGTGTGCGCCCGCCGGCTCACTGACGAGGCGGTCAAGCCGAAGCTGCTCGAGTTGTTCAACGCCAACTATCAGGTGTATGGCCGACGCAAGATGAAAGCCGCGTTGCGTCGCCAGCACAACATCAACTTGGACAAGGATCGGATCGCCCGGTTGATGCGTGAGCTGGGCATTCGCGGGGCGACACGCACCAAAACCACGGTCACGACACGTTCGGATCGGTCCTCGCCGCGGGCCCCGGATCTGGTGAACCGCCGATTCTGCGCCCAGCGACCGAACCAGTTGTGGGTCTGCGACTTCACCTACGTGGCGACGTGGTCCGGGTTCGTGTACACGGCGTTCGTCATTGACGTGCACTCGCGCATGATCGTTGGGTGGCGCACCGCCGCGTCGATGACGGCTGATTTGGTCACCGACGCGTTGAACATGGCGATCTTCTCGCGCCGCACCCAACTGCTCCACGGGGTGATTGCACATTCCGATGCCGGCAGTCAATACACGTCGGTGGCACACACTGAACGCCTCGCTGAGATCCACGCGCTGGCGTCAATCGGCAGCATCGGCGACAGTTATGACAATGCCATGGCCGAGTCAGTGAACGGGCTCTACAAGACCGAGCTCATCCGCCGACAAGGACCGTGGCGCAACGCGGAACACGTCGAGCTCGCGACACTCACCTACGTCGATTGGTTCAACCAACGGCGTCTTCACGGCGAGCTTGGCGACATCCCACCAACCGAGTTCGAACACAACTACTACGCTCAAACCCGAGCCAACAGCAAGGTCCCAACACCCACCCGGACCTGATGCAAAAGACCGGCCGGTTCAATAGTGGCAGCCACGACGGTGACTCCGACCAGTGTCCATTGCCACCAGCTCATGGTGTGGAGTGTGTCACGCAGTTCTCGGCTTTGGCGGCGCATCGTGGATGTGGCGAGTGCGAGGGTTTGGTGTCAGTGGCCGGCCTGATCGCTGAGGTTGGCGTGGTGCGCATGTTCGGCGTAGATGCCGGCCATGCTGACCGAGAGTCCGAACATCTCGGCGAGTTGACGGAGGTCGCCGCCGGTCGCGAAGGCTTCGTCGAGGATGCGGTCTTGGCGGATCATTTGCGCTGGAAGCCCGAGTGTGTTGGTGCACCAGGCCACGTTGACAGGTCGGATGTGGGTGGCGGTGCGCCGGTTGATGAACAGGTGCGAGTTGATCGTGTTGGGCCAGGTCGTGTTGCGGTAGTCGAGGTAGGCGGTGACACGGTCACGGGCCGGTGCGGCGAGCAGGATCGTCCGATTCTCGAGACGGAGTCGGCCGTCGGCGATGTCGACGAGCTGCAGCACTCTCAGGT
>JANMTV010000135.1:0-11762 GCA_031390905.1 Ilumatobacteraceae bacterium | reverse complement strand
GCATCCAGACGATCACGTTCGGGTTGGCTGACGTGCGTCGCCCCCACGAATTTGCTTGGGTCGTACACATCGCGATCGTGTGGGGCGATGTTGAAATCGCCGCTCACGATCACGTCGTCGACTGGCGACGTATCGCGCCCGAGGTGATCCAGCAGGCGATCGAGCCAACCCAACTTGTACTGATAGTGATCGTCATCGAGGGAGCGCCCGTTGGGCACATACACGCTCGAGATCCGGACACCACCACACGTCGCCGTGATGATTCGGGCATCGGGATCAGGTTCGATGCCGGGAGCAAAGTTGGCGACCACATGGTCGAGGCCAACCTTCGACAGGATCGCCACACCATTCCACTGGCCCTGGCCGTAATGCGCCGTCTCGTAGCCGAGCGCCTCGAACGCCAGCGCCGGGAAACCATCGTCGGCAAGTTTGGTCTCCTGCACACACACGACATCTGGTTGCACCTCAGACAGCCATGCCTCAATCCGTTCCGTACGGACCCGAAGCGAGTTGACATTCCACGTGACAACGCGCATCATGAGCCAACTTTCTTGGCGACCGCCTTCTTCGCCGCTGCCTTCTTGGCCGCCACCTTCGGCGCATGGGCCTTGCGTGCAGGAACCTTTCGAGCAACCGACTTCTTGACCGGCTTCGGTTGGCGCGGACTTGCAGCTGTTGGCGCCCGTTTTGCTGGCGGTGGTGTGGGCGATTTCGTGACAGGTTTGCGGGCTCTTGTCTTCGCTGGCATCATCTCCAGCGGTGGCTCGGAGACCACAGGCGCGGAGATCACCGGCACGGGCACAGGCTTCTTGCGTGACCGCTTCGGCGGGGCTGCGTCGACGAGTTCGGGCGCGGGAGCCGGTGTCGCCGCCGACGCCGCCTTGCGGGGAGCCCGCTTCTTCGCAGCGACGGGACCGTCGAGCACCGTCACTTCTCTGGCCGCCATCGCCGGCAGCGCGGCGTCGATACTCCGGCGTTCGGCGACGTATCCGACGATCACGACGGCAAGCGCATCACCAAGATTCAGTGCGGCACGGGCGCTCCGCGGTGCCGGGTCACCCATCAAACGGAGCGGAATGTATACGAGTACGTCACCGACACGCGCATACGCGCCGTGTGAGGCGTAGATCTCGACTACAGCCGTACAGCTGGTACCTACCGGGTGTTTCTCGACGAACTCGAGGAACGGCATCAACTCGTTTACAGGGCCGCGTCCAGGCGGCGCCGACTTGGGTTCGGGCGGAAGGGCCATCTGAGCAACAGCTTTCGGCGGTGCGACTTTTTGCGCGACTACGACAGCTTCGTCCGTTTCTGCGCCGACGGCACGACGACCGCGTCCACGACCGCGAGCCTGCGGCCCCGCCTTCGGTTGATCATCGGTCTGCTTGGCGTCACGCACCGCCATCCGACTCTTCGGCCCCCGCACCGGATTGCGGTCGACGAACACCCAGCCGACATGTGGGACCGGCTTGCCGCCGATCAGCCGGCCCTCGTCAAACAACCATTCATACTTGCCGTGGAATTCCTGAAACGAGTCGTTCGACAACACATCGGCATTGGCTTTGTTGGCAATCGTCAGCACGAACGCATCGCCGCGTCCGATTGCACCGGCTGGAGGTGTGACAAGTTCGTTGTTGGCGACTGCCTCGTCGAACTCGATGACCTCCTTCTTGTCGATCCGATGCCCGAACGTGGCGTCGACGACGACGGTGATGATCGAGCCGGGGTAGTCCTGCATAAAGGCCATCACCGCCTCGTTCAACTGGTTCAGGCTTGGCTGTGTTCGACCTTCGGTGGCGATGTTCGACCCATCGACCACAAAGTGGCGCGGTTTGTTTGCTGGAGCCATCGGCTGTGAGTTCTCGATTCGATTGAGTAGGCCAGTCGGGTAGGACCGACGCGCCCAGCCATCGTAGGGTGCTCGGCTATGTACGACACGCACGCCACCGCGTCCGATCAGCGGTTCAAGGCTGTTTTCTGGGACTTCGGTGGCGTAATTCTCTCGAGCCCGTTCGACGCCTTCAACGACTACGAGCGAGCCAATCAACTTCCGAACGACTTCATCCGGTCAGTCAACGCCGTCGACCCGGACACGAACGCCTGGGCGAAAGTCGAACGCCAGGAGGTCGCCGCCGACGAGTTCGACCTGTTGTTCGCCGACGAATCGCAGCGCATGGGTCACCGCGTCCCCGGTGCCGACGTGCTCACGATGCTGCACGGAACCGTTCGGCCGGAGATGGTCTACGCCCTCGACCGTGTGATCGACGCCGGATACATCACCGCCTGCTTGACCAACAACGTCATGTCGGATCACGTTCGACCTGACGTCGATGACGTGATGGTCCGTTTCCACCACGTGGTCGAATCGAGCAAGGTCGGGTCTCGTAAGCCTGAGACCGAGTTCTATGCGATGGCCTGCGAGCTGGCGGGTGTTGGTGCCGAACAGTGTGTGTTCCTCGACGACCTGGGGATCAACCTCAAACCGGCGAGGGCGATGGGCATGACCACGATCAAGGTTCTGTCGGCAGATCAGGCGATCGCCGACCTCGAAGCAACACTGGGAATCGACCTCCGGTGATCCCGGCCCGAATCAGTCGCTCAAGGGCTTCGCTGTACGTCGGCGGAGTTGCAGTCGTGATCTGGCTCGTAGGTCTTGTGCGGTTTCGCGGATGGATCGCCACCGACGACCACGCCATTCTGCAACTTCGGCTCGAGCGGATGCAGGACGGCACGATCCCACTCGTTGGCGCCTTCTCGCGGTTCGGCTTCCACCACCCCGGGCCTGCACGGGAGTGGATTTTCGGAGCGCTCTACGCGTTGTCGGGGAATCGCTCTGCGGCATTGCCTTCAACGGCGTTACTGCTCAACGTCGGATTCGCCGCAGCGGCCGCTGCAATGGCGTTCCGGGTCGGCGGTAGGTCGGCGTTGATTGCGGCACTTACGGGCGTGGCGCTGATCAACATCGGCCTCGGCTTTGACCTGCACAGCCCGTGGAACCCGTTCCTGGCCGTGATGGCGGGCAACGCCGCCGTTTGGGGCTGCGCGGCGATGGCAACCGACCGTGGGCGGAGCTGGCCGGTTCCTCTGATTGCGGCAACATTTGCCGCACAGAACCATGCAACTGCGCTCCTGTTCGGGCTCGTGATCATCGGGGCGACGGTCTGGATTGCCGTGGCCAACCGTTCGACCGCCGGCGGATCAATGCGCCTCACCTGGATCGGCGTCACGCTCCTGGCGTTGTGGTCAGGCCCCATTATCGACCTGGCCAACGGGCGTGACTCGAACATCGCCCGGATCGTCCGCCAGTCGGACGGAGATCGACTCGGACTCATCGACGGACTGCGACACGTGTCGCGCAAGGTGTTGCCGTGGTCGACTTGGCGGGGCGAAACGACGGTCCTGACCGCCGATCCGCCGCCGACCCAACATATTCTCGTGGCCGTTGTCGTGGTCGCCGCCGTGGTCGCCGCCGTGGTCGCCGCCGTGGTCGCCGCCGTGGTCATGCTGGTGGTGCGCGCTCGAGACGACGATCGACATGTGCGCTCACTCGCTGCGGCGGCGCTCGGGACGATCGCCGTGACTTGGCTCTCGTATGCGGCAATCGTGCTCCCGGCCTACCCGTATGTGTTCGCTCCACTATCAGGGGCTTTGACGATCGTGTGCGGCTTTGGAATCTGGAGGCTGTTGAGCGGCGTTGCGTGGCTGGAGTCTGAAAGGGCGAGGTGGACAGTGGTCCTAGCGGTTGCTGTGGCTGTTGCCGGCAGCGCAGGTGGATGGATTCAAATAGAACCAGCAGTCGACTCTCCGATCTCGGGCGGGCTCGAGGGAGCCATGAACGGACGAATCGAACACGGCGCAACGTACGAGATCGTTTCGGCCGGCATGACACAGGCGTCGACTGAGGCCGAGGTGGCGCTGTACGTCGAGCAATTCGGCGGGAAGCCCGTCTCCCGCCAATTCAACCTCGATCTACCCGCGCCGGCCAATCAGGCTGTGGATCAGGCTGTGGATCAGGCTGATGTGTTGATCACGGCGATGACAGCGCCACTCGAATGCATCCGCTCGTCGACCGAGCCAACTCAGCTCGTGGCACTCGACATCAGTTCGTTGAGCGGCCTACCGGTCGGCGTGTTTCTGCTCTCGCAGGCGTCGGTGACGTCGACGCTGCAAGCCTGCGGTATCGCGCCGTAACTCGGCAACCCCGGGCAGGACTACAAGCCTGCGAAAACCGCATCCATCATGTCGGCCAACTCTTGATCGTGGACCGTTTTCGAGCCGGTCGCGGGACTACCAGATTCGACACGGGCAACGTGTCGGAGGTCGAAGCCACGTTCCTTGACACGCCACGTTCGGTGCTCGATGAAGTTCCAGGCACCCATGTTCTCCGGCTCCTCTTGCAACCAGCGCAACTCCTTGGCGTTCGGGTAACGCTCGTGGAGGATCTGCAGCATCTGCTCGGTCGGGAGTGGGTACAGTTGCTCGATTCGCACGATCGCCGCAGCGGCACCACGGGTATCGCGCTCGGCAATCGCGTCCCACGCGACTTTGCCCGAGCAAAAGATCACTCGTTTGACGGCGTTGCCGTCGACCACGTTCGGATCGTCAAGCACCTCTTGGAACGAACCCGTCGTCAACTCGCCGATCTTCGAGCGGGTCTGCTTCATCCGTAAGCCCTGCTTCGGAGTGAACAACACCAGCGGCGTGTGGCGTTCGCTGTGCATTTGACGCCGCAGCAGATGGAAGTACTGCGATGCCGTCGTGGCGTTGCAGACCTGCATGTTGTCCTCGGCGGCGAGCGTGAGGAACCGCTCGATCCTGGCCGAGGAATGTTCAGGGCCCTGGCCCTCGAATCCGTGTGGCAGCAACAGCACCACCCCGTTTCGCTGGCCCCATTTGTCTTCGGCGGCGACGATGTACTGGTCGATGATGATCTGGGCCCCGTTGATGAAGTCACCGAACTGGGCTTCCCACATCACCAACGCATCGGGGTTGGCGTGCGAGTAGCCGTACTCGTAGCCGAGCGCGGCGTACTCGGAAAGCAGCGAGTCGTATACCCAGAACCGAGCCTGCTCGGGTGACAACTCATTGAGCGGGACCCACGACTCACCGGTATCAAAATCGACGAGTGCTGCGTGGCGCTGACTGAAGGTGCCTCGGCGGGAGTCCTCGCCGGCGAGCCGGACCGGGTAACCCTCCAACACCAGCGAACCGATCGCCAACGCTTCACCTGTTGCCCAATCGATGTCGCCGTCAGTCTCGTACTGTTTGGCGCGACCCTCGAACTGCTTTGCGAGTTTCGGGTGAGGCGTGAATCCGCTCGGGTACGACGTGAGGTGATCGAAGATCTGATCGATCGTCGCCCGGTCGACGCCAGTCGCGATGTGTGGAAGCACTCCAAGAGGTTTCGGCGGTCTCGGTGCCTTGACGGCGACCAGTTGCTTGGCCCGTGTGGCATCGAGGGCAACCTGCAGCTTGCCTTGGAAGTCCGATAGCGCAAGCTCGGCCTCGTCGACAGTGATGTCACCACGCTTGACCAGCGACTCGACATACAGCTTGCGTACGCTGCGGCGTTCGGCGATCGCCTTGTACATCAACGGCTGGGTGTAGCTCGGGTCGTCGCCCTCATTGTGACCGTGACGTCGATAGCACACCATGTCGATCACGACGTCCTTGTGGAACGTTTGACGGTACTCCCAGGCCAACCGGGCAACCCGGACGCACGCCTCTGGATCATCGCCGTTGACGTGGAAAATCGGTGCTTGGACCGTCTTGGCGACGTCGGAGCAGTAGACCGACGAACGCGCGAATTGCGGCGACGTAGTGAACCCGATTTGGTTGTTGATGATCAGGTGGATCGTGCCGCCAACGCGGTAACCGCCGATGTCGCTCATCGCCAAACATTCCGCCACGATGCCTTGACCTGCGAAGGCGGCGTCACCGTGGATCAGCAAGGGCAGCACCGAGAAAGCCCCTGGCGGCTCGATCTGATCCTGTCGGGCGCGGACGATGCCCATCACGATCGGGTCAACCGTTTCGAGGTGGCTCGGGTTGGCTGCCAACTCAATCGGAATGTCGACGCCGCTCGAACTCTCGTACTTGCCGGTCGCACCGAGGTGATACTTGACGTCACCAGAACCCTGCACCGTGTTGGGGTCGACATGGCCTTCGAACTCGGAGAAGATCGCCTCGTAGCTCTTGCCCATGATGTTCGACAGGACGTTGAGTCGGCCACGGTGTGCCATTCCCAGCACCGCACCAGACAGCCCGTCGTCTGCGGCGCCTGACAGGATCTCGTCGAGGATCGGGATCGCCGATTCGGCCCCCTCGATTCCAAACCGCTTCGTGCCGACGTACTTGGTGGCGAGGAACTTCTCGAACGCCTCGGCGGCGTTCAAACGTTCGAGGATCCTGTCCTTCTGCTGTTTGGTGCTGCTCGGGGCCTTGACTTCAAAACGCTCCTGTATCCAGTGCTGCTCCTCTGTGCTCTGGATATGCATGTACTCGACACCGATCGTGCGGCAATACGCGTCGCGAAGCACTCCGAGCAGATCGCCGAGCGTCATTTTCGACTGGCCGCCGACATCGTCGGTGAGGAACTCTCGATCGAGATCCCAGATCGTCAGGCCGTACGTCGCCGGATCAAGCTCGATCGGGGTGCGTGGCTCCTTCCAGCGCAACGGGTCGAGGTCGGCGATCAGGTGGCCACGGACGCGATGCACGCGGATCAGCTTGGCGACCGCCATCTGCTTCGCCAGCATCGCCTCCTCCCGGTCGATCGGGTTCAGGTCAGGTCGCCATTTGACAGCCTCATATGGCATGTCGAGGTCTTTGAAGATGTCGTCGTAGAAGCCGTGCTCGCCAAGCAGCAACTCATGGACGCGCTTGAGAAACATGCCAGACTCGGCGCCCTGGATGATCCGATGATCGTAGGTACTTGTGATCGTGACGACCTTCGAGATACCGAGCGATGACAGATTGCGCCGATCGGAACCTTCGAATTCGGCCGGGTAATCGATGCTCCCGACTCCCACGATCACGCCTTGACCAGGCATCAGGCGAGGCACCGATTGGACCGTGCCGATCGTGCCTGGATTGGTCAGGGTGACGTTGGCGCCGGCGTAGTCATCGAGCGTCAGTTTGTTGTTCTTGACCTTGCGGATGATCTCCTCGTAGGCCGCCAGGAAACCCGCAAAGCCGAGCGCGTCGGCCTGCTTGAGCACGGGCACGATCAGGGCGCGCGTGCCGTCACCCTTGTCGACGTCGACCGCCAACCCCATATTGACGTGGTCGTGCCTGATCACGCGCGGCTTGCCATCGGCACCTTCGGCGAACCCGTTCTTCATGTTCGGCACCGTTTCGGCAATCGCTTTCACGAGCGCGTACCCGATCAGATGAGTGAAACTGACCTTTCCGAGACCGGTACGTGACCGATATCCGTTGATCACCTTGCGGTTGACCTCGAGCAGCTTGGCGGGCACGTTGCGGAAACTGGTGGCCGTTGGCACGCCGAGGCTGGCTTCCATGTTCCTGACGATCACCGCCCCGACCCCGCGGATCGGATCACCCACCTCAGCCGACACGACAGTTGGTGCTGCCGTTGGTGCTGTCATGTCGGGCCCGACGGCGTTTGGTACCGGAGCGACTGCCGCTTGCGCTACGGCTGTTGTCGCTGGAGCCTGGGCCGGAGCGTTCACCGAGCGGTAGTCCTCGAAGAACTCACGCCACGACTCCCCAACCGAATCGGGGTCGGCAATGTATTGCTCGTACATCTCTTCGACGAGCCAGGAGTTCGCCCCAAATGCGGGACCGGTAGTTTCAGACACAGACATCGCGGCCGATCGTAGTGGCTCAAGCCCGCCGCGCCTGCGTGACGCAACGATGGTTCCTGTGGGGACGAATTGGCCCAAACACTCAGCGTTGTGAAGGCAAATCTGGCACGATGGGGAAATGACAGGCGGACTGAGCAGCGAATCCCCAGCCCCGGGTCACCCGCTGCCGCCCCCCGGGTCACCTGAAACGCTGGAACCAACGCCGCCGGTGCAGGACCGACTGCAATCAGCCTGGGAACCGACGCTGCCTCACGCCCCTGCAAAGCCGGCCGCTCCGATGGTCGGCCACGACCACCGACTGAGGGCACCGACCGCGTGGTATCGATCCGATCAAGCGCGTCACAAGAGTGTGCACCGTCGCGCCAATCCCTTGTGGCGCCGACTCGCCCGAGGGATCATCGCTCTCGGCTTCATCGGAGCGGCTGGATTTGGTGTATACCTCGGGGCGCTCGAGTTGCAGGATTACCTCGAGCGTGACCGACTGCCATCACCTGGCGTCGAGCTGGCCTCGTATCGGGCGACCAGTTTTCAGATTCGTTCGGTCGCGCCCGCCCCTGTGCTCGACGGCACCTTGACTCTCGATACTGCGAGTCGAGCGTTCGAGTTCGTCGGACGTGGCAACGGGGAACAGGCCGGGCTGCAAATTGTCAGCGCTGACGGTTCGACGATGTATGTCCGTCAAGATGCTGGAGCATGGCATCTAGGCGTCCCCGACGAACCCGTCGTCGACGAGCTCGGCCGAGTGCTGCCGTATCTTCTGAAGGTCGACACGACCGATGACGTTCTCCCGAAACAGCTGCGTCAGGCATACGTCGAGCTCATCGACCGCGCCTCGGAAGGTGTCGACGAAAACCAACTAACGCGGTACGAGATGTCGTTCAACACGTCCGGTTTCAGCGATGACTTCCCACTTCAGTGGCAGTCGTACCAAGCTGAGGCGATCCCTGGAATCGTCGTCGACCCGGCCGTACCGGTCACCGTGTGGACCGATCAGGACTCGATGGTCGTCAGGCTCCGCGACGAGAAAACTGGATGGTCATGGCAGCGCCTCACCTACTCCGACGAACCCTTTATCCCACTCAACCCATCAGGTGCCGTGGTCGAAATCGCAGCTTCCACCAGCGGCGGCTAGATCCGTTCAAGCGCGCTACCGTCGAACAACGGGGTGATCCCGAACTGTTCGATATCGGAGTCCATCTCGATGTTGGTCGGATGTTCAAGGGTGCCGCGAGCGGCCTCGATCACCGCTGGAAGTAGGCGGGCGTCGCTGGAGGTGTTGAGAAACAGGTCGTCGTTGCCGAGCACGTGGCCGACCGCCCGACCGATTGCCTTCGGATCGGTCAGTGGTTCGTACCAACTGAAATGAGGCAGCTCAGGATCGGCCCAACGCCCGCGAGCGACTGCTTTGATCGTCTGGACGGCAACCTGTCGCGCTGTGCACATTTGCCGAAGCGCATCGACATCGGCCCTATATGCATCGCTGCTGAGCAGCGCGTGATTGTAGGGAAACAGCACCGAATCGAAGTCGAACCGTTGCAAGCTGCGTACATGCATCGCCGGGATTCGGATGCCGTGGCCGGTGACTCCGATCGAGCCAACCAGTCCCTCGTCGCGGGCTTGGGCGAGCGCCGCGACTGCACCGTCGGGTGCAAACGCATTGTCCCATTCGTCGTCCTCGACAAGGTTGTGGAGCTGGATCAGGTCAACCCGGTCGACATCCATTCGTTCCAGTGACTTTTCCAACTCTGCTCTGGCGGCACCACCTGAACGTTCGCCAGTCTTGGTTGCAAGAAAGAAACGGTCACGGTTGGCGGCAAGGAACGGTCGTAAGCGGTCCTCTGAAGCACCGTACGATGCCGCCGTATCGATGTGGTTGATCCCGGCCTCGTCGATCAACGCCAGCACGCGGTCGGCGCGTTCCTGACTCATCGCGCCCAGTGCTGCGGCACCGAAGATCAACCGCGACGATTGGTGACCGGTTCGACCGAACGGCGCAACAGGGAGCATCAACCGACCTTACCCCGCTCGACGATCACGACGACGAGCGAACGCCGGTGTTGACGAGATACGCACCGACGACTGCGACGACGCATCCGATGATCGCGATAGCCGCCACAGATTCGCCCCGGAACGTGATTCCGAGGAACAGCGAGACGCCGGGAATCAGGTACGTCGTCGATGACGCCCGCGTTGGCCCGAATTGACCGGCGTTGCGTCCCATGAACACGTAGGCCAAGCCGGTTCCGAACACGCCGAGCGCAGCCACCGCGAGTGCGCTGCTCCAGGCGAAGTCGGAATCGTCGATCGCCGCGATGCCGAGCGGAGCGGTCAAAACGAACGCAACCACGAGAGCACGGAAGACGATCGGGAGCGCCCCAAACTGTCGCTGCATCGGCCCGAGGACGCTGAGCGATAGGCCGTAGCACAACAACGCCGCGAGCACCATCAACACACCCGACGCGCTGGACGACCCGTCGGTCCACGACGGCCCAGCGATCAACACGATCCCGACAAGTCCTACCGTGAGTCCGAGCAGTTGTCGGTTGGGCGGAAGCGCTCGACGCAGCGCGGTCACCACAATTGCAGCGAAGATCGGAGTCGCTCCGTTGAGCATCCCAACAACGCTGGACGACACGCGCTGCTCAGCGAGCGGAAACAGCGTGAGCGGCAGCGTGATCCAAATCAGGCCGATCACTCCCACTCGGGGTAGAACCGACGATTCGACCGGTTGCCTGCTGGCCGGAACTGCGGCGATCACAACCAACCCGGATGCGATCCGCAGCCAGGTGACCAGGTATGGCGAGAACGAGTCCATACCTTCGGCGATCAGGAAGAAACTCGACCCCCAGATCAAGCCTGGGACCGCCAGTTGCAGCCAGTCTCGGCGTTGCAGCGGTACGTCATCGGGAGCGGTCAGTCTGGTCTCGGCCGCCGAAGTCGTCATATCGGAACCACGTTACGGTGCAAGCCATATGGTTGATGTGCAGGTTTTACGCGGTTGCTCGACAATGATGGGGCCGTGGTGACCGAGCACGACATCGAGGTATTCCAACGCGACGGAGCCACCGTTCTCCGCCGCGCATTGTCGGACCACTGGATCGAACTGTTACGCGAAGGCGTCGAGCACAACCGAACACATCCGTCGGCGTGGTCTCACTGGTACACGAACCCAGATCAATCGGTCGGATTCTGGAGTGACTACGTGACGTGGCCGAACGTCGTCGAGTATCAACGCGTCGTTTTCGAGAGTGGGCTCGGCGAGATCGCCGCCGACCTGATGCAGTCGACATCGGCCCGTTTCTTCCACGAACATGTGCTGGTCAAGGAACCTGGTGCATCAGAACGGACGCCATGGCATCACGACCAGCCGTACTACTCGATCGACGGCAATCAAAATGTGAGTATGTGGATCGCCCTCGATTCGGTTCCCGCCGAAACGGCATTGCGTTTCGTCGCCGGGTCACACCGTTGGGACCGTTGGTTCATCCCCCGCCGGTTCGTCGACCACGTGCCGTACGGTCCGGAAAGTGACCGCTACGAACTGCTCCCCGACATCGACGAGTTGATCGCCAACGACCCTGATCACCATCGGGTCGTATCCTTCGCCGTCGAACCGGGGGATGTGATCGTGTTCCACTACCGAACGCTGCACGACGCGCCAGGCAACGCCTCGCAAGCAACCCGTCGCCGGGCCGTCAGCTTGCGCTGGATCGGAGACGACGCGACGTGGGCCGAACGACCCTGGCAGGTCTCTCCGCCGTACGAAGCAAACGGCCTCCAGGTCGGCGATCCGCTGACGGACCCCCGCTTCCCGCTGGTCGTGAGTTGAACTGCGCACAGTAGCGTCGCGTCATGGTCACACCGACTCTGCCTGACGGGTTCGTGGTCATCGTGAAGCGCGACTGTGAGACCTGCCACGCCGTCGTTCCCGTA
>JANMTV010000134.1:0-5893 GCA_031390905.1 Ilumatobacteraceae bacterium | reverse complement strand
CCGTGCGCTCGCGCATGCCGGCGCACGCAAAGGGGTGACCGTCAACGTGATCATCCCAGGAATCTTCGAAACCGACATGGCCAACGCCTTGCGGCCCGAAGCCCAAGAAGCGGTGAAGGCGATGATTCCCCTTCGACGTCGCGGCGACCCGGACGAACTTGCCCACGCCGTGATGTTCCTGCTCGATGAGCGGGCCAGTTACGTCACCGGCTCGGTCGTCACGGTGGATGGCGGCCTGTCGATGGGCGGCTAACACCACGGACCTGCCGGCAGACATCGTCGAACCATCCGCGGCAAACACTCGTAGATTCGGAACCAATGACTGCCGTTCACACTTCGATCGCTGATCACATCGCAACTGTCACGCTCGATCGCCCACCCGTCAACGCCCTTGACCTCCCCACGATTCTCGAAATCCGAGACGCATTCCTGGGGCTTGAAAACAACCGCGACGTGCGCGTCGCTATCTTCACCGCGGCCGGCGACAAGGCGTTCTCCGCTGGCGCTGACCTGCGATCGATGGGCGAGCCATTCGAGCACGATGAGATCCCTGCGCGATACATCACGGACCGCGGACGGGTGGTGCGCGATGCGATGTGGGCGATCACCGATTGCCCAGTGCCGGTGATCGGTGCGATCTACGGAGCCGCGATCGGCGGTGGGCTTGCGTTTGCCGCATGTTGCGACGTGCTCATTGCGGCGGACACTGCCGCTTTCGGCGCGACGGAGATCAACGTAGGCTTGCTCGGGGCGAGTTCGCATCTGACCCGTCTCGTCGGCAGGTACAAGGCCCGCGAGATGTTTTTTTCGGGAGAGATGGTTCCGGCGTCTGAGTTGCATCGGCTGGGTGCAGTCCGAGCGGTCGTGCCCCGGGCGGAGTTGATGGACGAGGCTCGGCGATTCGCGGCCGTGCTCGCCTCGAAGAGTCCAATCGCCATGCGACTGGCCAAGGAGTCGATGAACCGGGTCGAGGACCTGACGCTCAAGGATGCTTACCGCACCGAACAGGACTACACAGCTCGCCTTCGGCCGTTTGAGGACTCACAAGAGGCCCATCAAGCATTCCGCGACAAGCGTCCGCCCGACTGGAAATGGCGTTGAGCTAGCTCTCAGAACGTCGTCCGCTGCGCTCGGCGACGAGCATCTCGGCAAGCCGTTCGCGGTGCCAGAGCGACGATCCGAAGAGCGCCTGGTTGAGTTTCGCTCGCCTCAGATAGAGGTGCATGTCGTGCTCCCAGGTGAACCCGATTCCACCGTGCACTCTGATGCCCGAATCGGCGACCGCGACATAGGCATCTGCGGCGTGCGACTTGGCGATCGACGCCCACCGCGATGGCGCACCCGGCCCTACTGGAAGGGTTCGAGCGGCGACGTCAGCGGCGACCCGCGATGTCTCGACATTGACGAACATGTTGGCGCAACGGTGCTTAACGGCCTGGAAGCTGCCGACCGGCCTGCCAAACTGGATGCGATCCTTGGCGTATTGCACGGTGGTTTCCATCACTCGCCGGGCGCCGCCGTGGCTGTCTATCGAAAGGGCTACAGCGGCACGCTCGATCAGCCAGTCGTAGAGCGCGGCGCCCCCGCTCAGACGGGACGCGTGGGTCACCTCGACCCCATCGAACTGGACGGTTGCCAGCCGACGGGTCTGATCGTGACTTGACTCGACCGTGACGCCAACGCCGTGCGCCCCAGCGGGAACCAGCATGAGTTCGACGGATTCGCCGACACGCGCCGCCACTACAAAGGCGTCGGCAACATGCGCGTCTGCCACGAATCCGGCAACTCCGGCGAGGTGCACTGCCTCGGCCGCGATCGTTGCGGTGATGCTCAGAGCATCGTATCCGACCCGACCTGAGGTGCCGGTCACCGCCGCTGCGAGGCGTCGGTCACCAGCCGCGAGTTCGGGGAGCCATTGAGTGCGCTGCTCGTCGGAACCGCCGGCCAGAATCGCTCCAGTTCCGAGCACGACGGATGACTGCACTGGCAACGGCACGAGACCACGACCGAGTTCGTCGAGCACGACCGCGAGTTCAGCGAAGCTCATACCTGCCCCGCCGTAGGATTCGGGAATTTCAAGGCCGAGCCATCCCAACTCGGCCGCTTCATGCCAAAGCTGCTCGTCGAAACCGATCGGATCGTTGGCAAGCGACCGCACCCTCTGCGTCGGGCAGCGCTGTTCGACGACCCGACGGGTGATCGAACGTAACTCATCGCGAACGTCATCCAGTTCGATACCTACGTCGATATCCACGTCGATCCCCAGATCGGGGCTATCCGACATCGCTACGCCACGCTCGGATCGCGGGGAAGCCCGAGGACATGTTCGCCGATCAGGTTGCGTTGGATGTCGCTTGTACCGCCGCCAATCGTCATTCCCCAGGAGTGGAGATGGTCGTTGAACCAGTCCATCTCGCCCGCCGCGTCGGGCGACTGCGGGCCGCCCTGCAGCCCAAAGAGTCCCAACGCGTCAGACACGGTGCCGGTGAACCGATTCAGAACCTCGGAGTAGCACAGCTTGATGATCGCCGCGCCCGAGCCAGCCTCGCCCGCATGCATCTGATCGGCAAGCACCTGTCCATACAACTCGCCGAGAATCTCAATCTCGGCGTAGCAGCCGGCGAGAGATTGGCGGACCAGGGGATCGGCTGCGGCACCCGAGTCGCAGAGATCGTCAATGGCATCGCCTACCCGGCTTCGCAAGCGCTGGATGCTCGGGAGAAACAGCGGGCCACGCTCCGACTGCAAGGTTGTCTGAGAGACCCGCCATCCGTCGTGTTCCGCTCCGATCCGGTTGGCGATCGGAACGACCACATCCTCAAGAAAGATCTCGGAGAACTCGGCAGAACCCGTCATCTGGCGGAGCGGCCTCACCTCCACTCCCGGAGATCGCAGATCGAGCATCAGGTACGAGATCCCCTTGCGCTTCGGTGCATCAGGATCGGTCCGAACGAGCAGCAGGCACCAGTCGGCGACATCGGCATTGCTCGACCACACCTTCTGGCCGTTGACGATGTAGTTCTCACCATCGCGCAACGCTCTGCACTGCAACGATGCCAAATCGGACCCGGCATTCGGCTCGGAGAAGCCCTGACACCACAGCACATCCCCTGACAGGATCTTGGGAAGGTGTTGGCGGCGTTGCTCATCACTACCGTGTTGGATGAGTGTCGACCCCGTGTGGGTCAACCCGATTGAGAACACGGCGATGCTCGGCGCGTCGGCCCGAGTTTCCTCCTCGATCATCACGATCTGGTCGGCGAGGCCAGCTCCCATTCCACCGTATTCGATCGGCCAGCCGCGTCCCGCGTAACCACCGGCATTGAGTTCAGCCATCCAGGTTCGAGCCAACGCTACGATCGCTCGCCTGTCACCCGCGCACACCTCACGCCAGTCAGCCGGAACGTTCGCCGCAAGCCAGGTTCGGTACGCCGACCGGAGGTCGATCACCGATACCAGCCGCGCTGGACAGCGGGATCTATCGAGAGCCCGGCAAACGCTGCGGCACGCTTCTCGGTAAAGCTCGTGACCCCCTCCTGAAAGTCTGGGCCGGCAATCACCTCGGAGTTGATCACCAGAGCTTGTAGGCGTGCCTCCTCGGCACCTCGCTCGTAGTCGTCGAGTACCTGACCCTTGATTGCCGCCATCGCTGCCGGCGAACAGTTGGCTGCTAGGTCTCTGGCGTAAGCAAGTGCGGTTGGCAATAGCTCGTCGGGCTCGACAACCCTGTTGACCAAGCCCATTGAGAGGGCCTCATCGGCGAGCACAACGCGGGCCGACAACAGGAGATCCATCGCATTCGCGACGCCGACGATTTTCGGCACGATCCACGACACACCGTTCTCGGCGGACAGGCCTCGGCGAGCGAATGCCGAGGTGAATTTGGCGGTTGTCGACGCAAACCGAATGTCGCAGCACGATGCCTGGATGAACCCGATACCGGCCGCCGCGCCATTGATTGCACCGATCACCGGTTTGGGTATGAACCGGGCGAGTGTCATCGGATAGCGACGGTGTGACGCAATCGTGCGGCCTTCGCGAGCGGCGGCCTCGAGCGCCATCATGTCGAGACCAGGGCAGAACGATTTACCGGAGCCTGTGACCACGATCGTCCGAACCGCGGCGTCGTTGGATGCCGAAATCAGTGCTCCGAAATAGGCCTCCTCCATTTCGATCGTCCACGCGTTGTTGCGCTCGGGACGATGCAACGTCAGTAACAGAACCCCAGCATCATCCAGTTCGCTCAGCACCTCGTCAGCCATCACGCCCTCCCGGTGGTGACAACTCCGCAGCGCTGTTGATCAGTTCGACGATCTGAGTGGGACCGAGCGGGAATCGGGTGGGGTGCACATCGAGGTGGGCTAGCGCATCGTGAATCGCGTTGGCCAACGCCGGCGGCGAACCAATCGCGCCACCCTCACCCATTCCCTTGTATCCACCGATCGTCGGCGACATCTTGACGATATGGCCGTATTCGATGTCGGGAACCTCCGGCGCCGAGGGGAGGAGATAATCGAGGAAGGTCGTCGCCAACGGATTGCCGTCTTCGTCATAGACCATGTGCTCGAACAACACGCCGCCGATCCCCTGGACCACGCCACCTGCGATCTGGCCCTCGACGACCATCGGGTTGATCATCCGACCACAATCCTCCGAGACGATGTAGCGAAGTATCTTGACCATTCCCGTCGCCGGATCAACCTCGACGGTGCAGGCGTGCGCCGCGTTCGACCACGTGAACTGGCCTGGGGGCCGATACCGGGCCGTCACTTCAAGACCCTGCTCCATTCCGTCAGGGAGCGCCTCCGGCATCATGTACGCCATCGACGCAATCGCCCCAAACGGCAAGGCTTTGGCGGGCGTACCCCTGACCGAGACCCTCGAGTCGCTGACTTCCAGATCTTCGGGAGCCGCTTCGAGCACGTGAGCGGCGATCTCTATCAGCTTGTCCCTCAACTTCAACGACGCCGTCTGCGCCGCCCCACCAGCGATCACGGCGCTCCGGCTACCGCCGGTGCCCGGCCCCAGCGGGCTCGACGCCGTGTCGCCCTGCACGAGCACGACGTCGCCGATGTCACAACCAAGATGCTCGGCAACGATCTGAGGAATCGTCGTCTCCAGGCTGTGCCCGTGGTTACCGGTCGACATGGCGACGATCACCTTGCCGGTGATGTCCATCCGCATGATCGCCTGATCGGAGGAGAGGATCCCGAACGCGATGGCCGATGGCTCCATGTAGACGGCAAGCCCCATCCCGAGCAGCCGACCCTCGGCCCGGGCGAACTCCTGCGCCGTTCGGAAGGCGGCGACATCGAGCATTTCGACAGCCTGTTCCATCGTCTCGTTGGGCGAGATCGATTCGTCGTAGACCATCGTCATACAGGTCGTATACGGCAGGTCCTGCTCCTTGACGATGTTGATCCGGCGGAACTCGATCGGGTCGATCCCGATCTCGCGGGCGACATGATCCATCATCTGCTCACGTGAGACGGTCTCCATCATCCACGGCCCGCGATAGGCGTGCTTGCCGCAGGTGTTCGTGAACACGGCGGTCTGGCCAGGCAGGACGACCGGGAACTTGTACGGCCCGGGCCACACGCCCATCGCCATCGAAGCCATCGCGCCACTGCCGGACGGGAAGCTGCCGACGTCTTCCCAAAAGTAGACCTTGGCACCCAGGATGTGACCATCGGCGCTGACGGCCATCGTGACGTCGATCTCTTCCTCACGCGCTTGGTTGGCGGCAATCAGATTCTCGCGACGGTCCTCGGTCCACTTGATCGGCGCGCCCGCGAACAGGTGACCGGCCATCACGACCGCCGCCTCGTCACGAGTCATCATCATCTTCTGGCCGAAACCACCACCAACGTCGCCGGCGATGACGCGCACCCGA
>JANMTV010000097.1:0-20248 GCA_031390905.1 Ilumatobacteraceae bacterium | reverse complement strand
CGAGCTTCGCCTCACTCGACCATTCGCTCCCAACGGTGCGCGCCGTGGAGGACACCGAACCTCGGGGCGCCGAACGTTCACTTCCGGGGATCGTCGGCTGGGACACCTCAGGCCGTCAAGGGACACCCCAGGCGTCCGTCTGGTGTGTCCCGGTGGTGTTCCGTGCCGTCTGATCAGGTGTTTCGTACTTTCGGCGTCCGCACCGTGCCGTCTCGTATTGCTCAGTCGTGCACCGTTCGTGGGCAATCCGTGGGCACGGAGTCCCCCACCGACATCGGTCGAGGAGGTCGGTGTGTGTCGAAGCCACCGGCGTTGATCGGGCGGCGGTGTCAGGGGATGAGGGTGTAGGCGTCGCAGTGGGCGGGGCGGACGATCCGGAAGTCGCGCGGGTTGATCGTGGCGATCGTCGTTGATCCGTGGCGTTCGGCGATCGCCATCACGCAGGTGTCGACAAGACCGAAGTTGTTGTCCGGGTAGATGGCGAGCAACTCGGCTGCGCGCTGATAGTCGATGGGCAGCATGTCGACGATGCGGAACTCGCCCCGCCCGGCCGCCGCAACGAACCCGGCTTCGGCGGTGTTGCCGAGATCGCGTGCGATCAGCCAGGCCGACTCGATCACGACCGGGGCAGGGACGAGCATCTCGTGACGATGCGCGACGAACACCTCGACCGCCCGGGTGTGCCAGCGGTCGACCCGGTTCGCGACGGCGAGCAGGATCCCGGTATCAACAATGATCACGACGCGTCGCGGAGATGCTCAGCCAAGACCTCATCGTGGTGCTCGGCCAAATCCACCCGGCCTGCGCCGATCCCGACGAAGCTCAACTCCGGCATCACCGCGATCTGATGCTCGGTCCAGTCGGTGAGCGCTTCTACCACTGCGACCTCAACGGGAACTCCGCGCGCGGACGCTGCGGCTTGGAGCCGGCGAGCGACCTCATCGGGGACCGTGAACGTCATCACCCCAGCCTATGTGCCATCGTCTCGGCGCCGCTACTTACATGACGCCGCTACGCCCGCGACCACGGCCGCTGCCCGGCGACCTCGACCCGGACCGGGCGAACGGTCCGCGGCACGTGACACCCAGCCGAAGGTTCGTCACGTATCAACGAGCCGTTCGAAGCGTTGCCGAGCACCCTGGCGAGTCACACCGAGCTGAGCGCCGATCACACCCCACGACAACCCAGCAGCACGGCCCGCCCGAACCGCCGTCTCCAACCGATCCTCCGCCGACCGTCGAGCCGCGGCAGCCGCACGCAACTCGTTCAACACATCACCGGCCACCATTCGTGCGTTGCCGCGCTCGACCGCCTCGTCGAGCCGTGCGACCAACACAGCAACGTCACCGTCGGTCAGGTTCCTTGGATGTTTCGTAGTCGTTGCCATCGATCGTCCGTTCCGAGCACCTCGAGATACTTCTACCTCGCCGGCATCGCATGAATCACATATTCGATCTCGTCGTCCTCGACCACACCTACCTCCAACAGGTTTCCGGCCTGATCCGGGCCGATCAGCACCGTGAAGCCAACTTGATCGTCAGCCGTCACACCACCGATCGCATTATCAACCGCATGTCGAAGTCATCGTCAGAGATCCCGTGCCTGCGAGCACTCGACAACATCTCCAGCTGACAACCCTAGTTGTCGGATCGTGCAAGGGTAACCACCGAACCCATCGACCCGCACCATCGACTTCAGGCAACCGCCAGATCGCGCCGCAACGCCTCACGAATGACCTCGCTGTTCGACGGGTGTGGTCGAGGGCGCGGTCCAGGGCGTGGTGTCGTGTAGAACCGGCCGCACCGGGTCGACACCCTCGATGTCGGTCAGCGGCCTCGTCGTCGTTGCTGTTCACGCTCGAGTTGTCGCCGTTGCGCACGCGACAACGAACGCTGGACCGCCGGTGCCGAAACGATCTGTGGGACCGGCTCGACGATCAGTGGTTGTGTCATTGTTTCGAGGACACGGACCCGCTCACGCAACGCGACCAGCTCGCTGGCGAGCACGTCACGTTCAGCCTGGCGGGCGTCGCGTTCTACTCGGAGCTGGATGTTGACGTGTTCGATCCAGCCGAACCGGCGTTGTTGCTGCTCGACGTCGCGGCGGGCCGACTGTAGATCTTTACGGAGTTGCTGTTCGATCGCACGGGCGTGGTCGAGTTGTTCGCCGAGCCGCCTGATCGTCTCCCACGTCTTGGCCAGTTCGTCGCCGTGTTCGAGGGCTTGAACCAACTCGACGGGTTCGGGCTTGCCTTGTTGGCGGGCCCGGTAAGCGCGCACCCGATCAGCATCGGAACGCCACTTGCGTGGCCTGCCACCTTTCCCGGGGATCGTCACCAACCCCGACTGTAACGATACGCAACGCAACGTTCACCCACCGGGTAATAATCTGTGCATTGGGCCATATTGCATTGGGTGCATGATCGGGAATGCTGTTCCCGACGGGAACACTGCGGGGACTCGAGCCTCACTTCGCTCATCGCACATTCGCTCTTGCAACTCGCTACGGGTTGCCCTCAAACACGTGCAGCAACTGTTGGTGCACAGGTGTGATGCTGTAGATCCGATGGCTGTCCGACAAGTATTCGGGCGCCGATCTCTCATCGGCAAGACTCAGGTCTCGGGTCCTGGTCGCAAGTACGGTGGCGATGATGCGGCCATCCGGTTCTCGACACCCATCGGGCAACACTGAACTCAGCGTTGAGGACACGGCCGTGCAAAAAGTGGCGGGCGCCCGAGCGCTCGGGTGTTTCGTAGTGGGCTACAGCGTGACGCACCACAATGGACTGTTCGGTTCAACTGGACTGTGGTCGGGCACCCGACTCGCAGACTGGATCGATCTCTCCACACCCTTCATCGTTTTGCTGCCACTGCTCTCGTTCCTGTGGATTCAGCGGCCGACACGACGGTTGTTGTTGGTCGCTGCGATCGGGTCGATCCTCTACGTTGAAGGTCACGGCATTCATCTGTCTGCGAACTCGATCGGCAATGTGGTGGCGTCCAATGGTGCGCCGAAGCGCAGCATCGACACCGTCCACCTCTCGGGACGAAGTGGTGGGCCACTACGTCTGGTACGTCGGCCTCGCAGTCGTGATCGCCTCGTGCGCTGGAAGTGTTCGGGGGCGCTCGCTTGGAATTCCGACCATTGCGCTCGTCGTTGGTGGAGCTGCCAGCGGGATCACCTGGGCCACCAACGCCCTGGAGGGAGGGACTGCGGTAGCCAGCGTGGCAGCGGGCTGTGTCGCGATCGTGCCGGCTCTTCGCCGAGATCGAGGTCTTGCTCCCGCGCTGGCAGCCGGCGGCTGCGTCGCGGTCATCGTGCTTGTCGTCTACGCCATCTGGCACGGCGGCTTCCCGCAACCGTCGTCGCTCTGAACCAAGCACCAGCGAAGCCGGTAAGACGAGGACCGAATCCATCCGTTCGATTCATGGGCACGTACCGGATAGGCGCCGAGGAATGAACTCAGTGCTGCGAGAAAGGCGAGGACAGCGACGACAGCGGCCCGCTTGGCATCTGAGTGGGGACGTTCATTTCGCTGATTCTTCATGTTCTCACTCACCTCCCACATAGTTGGCACTCGGAGCATGGTTCGGCTGCACATCGGGTACGTACTCGCCGGCTGGCGGGACCGCCAAAGGAGGCGGTGCTGCCGCTGGTGCGAGATAGACGATTCGCATGGTCTCCAGATCAACGAACACTGAATAGCGTTCAACCTGAGCGCCCACCAACTCGGAGCGCTCGAGCGCATAATCCTTCACCTTGAGGGGAGACCCATCGGCGGCCTTGGCCGGGGTGCCCTCGGAACGCTCTCGATTCGCAGCGCGAATCACGGGAGGGCGTCCGAGATATACGGCTTTCGGAAACACGATTTCGGCGTATGCCCCGCTACTAGCACCCTCCAGTTCAACTGGAGACCACTTGGATAGCGAACCCTTGTATTGCCGTAGCAACCGGCCGCCGTCTGCGTCGGACGACACGAGGTCTGCGGCATCAGCGGTCTCCTTCTCGGACAACACACCGTCGCTCGCGGCTGACGGTGGGGGGAGATCGGTCGAGCGCTCAGCCGAAATGAAAGCGCCAACGCCCAGTGCCGAGCCAAGGCCGACAATGACCGGGACAACGTAACGACGAATCAGCTTCATATAGAACCCCGTGCTCCGTTTCACGAACCAACCCGCAGACCAGACTGCACCCGAACACACGAACTGTCGCAGTGTCGCCCTCGCGAATGATATCGGTGTCGATCACCTCGACAGTGGTCGCCCGCCCCGGTGCAGAGTCCTCAACAAAAGCGTGACCCGCCGTGAGCTCGCCAGTAGCCCGCCGCTCGCCAACGGCGAGGACGATTCATGCCGTGCCACCGAAGAGGCCGGCGATTTTGTCGGCGCTGTCTCTTCTCACGGCTTGCGGGACGTGGGAGTACGTGTCCATTGTGACAGCAATCGCTGAGTGACCGAGCTGCTCCTGCACGACCTTGGGGTGGACGCCGGCTTCCAGCGCGAGGGTCGCCATCGTGTGGCGGGTGTCGTGCAAACGAATCTTCGGCACACCGGCATGTCGGACCGCTTGCTCGAACATCTTGGTGTAGCGCTGGGGGTGATACGGCTGGCCGGCCTCGTCTACGAAGACATAACCAGTGTCGGTCCAGGCCGGACCGATCGCTAACCGCTCCACTCGCTGCCGCGTGAGATGACCCTTCAGAGCGACAACGGTCGCAGGCGCGAGTAACAGTTGACGCTGACTCTTCGCCTTCGGGGTGGTCACGACGATCACGTAGTTGGCGGTCGTGCGCTGCTGGGCGACGGTCAACGTCGCACCCTCCAGGTCGACATCGCTCCACCGAAGTCCGGCAAGTTCACCGCGTCGAAGTCCTGTGTGAAGCGCCAGAGTCCACAACGCGACCAACCGATCATCCGCGATCGCGTCGAGGAAGCGCTTTGCTTCGTCGGCCCTCCAAACCGTCATCTCCTTCTGCTCGCCCCTTGGCGCTCTCGTCGCCGACGCTGGATTCACGGCGACCAGATTCCACCGCACGGCATCGGCCAAAGCTCGATGCAGGATTCGGTGTGCGAGCTTCACCGAGGCGATTGCCAACGGGCCACCGTCAGCGCGGCCATCAGACAGCAACTGGCCGTGCCATTTCTTGATGTCCAACGGCGACAAATCGGTCAGACGCTTGGACCCGAGGTATGGCTTGATGTTCCTACGAATGATCTGGCCGTAGTTCGTCCAGGCAGTCAGCGCGAGTTCGGTCTTGGCACCCTCATGCCATGTGTCGAGGAACTCGCGAACCGTCGTTCGCGACGGGGCGGAATAGGTGCCGCGTTGTGACCCGGCGAGTGCTTCGTTCAGCGACGCTTGCGCATCTTTCCTCGTTCGGAAGCCGCCTATCTCGCGTTGGCGCCGCCTCCCGCGGTCGTCGAAGCCAAGATCGAGTCGATAGCTCCACGTTCCCCCGGTGGTGCGGGGCTTACGGACGCTGCCTTTCATGCGTACGAACTCTACAGAATCCGTGCAGTTCGTGGGCAATCCGTGGGCACGAGACAGATTTCAGAGTGATGCAACGAACATCGCAAGTCCGTGACCTGGACTTTTGTTGGAGCCGGGTGTGGGAATCGAACCCACGACCTCATGATTACAAGTCAAGTGCTCTACCAACTGAGCTAACCCGGCGCGACCTCGGCAAAGGGTAGAGGTGTACCGTCGATAAAACCTACGGAGATTCACCAGCCGAGCACGGCGGGGCTGCACGGTCTGTGCCTTGTACCCTGCGGACGTGACCGAATCGTGCACCAGCAGGGTATGGCGCAAAGGTGCACTGGAGACCGAGAACTTTCCACTGACCGACGTTTCCGACTACTTGGCTGATCACGACACGATCGTGTGGGTCGATTTCTGCAACCCGTCAAAGGAATTGCTCGACGAACTCGCTCAAGAACTAGGGCTCCACGAACTCGCCGTCGAGGATGCGCTCGGGCCGCATCAACGACCGAAACTCGACATGTACGAATCCCACTCGTTCTTGTCATGCCATGCGGTTCGTGTCGAGCGGGATACGGCAACATTGGCCGAGACAGAGATCGATGCATTCATCAACTCGCGCTATCTGATCACCGTCCGAAAGGACAAGGCGTTCTCGATGGCACCGGTCCTGCAACGATGGGATCGGTCGCCCGACCTGCTCGTTCACGGTGTGAGCTTCTTGTTGTACGGGCTGCTCGACGTCGTGATCGACAGCTATTTCGAGACTGTCGACAGCTTCGACGACTACTACGACGAAGTCAGCGAGGGACTCTTCGCCGACGTTCCGCTCTCACCCGACGAGCAACGTAACTGGTTCAAGATGCGTCGAGCGCTTGTCAGATTCCACCGGCTCGTTGTCCCGATGCGGGAAACGGTCAGCGGCCTCATGCGACGAGAGCACACAACATTCTCGGAGGACCTGCATCCGTACTATCAGGATGTGTACGACCATGTGTTGCGGGTCACTGAATCGACGGATTCGCTTCGCGATCTCGTGTCGACGATCGTGGAGACGAACATCAGTCTGCGGGACTACCGACAGAATCAGGTGATGAAACAGGTCACCAGTTGGGCCGCGATCATCGCCGTCCCGACGTTGATCACCGGCTGGTACGGCCAGAACATCCCCTTCCCAGGGTCGGGCGAAACGTGGGGCGTTTGGGCCTCCGCAGGTCTCGTACTCGGGATGTCCACCAGCCTCTATGTGTTGTTTCGGCGACGCGGCTGGATCTGAACAACAGGTGGCAGGCGCACCTGAACTCAGAGTTCGGTCCAGCCGACGAGTTCACCGGTGACGACGATCCGGTACGACAAGCTGGTAGGCGTGAAGTCCGGCTTGCTGCAGGCGATCAGGGACATCGTCGTGCCTGGGTGAAGTTGAGTGGCGGCGAGGATGTTCGCCGTCACCGAGTTCGTGAGGTCCCGGCGAACCACGCTGTACGTGTACTGCCGTCCGTCATGGGCGGTGACATAGAACAGGTCTCCACCCTGCAGGAGATGCAAGTAGCGGAACGTGCCGCCGTGCTCGGTTCGGTGGGCAAACGCGGCGACGTGAGCGTCCTCTCCCATGTCACCGGTTCCCGCCCAGTGCCACACCAGCCCACTGTCGGTGACCCTCCGCGAATCACCCGCACGAATCGAACGTTCCACTCCGATCGTCGGCATGCTCAACAGCCAGGGCGGCGCGATCGGTGGTGGAGGCGGATTGTCTGGTCCGGCGACGGTCGGTTGCGCTGGGCTTCCTGTGAAGTAGCCGGCGTAGTCGACGACGACGTGGGTACCGTGCGACGAGAACACCTGGAATCCGTGCCCCGCCGTGATCGGCGTGATGGCGTGGTTGGGAACGACACCACCGGCGGCCGAGAAATTGAGGTTCGACGTGGGCGGCAATGGAACCCTCGCCGCACCGATCGTCAGAAAGCCTGGCCCGCGCGAGTTGACACCCGTCAGATTGACGATGATTGCCGCCGCGTTGGAAGCCGCGTCGCCGGGCACGCCGCCCTCGATCGTCCAGTTCGGCCAGAGTCTTCCGAGTTGACCCGGATCGCGAGTGTCAAGAATTCTGATCGGATCGACCGGCACGAACAGACCGACCTGTGACAGGCCGCTCGTCGGACCGGTGAAGTAGCCGGTTACATCGACGATCAGCTTCGCTGCCGTCAGGGTGTACACGTTGATCATCCGTCGACCGCCGAGATTGTCAACCGGCACGATCACTGCCGCCGCGCGTGTGGCGCCCGGTTGCGTGACGTTCAGGCTCGATACCAGCGGCAGACTGGTTCCGTAGGCAAAGGCTGTGAAGAACCCGGCACCGGTGGATTCGGTCGCCGTCAGGTTGATCACCACCGAGGAGGCTCCCTCCGGCACCCACGGCGTGACGTCGACCGGGGTGACCGAATCACTATCCGCATAGTTCGGACGGGTGTCGATCGCCCGTTGGGCCACTGGCAGGCCGACGAATCGGCCGTCGGTTGCGCCGCCGGCAACCGGTTGGTAGTAGCCGATCAGGTCGTAGATCAGGTGACATGGCTGAAGCGAGTAGAGGTCGATCGACCCCGACGCGCTCAGCCGGACCGTCGACAGATTGGCCGTGACATCCCCCGGTGCCATGTTGAGCGTGCTGACCACGGGAATATCCGCGCCTGACGGGAACACGCTGACATGATTGAACTGCTCCCAGTTGACACCCGTGACTGTTGCGACCAACGCCGTCGCCGAGCTGGGAACGCCGTACTGTCCGCCGATCTGCAGCCGTATCTGAGTCGCGGAAACTTGCGTGAACACGTAGTCGAGCGGCGTACGAGTGTCGACCACGCGGACAGCCACCGGGAGGGGCACAAACCTGCTCGCTCCGGGAGGTGCAGCGGCCTCCGCGAGCCCAACCGAAAGCGTGGCTGCGAGGATTCCTGCTGCTGCCGTGGCGCCGGCACCGACGATGAATCGACGCCGACCGATCGGGGCAGTCGTCAACGAGTCGGAGGATTCCGAGCTGAGCATTGTGATCCTTGGATCGGCCATACAGGTCGACTTTCTGCAGCGTAAGCGAGTATGTCTATCGAATATTCTGTCGTTGCCGGGCGACTTCGTAGGTCGCCAGGGCAGCCGCCGCCGAGACGTTCAGCGAGCTCAATCGACCGCGCATCGGAATGCTGACGACCATGTCGCAACGCTCGCGGACGAGCCGCGAAATTCCGGCTCCTTCCGCTCCGAGGATCAAGCAGATGCCTTCCGCCCCGAGATCACCGAGCTCAAACAGGCTCCGATCAGCGGCGTCGTCCAGCCCGACCAGCCAGATCCCGGCCTCACGCAACCGTTCCATGGTGTTCGGAAGTCCGGAGACGACAGCGATCGGCACGTGCTCAATTGCCCCTGCCGACGCCTTAGCGACAGTCGGAGTGACGTGGACAGCTCGATGTCTGGGAAGAATCACCAGGTCGACACCGGCACCGTCACAACTCCTCACGATCGCACCAAGGTTGCCCGGATCAGTCACTCCGTCGACGGCGACCAGGAACGGGGACTTGCCAGGGCGACGGCGCAGATACTGGGCAAGATCGGCCTCCGGCAACGGGGCAGCCATAGCCAGCACACCTTGCGGTGATTCACTCCGGGCGGTCGCCTCGAGCTTCTTTCGAGCGACGTACGCGACTGGCACACGATTCGCTGCAGCAATCGCAACGATGTCGTCGACATCCTCAGAATCCTGTAACTCAGACGAGATCCAGACCTCGTGCACCTTGCGACGTTGGGCGAGCATCAGTTCGCGAACGGCTTGCCGCCCTTCGACCTGCTCGCCACCGAGTCCTTTCTCCGTCGCTCGCGGCTTGACCTCGCCGGCCTGGCGGATCTTGCCGGTCCGACCGGCACCACGACTCGCTGGCGCACCCGAGCGGCCTGAAGGCGCGCCCGACCGTCGACCTGCCGACGGTTTGCGACCGGGTTGTGTCGGCCGGCCGCGAGTCATGAATCATCTCCACACGTCACTACATCGCTGGTAACGACCGCGCTGGTAACGACAGCGCTGGTGACGACCGCAACTGCCCAGGCGGCGATCCCTTCGTGACGCCCGATCGCGCCAAGACCTTCCGCCCGACGCCCAGACACCGTAACCGGTGCTTGCGCAGCGCTGCTCAGGTTGTGCTCCATTTCGTCCTTTCGAGGCGCCAACTTGGGCTGTTCACATACCACTTTGACGTCGATGTTGCCGATAACCCACCCGGCACCCCTGACAAGTTCGGCGACCGCCGACAAAATCTGGAGAGAATCAGCACCCGCCCACTGCGGATCGGTGTCGGGAAAGTGCTCCCCCAAGTCTCCGAGTCCGGCCGCCCCAAGCAGCGCGTCAGCCGCTGCGTGAGCGGGGACGTCGGCATCGCTATGTCCGATCAACCCTCGTTCGCCGTCGAATCGGCAGCCACCCAAGACAAGAATTCGATCCGGGTCATCGGAGTGTCGATGGATGTCAAAGCCTTGACCGACTCGAATCATCGTCGCTCACCTGCCACCCGCACACGCGCCCAATCGAGATCATCAGGGTCGGTGATCTTCCGGTTTCCGAGTTCACCGGGAACCACGACGACGCGACCACCGATCGCTTCAACAAGCGAGGCGTCATCGGTGCCCTCGTTGTGTTCCGCGTGGACGACACGAAGTTGGCTGGCGCGAAAGGCCTGAGGGGTTTGGACGGCGACCAACGAGCCACGGTCTGGGGTTGCGGTCACGACTCCGCATGCATCGATCGCCTTGATCGTGTCGGCAATCGCGATGCCAGGTACCGCCCCGTCAGCTCCGGCGAGCACGGCGTCGATCACCGCACGGTACAGATCGGCAGTGGCGAACGGCCGGGCTGCGTCGTGCACACACACGATGTCGGCGTCGTCAGGCACCCGACCCAGTCCGGCACGGACGCTTTCGCTTCGGGTCTCACCACCAGCCACGCCACGTTCTCGATCGACATCACAGAACGGAACGACGACGACGACGCCGTCGGAAACGGACTCGGCGATACGCCTCGACCGGTCGATCACGCGCTCATCACCGAGCAACTGATACTGCTTGGGTCCACCGAACCGCTGACCGGAACCGCCGCCCACCACGATGGTCCACACCTTTGGTCGGGCATTCACCCCGCCGAGGGTAGTACGGTGCCCGGCTGGATGGCTGACCAAATCGAACGACTTTCCAAGACATCATTTTTTGCCGACGCGCCCCCAGAATTGCTCGGTCGAATCGCCGCCGCCGGACGCGAGCGTCAGCTCGTGCGAGGCGACGTTCTATTCAACGAGGGCGACGCTCCTGACGCGTTGTACCTCGTCGGACGCGGCCGGATCGCGATCGCGATGACGAGCCCGATCGACAAGCGCGAAAGTGTCGTGGCGCTGATGGAGGCCGGAGACCTGTTCGGCGAACTCGGGCTACTCGACGAGGGTTCTCGATCGGCGATGGCGCGGGCGCTCGAGCCCTCCGACGTCTTGGAGATCCCGTACGACCCGGTCCGTCAACTGTTCGACGAAGACCCTCGATTGCTTTGGAACGTCACCCGATTGCTCGCCGGTCGACTGCGCGTGATGGACGAAGTGCTCGCCGACTCCGTCTTCCTCGACGTGACCGGCCGAACAGCGAAGCGACTGTTGGAACTGGCCGCAGGCGCCGACGAGTTTCAGCTACCGGTGACGCAGGAAGAACTGGCAGGAATGGTCGGCGCTTCACGCGAACGTGTCAACAAAGCGATTTCCAGTTTCATTCGACTTGGTTGGTTGGAGCAGCAGGAGCGCACCTATCGAATCATTCACCGCGACCGACTCGAATTGCGCGCTCGCTGACGGCGGCAGACTGACTTACGCGTCGCGGCGTTCATTCATGACGACGCCAATCACGATCAAGGCAACGGCAATCACACCGAACCAGATCAATCCGCCTGGTCGCCCCAACGAGTCAGAGTCGTTCTCGACACCCAGCGAGCTGAAACCGGCCTGATAGGGCAACCATTTCTGGGCACCTTCGGCATTCGTAAAATACAGCACCAACGCAATCAGACTTTCGATGATCAACGGCCACACCAGTAGAAACACGACCGACAGCGGGGAGCTCTTCAGAATCGTTCCGGTGCCGAATCCGAACCACGTCAGCAGTACCCCGAACACAACCACCGCGATCAGGAGACTGACGAGGTTCGGATGGTCATCCAACGACACATCACCATCACGCGATTTCAGGATCAACGACCCAGCGATCCAACACACAACGACAGCCGAGGCGACGACCGCGAATGTCATCGCCGTCGCCACGAAGGCCTTCATGATGAGCACCTTGGCACGATTCGGATTCGCCGCAAACGTGGGACGAATCGTGTTGTGGCCGTATTCGGCAGTGATGCTCAACGCTGCCGCGGCACTCATCAGGAACAACGAAATACTGGTCGTGCCGGCAATCAGTTCAGCAAGATCGATGCCGTTGATCTCGAACAGGTCTCCCAAAGCAGCCACTAACACCACGACCACGACCGGGAACGCGAAGGCAATGATCGCCAGCACCCAGTTGGACAACAGTGTTCGGTACTTGATCCACTCTGAGTTCAGAATCGCAATCATGACGGTGGCTCCCAGTTCGAATCGGCGGGAGGCGGGGGCGGAGTGGGCGGCGAAGCGGGCCGCGAACCGAGTGCGCCCGACCGGTATTCCTGCGCGTTGGCGGTTGCTTTCAGGAAGGCATCCTCAAGCGATTCGGTTTGCGTCCGCAACTCATGGAGCACGATTCCACCTGCCGCAGCTGCTTCCCCGACCTGTTCGACCGAGACGCCACCAACCTGCGCCGAATCGCTCGGCATTGCGCCGTCAGGGGTACGGATCGTTGCGCCGAACTGCGTCAGGCGGCCGCAAAGGTCGGTGATCTGCGGGCTGCGTACCAGCACCCAGCCCTCGGCGTGGCGGCCGACGAACTCATTCACCGGGCACTGGTCGATCAAACGCCCGCGCCCGATGACGACCAGGTCGTCAGCCATCAACGCCATCTCAGAGAGCAGGTGGCTGCTCACCAACACGGTGCGGCCCTGCGAGGCGTAATGCTTCAAGAAATCACGGATCCAACGGATGCCTTCAGGGTCGAGACCGTTGGCCGGCTCGTCGAGGATGATCGTGCCAGGGTCGCCGAGCAGCACGCTGGCGAGGCCGAGCCGCTGCTTCATCCCAAGCGAGTAGCTCTTGACCTTCTTGCCAGCAACATCGCCCATCCCGACGAGTTCGAGCACCTCGTCGACGCGCCGTTTCGGAAAGCTATTCGAAGCAGCCAGCCAGCGCAGGTGATTGCGACCGCTCCGTGCCGGATGGACGTAACCGGCGTCGAGCAAGATCCCGACCTCGTGCAGCGGATTACTCAGTTTGTTGTATGGCCGACCGGCGAACGTCGCCGTTCCTTGCTCGTAGCGATCGAGTTCGACCATGCAACGCATCGATGTGCTCTTGCCAGAGCCGTTCGGCCCGAGAAAGCCGGTGACTTTCCCCGGCTGCGCCTCGAAGCTGAGGTCATCGACGGCGACCGTCTTGCCGAATCGTTTCGTGAGACTTCGGACGACGATCATCGTGCGAAGGTATCAATCATCAGACGCACATCCGGGGCAAGCGGATACAGAATCGGACAGGTGCATCCGTTGGCGACGTATTCGTCGACCTTTTCCCGAACCTCGTCTGGCTCGCCAGAAGCAGAAATCATCTGCACGATGTCGTCTGGCACGAGTCTGCTGGCTGCCACGACTTGATCGTGGGTCGCCGGCCAAGTGAGCACCTTACCGATCTCGTCGAGTAGTTCCTGCGGCACTCCTGACGCTTTCATGATGTGCGGTTGCTGACCCAGATATTGAGTCACCAGCAGGCGCGAGGCATCAAGCGCCGCCTTGCGGTCGGTGTCGACGCTGCACACGATCAGCTGCGGCCGGTCGATGTCGTCGATCGTTCGCCCGCTCTTGGCTGCGCCACGCGTGAGGGCATTGATGGCGTCAACGTTGTAACTCGGGCTAACGAGATAGTTGAGCACGGCACCATCGGCGATCTCGCCGGTCAGCTCCATCATCTGCATCCCGGTTGCGCCGATGTAGATCGGCACATCCTTGGGGCGTCGCTCCTGGTACACGTAGTCGAGTTCGACGCCGTCGAGATGAACATGGTGGCCGTCCATCGACACGGTCTCGTTGTTGAGTAGACCCCTGATCGCCGTGACCACCTCACGCATCACCCGCAGCGGTTTGTCGCGGTCGATACCGACCTTGCTCGCCAACGGATCCCACCATGCACCGAGGCCGCAGATGATCCGGCCCGGCGCGAGGTCATCGAGCGTCGAGAACGTGCTCGCCAGGCGCGCTGCGTTACGCGTCCAAATGTCGATCACGCCCGAACCGATCTTGATCCGATCGGACGTGGCGGCGAAGGCGGCCATCGGCACGACGGCGTCGCGAACCAGTCGACTGTCAGCCTGCCACACAGCGTCGAAGCCCTTCGACTCGGCGTAGCGCACGAGCTCGATTCCTTCCCGCATCGGGTGAGCATCCTGGAGGTACAACGCAACGTGCTCCATCCCGCCATCCTTGCATCTCAATCGTCTGCGTGTGAGAGATCTAGCGAATAGGTGAGGGCTCTCCGAGCCAGAGTATTCATTTCGCCTGCTGCGCAGTCGAAATTGCGAACCGTAACGATTGGTCGCCTCGCCTACCGGCTCGCCTCCTGTTCGTCGGTGGGCTGATATGAGGCAGACGGTTACATTGCGGGCGTGGCCTTGAACGTCTTGTTGATCACCCTCGACCAGTTCCGGGCGGATTGCTTGTCGGCCGCCGGGCATCCGCTCGTGCGAACGCCTCATCTCGATGCCCTCGCCTCGGCCGGTGTCCGATTTGCCCGGCACCACAGCCAGGCGGCTCCGTGCGGGCCAGGGCGGGCGTCGCTCTACACCGGCATGTATCAGACCAACCATCGTGTCGTCGCCAACGGTTCTCCGCTCGATGCACGCTTCGACAACGTGGCACTTGCTGCCCGCCGAACCGGTTATCAGCCTGCGTTGTTCGGGTACACCGACCAATCGGTCGACCCGCGCATCACCACAGGACCGGATGACTCCCGACTGTTCACCTACAACGGCATCCTGCCGGGTTTCGACGCCGTGCTCGACATACCTGACGGCCACGAGCCGTGGGTCGCCTGGCTCGCCGAACTCGGCTACGACACGTCAGTCGGATACGAGCAACTGCTATCGACCGAAAATCAGCGCACCGACGATCACAGCGTCGGTGCCTTCCTCACGAATCATGCGTTGACGTGGATCGAACGCCAGAGCGAGCCGTGGTTCGCTCATCTCAGCTACCTGCGCCCCCACCCGCCGTACTCCGCGCCGGGTCACTGGTCAACGATGTACGACGCGGCCGACACACCAACGGCGATCTCACCTGCGCCCGCCGGGGAACGGCCCGCGTTCCACGACCTCGTGCTTCAGATTCCCGAGTCGGCGGCGCCAACCGACCCAGCTCGAATTGCGCGCATGCGCGCTCAGTATTACGGGATGATCAGCCACGTCGACCACGAGATGGGGCGGCTCTGGGAAGCGCTCCAGCGGCTCGATCAGTGGGAGAAGACCCTGGTGATCGTCACCTCCGATCACGGTGAAATGCTCGGCGATCATGGCCTCAAGCAGAAGCTCGGCTATTGGGAGGAAAGTTACGCGATCCCGTGCATCGTGCGGCATCCCGGTTATTCCGCGACGCACGGATCGGTCGTCGATCGGTTCACAGAGAACGTCGATGTGATGCCGACGATCTGCGAGGCACTCGACATTCGGGTGCCGGCGCAATGCGACGGCTACCCGCTGACCGACTTTCTCCGTGGCGATCAGCCGCCCTGGTGGCGGTCGGCAACGCATTGGGAGTACGACTGGCGGGCGCAGGTCTTGCCGTTCGTTGGTCACGAATGGCCATGGGACCGCACGCTGGAACGTCAGCATCTCGCTGTGCACCGAACCGACACACACGCCTACGTGCAATTCGGTGACGGCAACTGGTCGTGCTTCGATCTCGCCGTCGACCCGACGTGGCGAACCATGACGACCGATCCAGCAGTGGTGTTGCCGCTCGCCCAGGGAATGCTGACGTGGCGATCGCAGCACGCCGACCGCACGCTCGCCGACTTCATCACCGAACGCGGCGGCGCTGGACGCTGGCCGGCGATGCCAACTTGACAGCACTCACGACCATCTGATGCTGATCGCCACGATCTACGCCTTGGCTGCCGCCGTCATGCACGCCGGCTGGAATCTGATCGCAAAACGGAGTGCCGACCCGTTCATCGCGCTGTGCACCCAATTCGCTGTTGCCGGTTTGATCAGCGGCGTGATTGTTCTCGCCACCCGGGAGCTGCCCGCCGAAGCCTGGGTCTGGGCTGCCGGGACCGGACTGTTCCATATGCCGTATCTGATCGGATTGGGGTGGGCCTACCGGCACGGTGACTTCTCACTCGCCTATCCGATCGCTCGCGGTGGCGGAGCGCTCGTGGCGGCGATCGGTGGAGTGGTGTTGCTCGATGACGATCTCAAGCTCTTGTCGTTGGTAGCCATCGGAGTGGTCGTGGCAGGTCTGTTGATGTTGGCGGCCGGCGCACCTCGCAAGCAGGTCCTGGCGGCACTCGTCGTTGCCGCATCGATTGGTGGATACACACTCGTCGACAGCCACGCCGCACGCGAGTTCAAGGGCACCTACGTGTTCGCCGCGTTCGTCGTAATCGGGGTCTGCGCAGCAGTTGTCGGATTGGCCAGCGGGCGAGCTGGTTCGGTGCTGACGTTGAGCGGCGATGCCTGGACCCGAACGGTGCTGGCGGCCTCGTTGAGCATCGTCACCTACGGCCTCGTGTTACTCGCTGTTCGTCGCGCTCCCGTTGGGTACGTGACCGCCCTCCGCGAATCGAGCGTGCTGATCGCCTCCATTGTCGGCTGGAGAATGCTTGGTGAGAAGAGCGGACGGACGCGGATGATCGCCGCCGGAGTGATCCTCATCGGTCTGGTTCTGCTCGTCGCCGCCCTATGAACCGTGTGTCGAATGACACATTCGGATCGGCACCTTTCATACCGATACTGGAGTCGATGTCGAATTCGCCGACCCCGCGACCACTGGCCACACGGCTGATGGACCGCGCCTGGACGGCGGCGAGCGCGGTCATCGAAGTGCTCACGACCGGTTCGACCCGACGTGTCCTCGCGTTCACCTCGCGGATCGCGATCCTGATCGGTGGCGCATTCACGATCGGCATCTCCGTGGCTGTGATGCTTTGGAACAACCTGGGTGCGGGTCCTCTCGACGTATTCATCGGTGCTCTCCGCGTGCACACCGGATTGCCGTTGGTGTTGGCGGTGTGGCTGACGGTCGGGACGTTGATCTCGATCGCCTGGATGCTGGGGCGCCGGCCGGGACCTGGAACCCTGCTCACTCCATTCATCGTGGCACCAATCATGCAGACGGCGTTGGCGGCAATCAAGACCTTCGAGCAGCCCGACTTGCTGGCAGTACGAATTGTGATCCACTTGATCGCGATCGGCGCTCTCGGTGTTGGTGCGGGTGCCGTGATCACGTCCGGTCTCGGAGCGGGAACCGGTGAACTGTTGACTTCCGCCACCGCCGCCAAGGTCGGTCGCAAGGAACTGCACGTCCGAGCATGTCTCGAACTGACATGGGTGACGATCGGTGTTCTGTTGGGTGGGCCGGCCGGCGTCGGCACGATTCTGGTCGCCTTCCTGATCGGGCCGTCGGTGGCGCGCGGTCACCTGATGGTTGACTCCGTCAAGTCACGCGCTCGCCAACAGGTCGCCACGACCCGCCAACACGCACTCGCCGCAGCCTCGTAATCCTGCGTTACAGGCGAGCGTGGAGTCGAGCCGACTGTTCCGCGGCCTTTGCTCTGACCTCGGCGAGATCAACTCGTGCTGGTCGGCCGTTGTCGAGCAACAGCTCGCCGTCGCCGCGAACGATCCGCTCGGCGCGAATACCAGGGGTAAAGGCAACGTGCCACGGTGAATCGACATGGTCGTACGACCACGTCACCGTGTCGTCTCTCGCCTCGGGGACCAGCGCGTGGCCGTTCTGCATCCATGACCATGTCGTCTCCGGCGATGCATGCACGTCATCGGCTCGGTGCGCTGCATAGGCGAGTCGGAACTCCTCCAACATGTCGGCTCCGATCCCATCGGTGCCGAGCACGATCGGATTCGGGCGATGCGCCGGTGCGGCGTAGCCGACAGCGTTGTTCATGTTGCTGCGTGGGTTGTGGGCAATCGTTCCGAGAAGATCTCGATCGAGCGAGACGCAGTGAACAAGTAACCAGTTGTCACGCGTCAGCCTCTCTATTCGGGCGCCAGCACCGTGATCTTCAGGCCCCTCGGCGACGTGAATATGGACGCCGACACCCAAGTCATCAGCCAAGCCGGCAGCGGCGGCGAGCGTGTCGTCAGAGCACGTGAACGCGGCGTGCACGCCGACCAGCCCGCGGCCGCCTGCTCGGAGGAACCGTTCGTTCTCGGCCAGCCCGCGACGAGCGCCGTCGAGTCCATGACGATCGGTCACTCCGTACGCGCACACGACGCGCACACCGACCTCGGCGCACGCTTCAGCAATCACGTCGAGGCTGCCTTCGATTGCGAGCGGACTCTCGTGGTGATCGACGATCGCAGTAGTACCCGACATCAACGCTTCGGTCGCGCCGAGCAGCGCGCTCGCCCGGATCATGTCGAGGTCCAATGCCGCGTCGAGCCGCCACCAGATCTGTTCCAGAATCTCGCCGAAGCTGGTGGGTTGGATAGGCGGCGCAGGCATCCCGCGGGCCAGCGTCGAGTACAGGTGGTGATGTGCACAGACCATGCCCGGCGTCGTACTCGCCATAGACGCACCCTATTGCCAACCCCCGTCCAAGTCGCGCTCAGCCCCTGCATCACGTGTCCATCGCGACATGAACGGGGGTAATTGATTGTGGTTCAGCGATCAACTCGTAGCTGCAGTTGCCGACGGCGTCAGCGTGCTCGATGCTCCGATGAGCGGCACGACCGATCAGATCCGGGCCGGCACTCTGGCATTGCTTGACGCCATCGCCCCCGGATTGATGGCAACCGAGAACGCCCTCGATGGACTGCCTCAGGAACTGGTCGACGATTTCGTCAACAACCGCCAACTCGTGCACCGGCTCGGGACCATGGACGACATCGTGTCGACTGCCCTGTACTTGCTTTCCGATGAGGCAAGTTTCATCACCGGTGAGACCCTGAAGGTCAGCGGCGGCTACCCGCTGGCGATCTGACCGCCGGACCTGATCGATGATCTGATTTGATATTGATATGGAGTCGACTCGGGTGGACAAGTGGTTGTGGGCGGTGCGGATGTACCCCTCGCGCTCCGCCGCTACCGATGCTTGCCACGGCGGCCATGTCAAGGTCAACGGGAAGTCGGCCAAGCCGGCAGTAATCGTGCGCGTCGGTGATCGTGTCGTCACACGGATCCGTGGCGTGGAACGAATACTTGAGATCGCCGAGGTGATCGAGAAGCGCGTCGGGGCACCGATTGCCGCGACGTGTTACATCGACCACAGCCCTCCGCCGCCACCTCGCGAGTTCAGCGCGCCGATGTTCGTGCGTGACCGCTCGACCGGCCGCCCGACGAAACGCGATCGGCGTCAGCTCGACAAGTTCCGCCGCTCCCACTAACCCACCCCCAATAACCCGTTCATGTCGCGATCAACCCCGGTATGACGGGTTGATCGCGACATGAACGGGTTATTGGGCGAGCATGTCGGTGACGACTCGTTCCCACAGTTCGGTGGTGAGGCGAAGCGACTCGACATCGATCCGTTCGTTGTTGCCGTGGAACCGCAGGCTGTAGTCACCGGCGTCGACCGTTGGGCTGAGCAGACCAGCTCCGTAGGAGACCGCGCCGAGCTCGCGAAACACCCTGGCGTCGGTGAATCCGACAGAGAACTGCGGATTCAGGCGTGCATTCGGGAACGGAACGGTGACGGCGCGCTGCAACGAATCCCACAGCGGTGTATCGATCCGGCTCAACGACGACGAATCGTGAATCAGTACCTCGATCTCGATCCGGTCGAACAGGTCATCACCAAGTGCTGAACGTAAGTGAGCCCTGACCTCGTCTGCTGTCTCACCGGGCATCGTGCGGATATCGATGTCGAGGTCAACCACGTCTGGAATCACGTTGGTCTTCGGACGACCCATCGTGCCGACCACATTGGGTGAGAACGTGGTGTGGGTGCAGGCGTGAAGGAACGCCTTGGCACCTACATTGGGCAGATCCGCCAGAAGGTCATCGATCGTGCTCTCGTCGAGCATCGCCGACTTCATGTCGTCCGAAAGGTCGAGTGCTGCCACCTGGCCGCGCCATAGTTCGTGGAACCTGGGAGCTGGCCGATAGTCGGCGAGCCGTGAGACGACCTTGGCGGCCGTGACGAGGGCGTTGTCGGAGCCGAACGGCATCGAACCGTGACCAGGGGTACCACGGACCCTCAATCGTCGCCAGGCGACACCCTTCTCCCCCACCACGACGTTGATCGAGGGTGCCTCAGGCGAACCGGAATGCAGTCCGCCATCCTCGGTGAGCAGGTAGTCGCATCGAATCGCGTCGGCGTGGTTATCGGCCACCCATCTCGCCCCAACTGCACTGCCCGCTTCCTCATCGGCGACAGCAAAGTAGAGCAGATCACCC
>JANMTV010000073.1:0-5574 GCA_031390905.1 Ilumatobacteraceae bacterium | reverse complement strand
CTCGAACCACGGCGTTCCTGGCTGCTCGGTGCAGACGGGCACGCTGATCCGAGCCGCCGAGTCGATCTCGCGGTCGGAGAAGTCCCCAAGCAGATAGAACTCGTGCGGAGCGACGACCAGGTTGATCGCGTCGGGGTCGTCCGGGGCTCCGCCGTCACACCGCAGCGTCGTGACCCGACCAAGTAACCCGCCCGCCTCGACGAGCCACGATGCGATGTCGCCCATGAACGCGTTGCCACGAGGTGCAACGAAGACGTTGAGAGGACGCACGAACTACCGCGTCCGTGATCGGCGAATCAAGTCAACGGGTGAGCGAAGTATCTTCACCACAACCCGCTTCGCCACGGTCGGCTTATTCGGCGCCGCAGCCACACTGCGAAACATCGACGTAACCAGTGCCCGTCGACTCGTGGCCTCCGGCAGCGCCGCAGCAATCTGCCTGAGTTCCTCCCGACGCGCCAACGACTCACGCTGCAACTCATCGAGCTGTTCCTCCACAACCCCTCGTTCAGCCATTGCGTCACCCATTTGGTGAACGATAGGTCGATTGTCGGCGTATAGCCACGGAGAGTTCAGCTGCGTTGGATGTTCCGGATTGACGAGTCGAGAGTTACTCAGGCCACTCCTCTTCGAATGTTGCGCGCTGCTCGCTCACCTCCACTACTCTCCAATCCGTGAGCCTTCGACTGGAATCGGTTACCCGACAAGGCCGATTGCTTTGGGTTGGATCGTTTGTCGTCACTCTTGCATTGAGCGCATTTGTGGGTCCCGACGCGAACTGGGATCTCAGAAATTACCACTACTACAACGGACGATCGATTGCGACTGGATCGTTTCTCAGCGACGTGTCCCCCGCTGGAATACAAACATACTTGAATCCATTTCTCGATGTTCCAACATATCTATCGGTTCAGATAATGGGTCCGCGATTTGGGCTTGTCGTCTGGATGGCTGTCGTGCAATGGCTGTGCTCGATAGCTGTCTGGAGGCTGGCCGGTGAGTTCGACTCCCTACGAAGATCCTTGCCATTGAGGATCACAGCCGCAGCGTTTGCCTTTCTTGGTTCGGGGGCGGTGAGTCTGGCATTCACCACTTTCGGTGATTGGGCGATCGCCGCGCTGATTTGTGAGGCGATGACTCGAATAATGCGGTGGGCACGTGGAGACGATCCGAACCAGCACACGATCATGTGGGCCGGTGCGCTCCTCGGCTTGGCGATGGGGATCAAGCTGACTACTGCACCGTTCCTCATCGGAGCGACAATTGCGATCGCAATCACCTTCAGCATTCCCGCAGCACTGAGGCTCGTGAGTGGAGGTGCGATTGGACTCGGCGTACTCGGCGGTCCATGGATGGCTGTGCTTGCCTTCCGGTTCGGAAACCCAGTATTCCCGTTCTACAATCAACTGTTCCGTTCAGAATCGGCGCCAACTGCGAATTTTGACGACGGTCGCTATGGGACCCGCTCATTGAAGGATCTTGTCGACTTTCCGTTCGATATGTATCGAGGCGGGGTCAACTTCACCGAGATCGCAATTCGTGACTGGCGATTCTGCGGGTTGCTGATCCTGGGCACCTCCCTTGCTCTCATGTCACCATCGACCCGCCTGCGCTCATACATCCACAATCAAATGATCGGGTTCTGGGCGATCATGCTGGTTGTTTCCTATGTAGTTTGGGCGACTGTCTTCGGAATCTATCGCTATCTGTTGTTCGCAGAAATTGCGGTCTCGATTGGAATTGTCGTAATTGCCGCGGAAATGATTTCCGATCGATTGAAATTGACGGTCGTGGCGTTGGCTGCGTTGCTTGTCGGGATCACATTTCAGGCCTTTCCGGACTGGGGGCGAGGGGACATCTTCACGAACCCCGAGTTGGAAATGCTGGTCGAGCAGCACGACGACCAACCGATGCACATCATCTTCTCCGGCTCGCCTCCGCTGTCATACATGACGGCATCCTTTCCGACATCCACTCGTTTTGCGGCTCTGTTCCCATACGTCTCGAACGAACTGCTTCTCGCAGGCGCACTCGATCGAGAATTCGGCGAACTCGTCGGCGCAGGATTGGCGAGCGATTCGCTCTACATGATCGTCGATGACGGTGTTCAAACGCCTCCCGATCCGCTCGGATCACTTCACTTCGACAACTGCGAGCCATTCACGTCACTCGAACGAGCTTGGCTGCTGTGCGCTCTGCGCGAGGATTGATCGCCCGCTCGCGGCGAACGAATCGAACCGACGGCTGGAGCGCAAGATGCCGACTGGGTCAGACCTGACTCGATTCGGTCGAACGGTTTATGCTGGTCGAATGCTGCGCTGGAAGCGACCATGAGGATCGCTTTCAGACTGATCACCACGTCAGCGTTGGTCGGCTCGGTTCTTTTGGCACGATCGATCCATTTCTGGATTCGCGACCAGTCAGGACGCACAGACAGTCTCACCGGGTACCTGATTCTCGGTCTCGTGATTGCCTTCGTTGCGGCCGCTGCGGGCGTGCCGCGTCTTGGGCCGCGATCCCAAGCAACGGTTGCTGCAGCCGTAGCGGCGTTTCTCGGACTTGCCTCGGGTGCGGTCGTCCAGCTCTTCGATCCGCAGTCGCTGCCACGCTTTGTGGTGCTGTTGAGCGGCAGCCTTTCGTTTCTCGTCTTGGTCATCCTCGGTGAGTTGTTTCGGCGAGCACAACGTCTCGGTGCTTCCGCCACGCGAGTACTTGCGGTCCTGGACAACGAAGATGCCAATGGTCTGAGAACCGATGTTGACGATCGGACCGGCCACGAGAAGCCGTTCCTGTTGGTCGACATTCTCACGCCGATCCAGGCCGGCAAGCAACTATCTGAGCGTTGTGTCACGCTCGGTGTGTCGTTGATCGTTCTGGGTCCCACAGCCGCGCTTGAACCTCGTGTGATCGATCAATCGGAGTTACTTCACCGTGATGGTCTACGCGTTCGGTCGCTCGATGATTTCTACGACGAATGGCTCGGGCGACTGCCGGTTTCGTCACTCGATCGGGTTTCACTCATGGTCGACATCGAAAGCGTCCATGGGGGATACGCATCGCTGAAGCGAATCATCGACCTTTTCGGCGCTTCGGTCGGGGCGCTGGTGCTGGCGTTGGTCATGCCGCTCGTGCTGCTCGGCAACGTCGTGGCCAATCGCGGGCCACTCTTCTTCCGGCAGCGACGGGTCGGCAAGAACGGCCGAGAATTTTCAATTTGGAAACTTCGCACGATGACACCCGGAGCGATCGACGTCTCAGGATGGACCACGAATGATGACCCTCGAATCACACCCTTCGGTAAACTCCTCCGGCGAGCACACATCGACGAGTTGCCGCAAGTGCTCAACATGTTCGCAGGACATTTGTCGATCGTCGGTCCGAGACCCGAACAAGTTACGTACGTTCGCGAACTCGAGGCGAAGCTACCGTTTTACCACGTGCGTCATCTCGTGACGCCGGGTCTCACCGGTTGGGCGCAGGTGAAGTACCGGTACGCCGCATCAGAAGAAGATGCGTACGTCAAGCTTCAGTACGACTTGCACTACCTGCGGCACGAGTCATTCTCGACCGATGTGAAAATTATTTGGCTCACGCTCGCACATCTACTGTTTGGCGGTGGTCGATGATTAGCGGCACGATCCACGCAGTCCAGTGATCGGTTCCCATGTGTTCGATAACGGCGCTTTCACTCGACCTTGGGTACGGTCAGAAGCTGTAGCATTCTGTCGAGATATGAGCACCAAAACGCATCGGCCACTCGTGTCGTATGCGCAGAATCGGGAAGATCTCTACCTCTGGGCGCTCGTTGGCCACCGCACACCGGGTTTCTACGTCGATGTCGGCTGCAATCACGAGCTGCTTCATTCGGTGACTCGGCTGTTCTACGACCGAGGCTGGAGCGGTATCAACATCGATGCCAATCCGCTGATGGAGCAGGAGTACGCGGTCAGAGCCCGGGATCAATTCGTCGCCTCTGGCGTCGGCGAGGTGACGGGTCAGATGGTCTTTCGTCAGTTCCAGCGCCATGACGGGCTCTCGACGTTCGACGACGACGTCAAGGCGCTCTACGTCGATCAAGGGCATCGGTTCACAGACGTCGTGATGCCCGTTCGTCCGCTGGCGGAAATCTTGTCGAATGCGTCGGTGACCCATGTCGATTTCCTCAAGATCGACGTCGAGGGCCTCGAAGCGGCGGTGCTCAAGGGCCTCGACCTCGGGGTCGTACGTCCGGCCGTCATTGTGGTCGAGGCATCGCGCCTTGATCAGTGCAACGAAATCCTGTTCCCTGCGGGTTACCGGATCGAGTTCTTCGACGGACTCAACACGTATTACGTCGATCAAACTCAAGACGGAATCAGCATCCACAACTACGCCGGCCAAGTCCTCCATGCCGGTTTTTACACGGCCGAGGAACAGCGTCTTCGGGCGGAACTCGACAGCCTGCGGCACGAGACCCACCCGGTCCAGACCTGGATCGCGAATCAAGTCAAACACTCCCGATCGCGTCTCCGCCCTCTGCGAAGATGGGCGACCGAAGTAGCCAGATCAGTTGCGCGGTCCGAACGGCGATAGCCGCCCTCGTTGACGGCGTTGAGCACTGATCACACGTTGGTACACCTCGAGCGTCGCCTGTGCCATCACATCGGCTGAGTAATGCTGCTCGAATCGGGATCGTGCGTCGCGGCCGAGGCTTACCCGCAGGTTGCTCTCGCTCAACACCCGCCGGAGAGCATCGACAAGTTCCGGCGTTGTCGAGGCGGTCAAGCCGACTGGCGGAGTGCCGAACAACGTGCGCACGCCGGGAAGGTCGCTGGCCACGCAACACAGCCCGGCTCGCATGCCCTCGAGCAACGCAATCGGCATGCCTTCATAACGGGACCACAGCACAAGCACGTCACTGAGCGCCAGAAGTTCGGCGACGTCATCGCGATGGCCAAGAAACTCGACACGATCACCGAGCACATCGGCGCCCACCCGACGGCAGGAGTCGAGCTGCGGGCCGTCTCCGATCAATTTCAGATTCCACGGCAGGTCGATGAGCTCGGCGAGCGCTCGGATCAACTCGTGTTGCAGCTTGGGAGGCGCAAAACGCGCCGTCATCACGACCTGAGGGGCCTGATAAGGGTCGACTCGCCGATCTTGTGTACCCGGCACATCAGCGAGTCCGTTGGAAATCACGTAGATCGCGTCTTTCCTAGCCACCCGATAGCGCCTGGCGAGGTTCGCCTCCGATTCGGTGAGGCAAATCACAGCGTCACCGAACCTGCCGCCGATGCTCTCCCCCGCCAGCGACATCGCCCGTTGCGGTGCGCGGGCGCCAGCTTGGAATGGCCAACCATGCGCCGTGTAGACCGACGGGCACCCCTCGCGTCGCGCCGCCGCCCGCGCCAGCAAGCCAGCCGCTGATGAATGCCCGTGCACAATGTCTGGCTGTACGTCGCGAATCATCGAGCACAGTTGCCGGAGCGTCGAACGCCGCAGCAACTGGGACATCGATCCAGCCAACGACGGGATCAGGAACGTTTCAATTCCGCTCGATCGCAACTGCTCGACCGCCGGCCCGCCGACGCCGGC
>JANMTV010000200.1:0-1214 GCA_031390905.1 Ilumatobacteraceae bacterium | reverse complement strand
GCCGTTCTGGCCGATGGTCGCTACTTCTGTGAGGCACCGCGCTGGCACGGCGGTCGATTCTGGTTCAGCGACTTCTATGCCCATGAGGTGTGCAGCATTGGGCTCGACGGCGAGGTGCGTGTCGAGTTGACGATCGACGATCAGCCGTCGGGTTTGGGGTGGCTTCCTGACGGGAGATTGCTCGTCGTCGCGATGCAATCCCGAACGGTGCTTCGTCACGAGCACGATGGTTCAGTCGTCAAGCACGCCGACCTCAACGACGTCGCGACGTTCCACGCCAACGACATGATCGTCGACGACACAGGTCAGGCGTACGTCGGCAACTTCGGGTTCGACCTCCACGGCTATCTCAACGAGCACGGCATCGAGGCGCTGTTCGGCGAGTTGTTCACCGATCCTGCGCCGTTCATGGCATCGCTCGGATTCGTGACGCCGACGGGCGAGGTGACTGTCGCTGCCGATTCATTGCTGTTCCCGAACGGGATGGTGTTGCTCGATGGCGGCAACACGCTCGTCGTGGCCCAAACGCTCGGCATGGAACTCACCGCCTTCGACCGAGCCGCCGACGGAACCCTGTCGAACCGGCGACCGTGGGCGTCGCTCGTTGCAGCGGATGGTTCGATGGTGGTCCCCGACGGAATTGCCGACGACGGACAGGGTGGTATCTGGGTCGCCAACGCGCTCGCCCCGGAGGTCGTGCGAGTCGAACCCGGCGGTGAGATCACGCACCGGATCACGACCTCGCAGACTGCGTTTGCGTGCGCAATCGGCGGCCCCGAAGGTCGCCACGTTCTGGCCTGCACAGCGCCGACGTCCGATGACACCCTCGCAGGCGCGACCCGCAACGGTCGTCTCGAAATCGTCGATGTCTAGTCGGGAATCGTTGGCCGGCCGCTTCCGAGCTCTGTGCGCGCGATAACAACTCGAGATGTCGTGAGCGCCCGCAGGTGTGGGTCGGCCGACTGGTCCCAACGAGCAACAAATGCGATTCGGAACCACCGGTGGTGCCGAATCGCATTTGTTGCGCTTGGCGAACGGGGCGCACGGGGCGGGCGGCGGGCTGGGCGGGCGGCGGGCTACGCGTCGGGGGCGAGGAGTACTGCCGCTAGTGGCGGGACGGTGATCACGATCGACTGGCGGTGATCGTGGGAGTCGAGCGGTGCCGTCGTCACGCCACCGAAGTTGCCAATCCCGCCACCTCCGTAGATCTCGGC
>JANMTV010000024.1:0-20416 GCA_031390905.1 Ilumatobacteraceae bacterium | reverse complement strand
TTGGAAAGATTGTCGAACATGAGATGCCCAGGCTACCCGTGAAGGTAGCCCGGGCCAGGCCGAGGGGCCGCCAAGGCGACTCAGCCGACGCTGACGATGCGGGTGACGGTCTCGCCGTCGACGGCGATGTTGACCCGACTGAAGCCGAAGTCATCCGTCACGGCCAGCCCAACACCATCCTGCTCGACAACTCGTACCGATGCGCCGAGCGCCTCGGCCTCACCCGTGAACTCCTTCAGCGTCAGACCGACGAACGGTTCAAGCACCGACGAGTCGAACAACGCCGGATCGGTGGGCGGCTGGGTCGGGTCGTCAGGGGTCACCGTGTCGCCAGGCACCGGCTCGACGGGAGGCACGCCTGGTTCACCAGTTACAACCTCTGGCTCGACCTGGATCAGGAATTCGTCGGTCACTGCTGGAACGACGTGCCAACCGCCGTCGGTATCGATGAATCGGTATGCCGGGAGCAACCACACGGAACCGTCGATATCCCACGCCCACCACACGTCGGCTTGGACATCAACCAGCGTGACGACTATCGGCTGAGGTTCTGGGACGGTGCCGTCGATCGGCATCGCTCCAATCGCAGGATCGGTCTCGACCATGTCAACCGCAACAGGGGCCTCGGCGATCGCCGGACTGGCGATCCCGGCATCTCGCATCACACCGCCGCCGCCGTAGAACCAATTCTGATCCTTGAGGCGGGCGATCGCGGTGTCGATGTCGATCAGCGGATACGGACCAACCTCGACTGGTGCCGCAAGTGTGCCGCTGGCGTACTGCATGACGCCTTCAGCACCGAACCCGACATCCCAACGCTTGCCGGCAGCAGTCCCATTGATCTGCTGCGCCGCACTGGTGCTGGCGAACCACTCGTCAGCGTATGACTCGAAGGTATACAAAGCCGGGTCCTCGCCCGCCGCAACGAGCAGCTCCGTCACCTTTGCCTCGACCTGGTCTTTCGTCAGAATGCCGGTCGGCGGCTCGGGCACCGAGCACTCGGGAGCGGAGAATTCGGGCGGCACTTCCTCAGTGCTCACGACTCCGCCGGCCTCGACCGTGCCAGCCCCAACATCGCCGGCGACAACCGAGCCACGCTCGACAGTGGCCACACCGCACGAAGCACCGACGGCCACAGACTGGGTGGCCCAATCGATGCTGTAGTTCCACGAATGTTGGGCGTCCTCATAGATCGTGAAGGCTGGGGCCGTGCCGTCAGCCGGGCCGACCTGCCAGCGGACGCCATAGCCCTCGTCGATTCGTTCCGGCTCGCCCGTCACGCCGAACACGGCGGCAAGTGCTGCGACCTCGTCTGCGCTGATCGGGACGCCAGACTCGAACCAGTATCCGACATCGTTCGTCGGTAGTGCCGGCATCCCTTCACCGATGATGTAGTCGGCGATAAAGGTCGGCATGTACATGTCGGTGCTGACCGCTCTGGAATCCGACGCTTCTGCGGTCAGGTTCGTTGACGCACCGCTTCCGGAGGTGATTTCGATTGGACGCGGGGCCAGCATTCCTGTACCGGTCGAGCCCTCGTCAGAACTCGCCGAGGACACGGTGTCACCGGTGGCGGATTGATCGGAGCCGCAGGCCCCAAGCAGGAGGATTGCGGCGAAGGCCGCTGGAATCAGTGGAGAATGTTCACGCTTCATGTCAGTTGGACGCTCCTCGTGACGGGTTGGTTCCCACGATTTCAAGACGGTTCGAACAACGCCGACACGAACTCGTTGGGGTCGAACGGGATCAAGTCGCCAATCGACTCACCGATGCCGACCAGTTTCACCGGTATACCCAGCTCGGTCTCGATTGCAAACACGATTCCGCCTTTGGCGGAACCGTCGAGCTTGGTCAGGACGACCCCCGTCACATCGGTGGCCTCACGGAACTCGCGGGCTTGGGTGAGCCCGTTCTGGCCGGTGGTCGCATCGATCACGAGCAGCGTCTCAGTCACGGACCCGGCACCCTTTTCGGCGACACGGCGAACCTTCCTCAGTTCTTCCATCAGATTCGTCTTGGTGTGCAACCGGCCGGCGGTGTCGGCGAGAACCAGGTCGAGTTTGCGGGCTGCGGCGCGTTCGACACCGTCGAAAATCACCGATGACGGGTCACCACCCTCAGCACCGCGGACGAACTCGGCCCCGGATCGTTCGGCCCACGTGGCGAGTTGTTCAGCCGCAGCAGCACGGAACGTGTCACATGCAGCGAGCAGAATCGAACGTCCATCCGCAGCCTGTTGGTTGGCGAGCTTGCCGATCGTTGTCGTCTTACCGACACCGTTCACGCCGACGAACATCCACACGTTGGGATGACCCGGCTCGAACGAGTCGTCGAAGCGGAGCGAGCGATCGGAGACACCGAGCTTGGCGATCATGTTGGCCTGTAGCTCGTCGAGCAGTTGCGATGGTTCGGTGATCTCCTTCGACTTCACCCGAGACTTGAGCTCACCCAACAGCGACTCGGTCACGCCGACCCCAACGTCAGCCCGCAACAGCGCTTCTTCGAGCTCCTCCCATGTCTCGTCAGTGATCGCAGTGCGTCCGAGCACGCCTGAGAACGCGCCCGCAAACGTCGAACGAGCCTTCGCCATCCGATCCCGCAGCGACACCGGTTTGACAGCGACCGGTTCCACTCGAGGTTGGGCAGCTCGATCGATCTCATCAGCCGGGGCGGTCGGAGGCGCAACCGGCCGCGGTGCCGGGCGGCCCGGCGGGAGCGAACCGGCTGAACGCTTCCGATTGAGAACGACGACCCCGAGACCAAATACCAGAACGGCGACAGCCAGAAAAAGAAAGATCCACTCCATCAAAATCGACGCTATCGGCCAGAATCGGCGCTACCGGGAACGATGTCAGCCGCTGGTATCACCGAGTCGCTGCGCCAGCCAGGCGAGCGGGATCGACAGAATCATCACGAACGTCGCCACGACGTTGATGATCGGGACCAGCTGTGGTCGGCTGAAGTTCGCCAGAATCCATTGCGGCAGGGTCTGGTATCCCGAACCGGAGGTGAACGTCGTCACCACGATCTCGTCAAAGCTCAGAGCAAACGCCAGAATCCCACCCGCCAGTAGCGCCGACCGTACGAGCGGGAACGTCACGAAGCGGAACGTCTGAATGCCGTGAGCACCCAAATCAGCCGACGCTTCGAGCAGATTCGGCGACGACCGCCGCAACCGGGCGATGACATTGTTGTAGGCGATCACCACACAGAACGTGGCGTGAGCGATCACCAGCGAATGGAATCCGAGCCCGACTGAGAAATCGAACAGGCCGAGATTGATCCTTCTGCTGAACGTGTTCTGGAGAGCAATACCGGTGACGATGCCTGGCAGCGCGATCGGCAGCACCATCAGAAATGAAACGGTGTTGCGCCCGAAGAACTGGTATCGCTGGATCGCGAACGCCGCCAGTGTTCCAAGCAGGAGAGCGATCAGCGTGGCGACCAGGGCCACCCACACCGAGCGCACCAACGCTTCCCTGGGGGCATCGGTCTGCCATGCTTCCGACCACCAATGAGTTGTCCAGCCGGTCGGCGGCCAGGCGACAGAGTTTGCCTCGTTGAGTGAGAGCCGAGCCACCACGAGCAGTGGCACGTACAGGAACGCCAACGTGACCAGTGTCCATGCGCCGAGAACAACTTTGGTGACGAGTGGAGTGCGCATCGTGCTACAGGTTCTCGAATGCTCCTGCCCGCTTCATGACGAACAGGTAGACGATGATGATCGCCAGCGGCCACAGCGTGTAAGCCGCCGCCAGCGGCTGGTTCGGTGCACCCAATGTGGAGTTGATGAAGGTTCCGAACATCACTCGCTTCTTGCCGTCGGTGACGAGTTGCGGAACGATGTAGTCGCCGAGCGACAGCGAGAATGTAAAGATCGACCCGGCGGCGATCGACGGAAGCATCAACGGCATGATCACCGACCGGAACGTGCGAAGCGGCCGAGCACCGAGGTCGCAGGAGGCGTCGAGCAGGGACGCCGGCAAACGCTCAAGACCGGCATAGATCGGTAGCACCATGTACGGAACCCACAGATAGGCGAGGGCGATCACCACTCCGGTGGTGCCGAAGCCAGGAGTCCAACCCAGCACCGACTTGAGAAAGCCTCCTCCGCCGCGCCCCGCCGCGGCAAATTTGTTATCGCTGCCTGGCGACAGCATCGCCCGCCACGCGTAGCCCTTGACCAGGTAACCAGCCCAGAGTGGCAGCAGCATGGAGACGATCAGACCGCGACGGATCCAGGCAGGCGCTACCTTGGCGATGAAGTACGCCGTCGGCAGCGCGATCAAGAAGCACAGCACCGTGACCCCTGCGGCGATCGCAACAGTTCGGGCGACGACCGTCAGCACGGTCCCATTCGTCAACGCGTCCCGAATGTTGTCGAGCGTGAAGTCGGTCGTCGGTTTCTGCGAGTTCGGATCGAGCTTGAACATCGCCGCGAAGACGAGCAGCACGAGCGACGCGACGTAGATCAATAGCATCCACAGCACCGGTGGGCTGAGTGTGCTCAACACGCTGAGCCGTCGATTCGAACGGAATCGACGGCTCAGGGCGCGACCCAGGGAGGGTCGCGGAGCGACCCTCCCTGGTTCATCTGACGATGGGTCTAGGCCCGCAGTTCGCTCCACGCCGCAACCCATTCGGTGTACGGCACGCACGTCACGTCGGTGCGCCCGTCGAGGCACTCCTCGGTCGCCGTGGTCCAGTACCAGACGTCAGTCCAGTAGGTCTCGTCGTCGGCGTGATAGTTGGTGCAGTGATCTGGATCGGCGGTCAAGCCGCAACCCTGTTCGTTGCTCGGTGCCTCTCCGAAGTACTCGGTGGCCTGGGCGTTCGCCCATGGTGACGAGATCCAGTCCATCCACAACTTCATGCAGTTCGGATTGGCGGCCTGCGAGGACAGCATCCAGGTATCGGACCACCCGGTGGCACCTTCCTGAGGCTTCACCGCAGCGATTTTGGCACCGAGCGACACGGCGTAGTTGGCGACAACTTGCCAAGTGGTCCCTGCCAGCACTTCGCCGGATGCCAGCGAATCAGCCTGGACGAGATAGTCGGACCAGTACTGACCAGCAACAGCCTTCTGCGACTCGAGCAGGGCGATCGCCGCATCGAACTGTGTCTGATCGAGGGCATACGGGTTGGTGATCCCGAGGTCTGGCTGGGTCGCCATCAACCACACCGCCGCATCGGCGATGTAGATCGCGCTGTCGTAGACCGACACGGTTCCTTCGGCCGGCGAACCCGGTTCCCACATCACACCCCACGAATCGGGAGCGGTCGGGAAGGCTTCCGTGTTGTACACCAACAAGTTGGCACCGCGACCGTGCGGGATGCCCATCGCCGCCCCGTCGAGCGAGTTCCACGGCTTGTCCTTGAGGCCGTCGAAGATGTCTGCATAGCTGGTGTACTCGGCCAGGTCGAGTGCAACGACCTCACCACCCGCCATCAAGCGATTGGTGGCATCACCGGATGCTGACACGCCGTCGTACTCACCGCTTTGCATCAACTGCACCATCTCATCGCTGGTGGCACCGAGCTTGACGTTCACGGCGCACTCGGTCAACTCGGTGAACGGCGTCACCCAGTCGTATTCCGGAGCGGTCGATCCGTTCTCGATGTAGCCGGGCCAGGCTACGATGTTGACCTGTCCCTCGGCTCCTGCCAGCACGTCGGGGTTCGGTGTCCACATGTAGTCGACGTCTGCGGGCGACTCGGACGCCGCCGTGGCCGACTCGGGTTCGGTGGCCGACTCGGTTGCCGGTGCTGTCGGCTCGGTGGTCAGGACTTCGGCGGTTTCGCTTTCTTCCGCAGTCGGCTCCTCGGCCGCTGCGGTCGCTGCGGTGTTCTCTTCGGCCGCTGGTTCGTCGGCTGCTTGCTCGTCATCCCCGCAACTTGCGGCGACGAGAGCTAGCGCAACCATCAGTCCGGCTGTTGCTCGTGATCTCTTCATGTCTCCCCCTTCGGAGTGTCTTACGGATTGTCTTACGGTGTATTCGTTACTGCGACGGTGAGTGCCGCTGAACGCGGCCATGCCACACGGACGTTGCCGCCCATGTCAACGCCAGCGAGACCGTCGCTCGGCACGCTGGCGAGAATATGGCTGCCATCTGCGAGTTCGACGCGAACCCTGCAGTCGGAGCCGAGATACTGAATATCAGTGACGATGCCCTCAACGCAGGCGTCAGCCGCACTCACACCGTCGCGCGCCGTGTTGCCGACCGTGTTGCCGACCACGACACGAACTCGTTCCGGCCGAATCGAGTGCGGTCGGGCAACGCCGAACAACTGCTCTGACAACTCAGCGTTGATCAGGTTCGAGGTGCCCACGAATCCGGCGACGAATGCCGTCGCCGGTTGCTCGTAAATCTCCCGTGGCGTCCCCACCTGTTCGATCCGACCTCCGTTGAATACGGCGATCCGATTGCTCATGCTGAGCGCCTCGCCCTGGTCATGAGTGACGAACACGAACGTGATTCCGACGTCACGTTGGATCGCTTTCAACTCGACCTGCATCTCCTCGCGAAGTTTGAGATCGAGGGCACCCAGCGGTTCGTCGAGCAGCAGCACCTTCGGTCGATTGACGAGCGCACGGGCGAGCGCCACACGTTGCCGTTGGCCGCCCGACAACTGGTTGGGTTTGCGGTGGCCATACCCACCGAGCCGAACCGATTCGAGCATTTCTGCCGCTCGCGTCCGACGTTGCTGCTTACCGACACCTTTGACTTTGAGTCCGTATTCGACGTTGGCCTGCACGGTCATATGCGGAAACAGTGCGTAGTCCTGGAACACCGTGTTGACGTCTCGGTCGTATGGTGCGCGGTTGGTGACGTCCTGACCGTGTAGCAGCAGCGCCCCAGCGGTGGGGAGTTCGAATCCGGCAATCATCCGCAATACGGTCGTCTTGCCGGAGCCCGACGGGCCGAGCAGGGAGAAGAATTCGCCGTTGGCGATCGTCAGCGTGACTCCGTCGACGGCCACGACGTCACCGAACGACTTGCTGACACGCACCAGTTCAACAGCAATGTCACTTGACACCGCGTCACGAACCTCGGTTGGCACGACTATCGGTCTCCCCTGGCGCCGATGGCACCCTGACTGACCAAACAGTAGCTCGCCTCAGACCGCCGACGCGCTACTGGCGCGTTCCGTGACAACCTTCGACGAGCCGCCCGGCTGCATCGACACGCCGAGCAGGGAGTCACCCGCCTCCATCGTGCGCTTCTGATGCGACACGATCAAGAGCTGAGCGTCCTTGCGGAACTCGTCGATCAAGCCGAGGAAGCGGTGCAGGTTGACGTCGTCGAGTGCCGCTTCGACTTCGTCCATCACGTAGAACGGCGACGGTCGGCTGCGGAACACGGCAAACAGGAACGCCAACGCCGTCAGGCTGCGCTCGCCACCTGACAACAACGACAGCTTCTTGATATTCTTGCCGCTCGGTTTCGCCTCGACCTCGATACCGGTGTTCAGTAGGTCGTCCGGTGCAGTGAGCAGCAATTTGCCGACACCACCCGGGAACAATGTCGCGAACAACTGGGTGAAGTTGGTACTGACGTCAGCGAAGGCGACGGCGAATACGTTCTGGATTTCCTGATCGACAGCCTTGATCACCCTTGCCAAATCACGTCGCGTCGACCGCACATCCTCGAGCTGTGCTTCGAGGAACTGACTGCGTTGCTGAAGTTCGTTGAACTCCTCGAGCGCCAGCGGATTGATCGGGCCGAGCAGACGCAATTCGCGATCGAGTTGGCGGGCACGCCCGGCGGCAGTCGCCCCCTCAGGCAGTTCAGGTTGCTCGGCCGCTTCGGCTACTTCGGGTTCGATGTCGAGTTCCCGGCGCAATGTTTCGACCGAGTTCTCCAACCGCAGTTTTGCCTCGGCCTGCTCGATTTCCGAACGATGCGAACGCTGGCGTGTCTCGTCGAGTTGACGCTCAGATTCGGCGCGCTGCTTGCGAGCTACGTCGAGCCCGGTGGTCAGGGCTCGAACTTCGTCGCTTTGGCGTCGGCGCAGTTCCGTGAGTTGATCGTGCTCGACCTCGATGACGGCACGGTGGCTTTCGACGAGACCCGCCAACCGGTCGATGGCGACCACAGAACGTTCGATCTGAACACGCCGTTCAGCAGCGACCAGCCGAGCTTCCATGTCGGCCTCGAGTCGCCGTTCGTTCTCGGCTATCCGACCTTCGAGGAACTGTTGGCGGTCGTGAAGGCCAGCGTTACGAACTTCGAGATCGCGGCGCCGCGACGAGAGCGCCGCGGCCCGGGCCTCCATGTCGGCCCTCAACTCGCCTAGCGCACGCGCCGAGTCGGCCTCGGCCTGCTCATCGGCGTCGAGAGCCGGCAGCAGCACTTCGAGATCCGAAATCCGGGCACGATCGCGGTCGATATGGATCGACAGTTCATCCACCGTGCGATCGAGCCCGTCCAGTTCAGCTTGCGACTGGCGACGTTGGCCGAGCGCACGCGACAAGCCTTCAGACGCGGCCGTGAAACGAGCGTCGTTCTGATCGAGTTTGCGATTGAGTTCGGCTTCGGTCTTGCGGCTCGATTCGAGCGACGATATCGCCGTCGACAGGGCCTGCTCGGCGACAGTCAAGGCCGACGCCGAACGCTCGGCCTGCCTCTTGGCATCGTGTAAGGCGGCCGCGGTTGCGCCACCTGCAGCGGCCCCGATCCGCCAGCCGGTCGGGCCAAATCGATCACCGGCTTCGGTCACGATCACGACCTCGGGGTGTGCCAGCGCGGCTTCGATCGCATGATCGAGCGAGTCGACGCGTACGGCATTCCCTACGAGCGCGTCGAGCAACCCGGTCATGCCCGCCCGACCTGATCGAACGTGTGGGAGCACCGATTCTCCGACACCGGGGACCGGTGCACGGTGGGCTCGAATCCCAGCCGCCAATACGGCACCGCTGGTGCTCGACTCGCGCAGCGCCGCCAATGCCCGTTGGGCCGAAGCGGGGCTATCGACAATCACCGCCGTCAACGCCTCACCCAGTGCGGCTTCGACAGCTGCCTGCCAACCAGGATCGATTTCGACGAGGTCGAGCAACGTGCCGAGCACACCGTCGATGCCTGCAAGCCGTTCGGCGCCTGCCCGGGCGTGGGCCGCGTCGAGTGCCAACTGCAGCGCTTCGACTCGGGCGTGCCAACGCGAATCAGACTCCGAGGCGTCGTGGCGCTCGGTCGTCACGCGTTCGAAGGTGGCCTCGGCTGCCATCCGTTGCTGTTCGGCCTGTTCGACCTCGGCGACGAGCGGAGATTCGACCGACTCTGCCTGGCTGCAGTCCCCGCGCAGTCGTTCGGTTTCCTCACTCAACTGTTCGAGCTTGATCCGGAGTTCGTCGCTGCGAGCAGTTGCCCGGCGTAACTCGCTTTCAGTCCGTTCGACAGCACCGCGGATCGACCGCAACTCACCGCGAACTTCCGCTGCCGCACTCGCAGCCTTCGCTCCCCCGTCATCGACCGTGAGCGCCTCGGTGACTCGCGACCGCTCCTCACGGAACGAGACCTCGTCGGCCCCTAACAACTCGGCTTCAGGCGCAACACGGCCGAGCGCGACGATGACTTCATCGAGTTCGGTCCGGAATCGAGCGCCGTCAGCCTCGAGATTGGCGACGACTCCCGCACCGAGTAACTGACCGTGGTCTCGCTGCAGCGATCGTTTGCGTTCGGCCAGGATCCCTGCCAGACCGCGTGCCCGCTCACGCAGTTGCTCGACGTGGACCAGGCGGTCACTGACGTCGCTTGCACCGCGCGCCGACAGTTGCGCTTCATAGGACATGACTTCGGTGTCGAGCTTGGCGAGCGCCGATCTCAGTTCGGCCTCGATCGTGACCGCTTCGACGCGATCGACCGCGATTGATTCAAGTTTGCGTCGCAGGGCATTGATCTCGCGGCCGGCCACGAACACCCGCAACAGGCTGAGTTCACCGATCAGTTCACCGTGACGTCGGGCAGCCTCGGCCTGGCGTTCCAATGGGCGCAGCTGGCGACGCACCTCACGTAGCAGGTCCTGGAGTCGGAGCAGGTTGGCTTCGGTGGCGTCGAGGCGGCGTTCGGCCTTCTCCTTGCGCTTACGATACTTGAGGACACCAGCCGCCTCTTCGATGATGCCGCGACGATCCTCCGGGCGGGCATTCAACACGGCGTCGATCTGACCCTGGCTCACGATCACGTGCTGTTGACGACCGACTCCGGCGTCAGACAGCATCTCCTGCACCTCGAGCAATCGACATGGGACACCGTTGATGGCGTACTCACTGTCGCCGGTGCGGAACAGAATTCGGGTAATTGTCACCTCGTTGAACTCGACAGGAAGCAGACCCGCCGAGTTGTCGATCGTGAGGCTGACTTCAGCTCGACCGAGCGCAGGGCGCTTCGCTGTACCGGCAAAAATCACGTCGTCCATCTTTTGCGAACGCACCGATCGAGGGGCTTGCGCACCCAGCACCCACGCAATCGCGTCGACGACGTTCGACTTGCCCGACCCGTTGGGACCGACGACAACGGTGACCCCCGGTTCGAGGGTCATGACGGTTGAATCAGCGAAGGACTTGAAGCCCTTGAGGGTGAGGCTCTTGAGGAACACGGCGATATCGAATCTATCTCTGACAGCGCGGGCAGAAGTGGGTCGATCGTTGGGCGGTCACGATCCGTTTGACCCAGCCCACACCGCAGGTCAGGCAACGCTGGCCGGTGCGGCCATACACCCTATGGTCCTCCTGGTAGGACCCCCAGTCCCCATACAGATCAACGTATTGAGCGTCAGACAGGGTCGATCCACCTGCCGCAATTGAAGCGTTCAGAATCCGGTGGATGGCGGCGTGGAGCATCGCTTCAGACCTCGTGGTGAGGGAGTTCGTAGCCCGATCCGGCCTGATTCGGGCCTCGTGCAGGATCTCATCGGCGTAGATGTTGCCGATCCCCGCAATCACATGCTGGTCGAGCAGCATCGGTTTGATCTGTCGATGGCGGGCGCGTAGCAACGTCCGAAGATGAGTCAGTTCGAGCCCATCAGCGATTGGATCGACGCCCAGTTTGGCGAGATCAGGAATTTCCTCGGCGACGTTCTCCGGGTTGAACACGACGACTTCGCCGAACGTGCGCGGGTCAACAAACCACAACTCCTGTCGAGTTCGATTTCCTTCAGGATCGAGATGCATGACGACGTGGGTGTGTTTGGGCCGATCAGCACCTGATTCGGCGACCAGCACCTGTCCACTCATCCGGAGATGAATCATCACCTCGTCGCCGGAATCAAGCGGCAACAGCAAGTACTTCCCGCGGCGGTTGGCGGCGACGATCGTGGTACCGGTCAAACCGTGGATCACGGCCTCACGCGACGTGCGCCGAACCGACCGTTCGCGTCCGACTTCGACACGATTGACGCGGCGGCCAACCACAAACCGCTCAAGACCACGTCGAACCGTCTCAACCTCCGGTAACTCGGGCACCGCTACTCAGCCGTCAACATGGCGAATGCGGCCCCAGCAGCGGCCTGTTCCGCTGTCTTCTTGGATCGCCCTTCACCCTCGCCGACGACTTGCTTGGCGACTTTGATCGAGGCGAAGAACGTCTTGTTGTGATCAGGCCCTGTCGCCCGAATTTTGTAGTCGGGTGATGGAAAGCCACGGTGTGCAAGCAGTTCCTGGAGTGCTGACTTGTAGTCGAGACGATCGAGTGTGCCAACGGCGCGTTCGAGACGATCGATGAAGAGCCGCTCGATCAGAGCAAAGGCGGCGTCGCGACCACCATCGAGATACACCGCGCCGAGAACCGCCTCCATGGCGTCCGAGAGGATCGAGACCTTCATTCGGCCACCGGCTGAGTCCTCGCCGCGGCCGAGTAACAGGTGGTCTCCGATCCCCAGTTCGGCAGCCACCTCGGCAAGCGCGTTGGCGTTGACAACACTCTTGCGAAGGTCGGTCAGTGCACCCTCTGCCAAATCACCGAAACGGTCGAATACCAGGTCGGCAATCACCCAGCCGAGGATTGCATCGCCGAGAAACTCGAGCCGCTCGTTGCTGTGCTGATCGTCGGACTCGGCAACCCACGAACGGTGACACATCGCGCGCCGCAGCAGTTGCGAGTCACCAAACGTGTGACCGAGGTGCCGCTCAAGAGCCTCGAGGGCCAAGAATCAACTGCCTGTGCGTTCGTGGACGTAGTCGACGGCATCGCGCACCGTCTTGAGATCTTCGAGGTCTTCGTCTTCGATTCGGAAACCATCGGTGCGATCAGAGAGTTCCTCCTCGATCGACTCGACGAGTTCGATCAACGCCAACGAGTCTGCGTCGAGGTCGTCAACGAACGACTGGCCCTCGGTGATCATCGATGGATCGATCTCCAAAATGTCGGCGAGACGGTCACGGACGATCTGCAGGATCTCGTCGCGCTGAATCGGAGCATGGTTGACAGGAGTCTCAGCAGGCACGTCCGCGATGCTACCCGGCTATTGCGCTCTCAGGATCTGTGTCGGCCGACCCGGGGTCAGGTGGAGTCAGCCGGAGTCAGCCGGAGTCAGCCAGGGTCAGGCGGAGTCAGGCGGAGTCAGGCGGACGGATTGCGGCCGCGATCTGACCGACGATGTCGGCCTCGACCATCTCTTTCGCCACCGTGATCGCGTTCACGATCGCACGCTGGCTCGATGAGCCGTGCGAAATGATGCAGACCCCATCGACCCCGACCAGGACCGCACCGCCATAGGTCTCCGGATCGAGATGTTGGTACAACGGGATCAAGGCAGGCATCAGAGCGTCGGCGTGGGGTTTGTAATGCTCCTCGGAACCGAACGCGTCGAGCAATGCTTTGACAATCACCTTCAGACCGCCTTCAAGCGTTTTCAGCGTGACGTTGCCCGTGAACCCGTCACTGACGACCACGTCGACGATGTCAGTCATCACATCGCGGCCCTCGACGTTGCCGATGAAGTTGATCCCAGGCGTCTGCTCCAGCAGTGGGAAAGCTTCCTTACGGAGCGAATCGCCCTTACCAGGTTCCTCGCCGATCGACAGGAGACCGACCTTGGGTGATTCGATACCGAATCGGTGGCGAGACAGAATCGAACCCATCTGGGCGAACTGGGTCAGCCATTCGGCCTGGACTTCAGCGTTCGCGCCGGCATCGACCAGCACTGTCGGAGTACCACCGGGAACGGGGATGACGGCCGCGATCGCAGGTCGGCTGACACCCTTGATACGCCCCATTCTGAGCAACGCCGATGCCATCGTGGCACCCGTGTTGCCTGCAGAAACCATCGCCGAGGCGTGCCCGTCACGGACGGCCTCAGCGGCCCGGACCAAGCTCGAGTCCTTCTTGCGACGAACACCGTGAGCCGGGTCGTCATCCATTTCGATGACCTCGTTCGCCACGATCAGCGGTAGGTCACCGATGTCGACGCGTGTTCCCAGGTCCGCAGGGCCGACGAGAACAACAGGGATCCCATCAGCAGCGGCGGCCCTCGCTCCGGCGACAACCGCAGCAGGAGCGTGATCGCCGCCCATTGCGTCGACCGCAATGGGCAACATGGTTGTCAGTGCCTCAGCGAACTTCGATGGCGACGCGGTTTTTGTACCAGCCGCAGGACGGGCAAACCGTGTGCGGGGTTTTCGCATTACCGCAGCGCGGGCAGGTGCTGCGGGGCGGAGCACCCAGCTTCCACGCGCTGGCGCGGTGGCTGCGGGTTTTCGACTTGGACTTTTTCTTCTTCGGAACGGCCACGATGGGTCTCCAGCGATCAGGATCTACGATCAGGTTTTCGGCTCCGTGTGTCCACGGAGAGGCTGGAACAGGTTATCGGGCCAGTTCCGGAGAATTACTCGCCCTACTCGTCGGTCCCGCCATCGAGTCGGAGTTCGTCGAGTGCCGCCCAGCGGTGGTCAGCAACTGTGTTGTCGCACGTGCATGGTTCGAGGTTGCGGTCATTGCCGCATGTGGGGCAGATCCCTGCGCAGTCCGGTCGACACAACGGACCAATCGGAAGTTCGATCATCACGTACTCACGGACGGCCGGGGCAAGATCGATCTGATCACCTTCGAACTCGAACGCCTGGTCGTCGGTGACATCTCGCTGGTACATCTCGTCGACGTCGACGGAAATCACACCGTTTGCCTCAGTGAGACAACGACGACACGGCGTCTGCCACGGCGCCTCGATCAGACCCTGGACGACAATTCCGTCGATGCTCGACGTGGCGATCACGTGCACGCGGGTCGGGCCGGTGATCCGGCTGTCTTCGATGCCAAGATCGCCGGCCTCCAACTCGACATCGACAACACGTTGAGTGCCGGGCGTTCTGAGGAGTTCCAGGGCATTGACCCGGAGCACATGGGCCGGATGGGTTGCCATCGTCAGCGATCCTGGTCGAAGAACCCTTTGGTGGGGTCGTCTTCTGAGTCGTCGATCACTTGAAGCGACCCATCGGCATTCCCGATCGACAACTTGTGACGACCGGCTGCGACGGTCTTCGACAACTTGTCGAGCAGGATCTCGAAACTGGCAAGGCGCTGGTCGAGAAAGTCCTCGGTCTCCAGTTTGAGCCGGCGCGAATCGGTGTCAGCAGTATCGACAACCTGTCTGGCTCGCTGTTCGGCGGCGCGAACCACCTCGGTCCGCTGCACCATCCGCTCGGCTTGCACTCGGGCAGCCTCAAGCATCTCGTTCGCTTCGCGCCGGGTCTTGGCGACGAACTCGTGGCGCTCTTTCAACATCCAGCGCGCCTGTCGCAGTTCCTCCGGAAGTCGGTTCAGCGACTCCTCGAGTAGTTCGATGATCTCGTCGCGATCGATACGTGGCGACGATGACAACGGCATCGTCGGCGCAGTGGCGATGATGTCGATCGCCCGCCGCAGGAAACTCTCCGCATCTCCAACGTGACGCGACGAATCCGCTGGGTTCGGGTAGTCGTCGTCGATCTCGTCGTATTCGTCGTCGTAGTTCATAAAACCTTCTGACTGTGTGGGCCAGCGAATCTACCGGCGAGCGCTACCGCTACCGGCGCGGCGACGAGATGATCGATCGCCCCACCGTTGGCAGCAATCTCGCGAACGAACCTGCTGGAGATATAGCTCAGGTCAGGGCGGCAAGGCACAAACACCGTGCGGAGACCGGTGACTGAATAGTTGTTGTGCGCCATTTGTTGCTCAATATCGAAGTCCGCCGGTGTACGCAGGCCCTTCACGATGAAGTCGGCGTCGACCTCGGCGGCAGCTTGCACGGCGAGTCCCGTGAACGTGCGGACCGACACACTCGGCCGACCGGTGAGACTCGCTCGAGCGAGTTCGACACGCTCGCTCGGAGTGAACAGGCCAGACGGTTTTTCGGGGTTGTGGAGCACACCCAGCACGACATCACCGAACAGTTCGACCGCCTGATCGACAATGTCGATATGCCCCAGGTGGAGTGGGTCAAAACTGCCGGGAATCAGCACCGTTGTCATGGCTATCGACACGGTACTTCGATTGGCTCGTCACCAGTGTCAATCCGGTCGAAGAACGTCACCCACGATCGTCCGTAGCGTTTCGAGCGGGTGACCTCCCAACCGTCGATCGGCGTCAACGAATGACCCGATTCGGCTACGACATATGGCGCGCTGACGGCATCGAGCAACGCCTTCCACTGATCGAACTGGTAGGGCGGATCGGCGAACACGATGTCGACCTTGAGTCCTCTGGCGAGCACGAGCGCATCTCCCGGCATGACTCGGGCGCGGCCTTCGATCCCGAGATGGTCGATGTTGGCTTTCAGTGCCCGTAACGCTGTGCGATCACGTTCGACAAAGGTGCAGTGGGCAGCACCACGCGAGATCGCTTCGATCCCGAGCGCTCCGGTCCCGGCGAACAGGTCGGCAACGGCAGCGTCGCGCAGCAAGTCGAGGCTGCCTAGGGCGTTGAAGACGGCCTCGCGCACCATGTCGGTCGTCGGACGCGTGTCGGTTCCCGGCGGGGCTTCGATTCGTCGTCCTCGGAATTCGCCGGCTACCACGCGCATGCGGTCAAAGGCTACGGGTGCATACTGGGTGGCGTGCTGGAGCCGTACCCGCAGATCACCTGTATCGATTGCGGTTCGCGGGCGTTCTTGCTGACCCCGCCCCGTGAGGACGGCCTGTGGTTCGCTGGCGACATCGTCGCCTACCGGTGCGAAGATTGCCTCGACCGGTGGGACCTCGTGCTCGAAGACGACGACTACGACTAACGATCGGGCTCGGCTGACGGAGTCGTTCAACTCTTCGAGAGGAATCCCTCGTCGTCCTCCGACAGGAGCAGGTTCAGCTCGTCCTTGAGCACCGGGTTCGCCGCCAACTCGAGATCAGCATCGACGATCTCGAAGGCGGCGTCTCTGGCGAGTTGCACGAGTTCACGGTCGCGGCGGAGTGACGCCAACTTCAAGTCGCTGCGACCCTTTTGGCTTGTCGACATGAGGGTGCCTTCACCACGCAGGTCGAGGTCGACTTCGGCAAGTTCGAATCCGTCGGTGGTGGCGACCAGTGCTTCGACGCGCGGGTTGCCAGCGTCGGATTCTTGCGTCACGAGCCAGCACGTCGAGGCGTGCTGGCCGCGACCGACTCGGCCGCGCAGCTGGTGGAGTTGGGCAATCCCGAAGCGGTCGGCGTCGAGGATCACCATGATCGTCGCGTTGGCGACATCGACGCCGACTTCGATCACGGTCGTGGCGACGAGCACGTCGATCGCACCGGTGCGGAAGAGGTCCATCGTTGCCTGTTTCTCGGCCGGGGCGAGTCGACCATGCAGCACACCGAGCCGGAGGCCGTGCAGCTCGCCGTGGATCAGTCGCTCGAATGTTTCCTCCGCCGAGGCAACCTCGAGCTTCTCGCTTTCCTCGATCAGCGGACAGACCACGTAGGCCTGGCGACCTTCTGAGACCTCGTGGCGAACGTCAGCCCAGACTTCGATCTCGAACAGTGCACCGTTGGCCCACTTCGTGGTAATCGGCGTGCGCCCTGGAGGCAACTCGTCGAGCACGCTGACGTCGAGGTCGCCGTAGACGGTCATCGCCGCCGTTCTCGGGATAGGCGTGGCGGTCATCACGAGCACGTCGGGTACGGCCCCGGACGACTTGTCGCGTAGCGCTGCCCGCTGCTCGACGCCGAACCGATGTTGCTCATCGACCACGACAGCGCCAAGGCTCTTGAAAGCGACCGCTTCCTGGATCAGGGCGTGTGTGCCGATCGCGATATCAACCGTTCCGTCCGCCAGGCCGGCAAGTACATCGCGACGATCAGAACCGGCGATCCGATTTGTGAGCAGCTCGATCCGAAGTGGTCGGTCTCCGAACAGGTTGTCGGGGTCCGGCACTCGCAAGTCGCCGAGTAACGCCCTCACACCGGTGGCGTGCTGTTCGGCGAGCACCTCCGTCGGGGCCATCAAGGCTCCCTGATGTCCACCCTGCACGGCGGTCAGCAACGTCGACACGGCAACCACCGTCTTGCCTGAACCGACGTCTCCCTGCAGTAGGCGGTGCATCGGATTCGGGGCAGCCAGGTCGGCTTCGATCTCGGCGATCACCCTCAGCTGCGCAGTTGTCAACGGGTACGGCAACGCTTCGTGAAAGCGTCGAACGAGTTCACCATCGACAATGTGAGACAGGCCGCGGGCGGTGCGTTCGAGCTCTCGCTTGCGCATGACGAGCACGAGTTGCACTCGCAACAACTCGTCGAATGCGAGTCGGCGGCGTGCCGCTTCCTTCTCGCGCATCGAGTCGGGAAGGTGGATCGACATCAACGCTTCGGCCCGCCCGATGAGACCGAGTCGCGCCCGCACCGGCGCCGGCACGGGGTCGGCAAGACCGCGGTCTGAGCAGCGACGGAGCGCTTCCTCGACCCAGCCGGCCAGCTCCCACGTGTTGAGTTGCGCCTTCTCGCTTTGCGGATAGATCGCCACGATCCGCCCGGTCCGATCACCGATCAGATCGACGATCGGGTTGGTCATTTGGAGACCGCCACGGTACGTGTCGGCCTTGCCGTAGAGGGCGATCTGGAGGCCCTCGGTGAGCTGACGCTCGCGCCACGGCTGGTTGAAGAACACAAGATCCATGCGGCCAGATCCGTCGCCGACGTTGACGTTGACCATCGTGCGGCGGTTTCGCATCGTGCGTTTCGTGACCGTTCGCACCGCCACGATCACGAGTGCTTCCTGCCCGGGCACGAGGTCGGCGATCCGGGCCTCGTTGGTGCGATCGATCCAGCGTCGGGGATATGTGGTGACAAGATCAAGCACGTTGTTGATCTCGAACACTGCCAGTGACGCCCGCTTCTTCTCGCCGACTCCCTTGAGTTGGCCGACGTCGATGCTTGCCAGCTCGCGCAGCGTGATCGGCGGACGACCTTCGCTCATACCGAGGTAATCACTCAACGCCGAACAGGTACGGATACAGCGGCTGCCCGCCGTAGTGCACCTCGACTTGAACGTCGGCTCGGTCGGCTGCGAGCCATTCCCGAATTGCCACGGTGGTGCCATCGTCGGCGTCGGTACCGGTGATGATCGTCAGCAGTTGGTGTTCGTCATCGACGATCCGTTCGAGCAACTGGATTGACGCGCCCGCAGCCGATCCTGCAACGGCTGCGATTCCCTCGCCCTTGACAATCCCTATCCAATCGCCGGTCGTGATCGGCCCTGCGTCGCTGTTGGTGTCACGTATCGCCTGTGTGATTTCACCGGTCACGACTGACTCGGCGGCGTCGCGCATCTCGCTGGCGTTCTCGTCGGCGGACGCCTCAGGGTCGTACACGATGAGGGCAGCGAGCGCTTCCGGCATGGTTCGCGTCGGTACCACCACAACCTGCTTCGACGTCAACGAGTTGACCTGTTCGGCGACGGGGATGATGTTCTTGTTGTTCGGCAGGATCACGACTTGATCTGCATTCACGAGTTCGACGATTGCGAGCAGTTCGGCAGTTGACGGGTTGAGGGTTTGGCCGCCGGAGACGATGCCCTGGACCCGCAGCCCTGAGAACAACTCGGCCAGCCCGTCGCCACTGCACACGGCGACGACAGCAGTCGTCACCGCCGGCAGGCCGGCACCTGCCCTGGTCGGGATGCCGGCGGGGACGCCCGGGATGCCGGCCAGCGCGGACTCGCGATGGGCGTGCTCCTCGGCGACTTCCTCGAACAGGTCGGTAACACGGATTTGCTTCGGGCGACCACCGAGATCGAGTGCGACTTCGACGGCGGCACCGATGTCGTTGGTGTGGACGTGACAGTTCCACAGGCCATCGCCACCGACCACGACGATCGAATCACCGATGTCGCCCCAGCCCGACTTGAAGGCACCTATCTGTTGATCATCGAGATCGAGGAAATACATCACCTCGTAGCGCTGCTGGCTCACATCCAGTTGACCATCGACGCCGGAAGATCGATGGGCGATGGCATCGAACTGCGCATCCGACAGGCCATCCCAGTACCCATTTTCGTCGTCGGCTTCAGGGAGCGGGGTGCCGTCGACCACATATAGCGCCGAGTCGAGTAGTAACAGATAGCCGGCACCACCGGCATCGACGACGCCAGCGTCTTTGAGTACCGGTAACAGTTCGGGTGTGTTATCGAGCGCTTGTTTGCCAGCGTGTCGGGCCGCTCGCAATACCTCGACGAGTGATCCGCCCGCCGCAGACGCTGCCTTGGCCGCCTCGGCACTTTCGCGGACGACGGTCAGGATCGTTCCCTCGATCGGCTTGAGGACGGCCTGGTATGCACCGGTCGAGGCGGCAGTGAGTGCGTCGGCAACCTTATGGCCGGTGCCGTCAGCCTGTTGCTTCATCGTGGTGGCGAGACCCCGAAGGATTTGAGAAAGGATCACCCCGCTGTTGCCGCGGGCGCCCATCAGCGAGCCGTGCGAAATCGCATCGCACGTGGCATCGAGATCCTCGGCGGAGGTGTCGTCCATCGCTGCAACGACGGCGTCGAGTGTGCGGGCCATGTTGGTGCCGGTGTCACCATCCGGAACCGGATACACGTTGAGTTTGTTGAGACCACCCGCATGCTCACGAACCGTGTTCCGAAACGTCGTAATAACATCCCGCAGTGCATGGACGTCAAGCCGCTCGAGCGTAGGCACGGGTGCCATCGTAACGAGACCACCGTCACACCCGACCGTCACACCAGACCGGCGGTTCTCAGCGGACGTAGACCGAAACGTGGCGTTCGCTGGTGGACGTGAACGGATCGCCGTTCCAGCCGCCCCAACGGGCTTCGAGACGAAGGCCTGCGATGCGGGCCATCAGGTCCAGTTCGCTCGGCCACGCGTACCTCTGGACGATCGGATGGACGCGCACGCCGGCATTCGATAGCGAGACATGGCTTTCGTCAAGGATTTGGGCGACCGGATCGTGACGTCCAACGTCGAGCCAAACCTCGCCGACATCGATCGATTGGGCGTCGACGTACTGGTCGTT
>JANMTV010000003.1:0-27607 GCA_031390905.1 Ilumatobacteraceae bacterium | reverse complement strand
GTTGTGGATGCCAGCCCGAAGGCAGGAACGTCGTCGACGATCGTCGTGATGTTGACACCCTGCCCGGGGAGTAACTCAGGGAAATCAGCAGCCGCGACCTGTTTCTTGGCCAACCCGAACGGGCCGGAAACCGAAACGCTGTGCGTTCCGCTCATCCGCACGTTTCCGCGGTTCTGGATCCGGTAGCTGACGCTCGCCGACCCGCTGAGGGGGTTGAGCGCCGGCCGATAATTGGTCGACAATTCTTCGATTGCCAGTTCGGCACGGAGCGGACCGCCGACCCGAACGTAGAGCCGGGTGCCGGTGCGTCGGTCCAGCGTCACCAAGTCACCTTGAGGGCCACTGCTGACAGCCTCGTTCGAAGCCAGGACTGCGCCGGTGTGGTCGCCCGGCGTGGCGTTATCGGGGATCGTCAGCGTGATCGGGATCGTCACCTGTTCGCATGCCGCGACGGTGACGAAATCCTGGGCGAACGAGACCCAGGTTCCAACGTCGGTTGGTTCCTCGGTGCCTGGGAGCAGGTCGAACTGACCTTCGGCGTTGTTGAAGGCGTCGGTCGAGTAGACGCTGAAGTTGAGCTGCTGGTTGCTGAAGTTGTACAACGTGACGGCGTCCGGAACCTCGGAGCCGGGGTCGCCCGTGAACGACAGGTTCGAACGGTTTCCGGCTTCGCCAGGGTTGTCGGACCCGGCAGGTGCCAGCGCCCAGCTGTGCACAATCTCGTCGCCAGCCTGTTGTGGTTGGCATTTCCCGATTTCGACCTCGGCCGATTCCTCGCTGACCGGTGGCGGATCGCCATCCTGAGCGGACGCTACGAAGGCTGGAGCGGTCACCGTGAGGGTCGCCGCTGCGGTCCATAGTGCAAGTCGTCGACGATTGTTCATAGGGATTGATTGCCTTTGATCAGGAACGACGTGAGCGGTGCGGGTCGGCCGAAGCCGCCCCGCACCGCTGTTACATCGTTGCGTTAGTTGTTCTTGCGTTAGTTGTTCTTGCGTTAGTTGTTCGGAAATGTCTGGATCAGACGGCGGTGAGGGCCAAGATGCCCTCATAGAAACCGGCATTGTTGGAAGCCGGGATCAGCACCTTGACCCGAGCATCGAGCTCGGTGATGCCGAGGCCGGCACCAGCGAGTGTCGATGCGAGCGGGCGACCGCTCGCCATGCCGGTTGCCGGAACACCGAGGCCAGTACCAGGCAGGACCGCAGCACCAGCTGTGACCGTCTGGATGTAACCGGAACCGGTGGTGACCGTCTGCGCTGGCGTGGCCGCCACGTTGAGGACACCTGCAACCGAGGTGACACGTGGGGTCCAGCCCAGGTAGTCACCATCGAAGCTGTCGCCGACGATGGCGAACGTGCCCATCGTGCCGTTCACAGTCCAGCCCGCGTCGATGTCACGGGTGTCAACAACCGTGACTTCGTTGAGGCGGCCGCTGGCGGCGTAGTACTGACCGGCAAGAGCACCGGTCGTGATGAGCGTCGCAGTACCCATGTTGAGACCACAGGTGGTCGGGTACGTCGGGTTCGACGGGTACGGATACTCCGGGAACTCACCGTCGAGCGCCGGTGCCAGATCGTCGTCGATCGGGGCGGTACCAATCTGGTTGACTGTTGCCGTCTCGGCACCCAACGGGAATGGGTAGCCAGGGAACGCGTCGACGGCCGTCTCGGCAGCCAGTGCGTTGTACACGCCGCATCGCTGTGTGAGGATCAATGCACCAACCGGACGCTCAACCGTGATCTCCTGGTTGAGCACCTGAGCAGCCTGAGCCGCCGCACTCACTGGAGCGGAAGCCGGAGCGCTGTTCGGTGGGGTGTGAATCGGCTGCACTGTGAACGAGTAGAGCGTGCCAGCCGTGAGGCCGGTGAACGTCGTCGTGTTGGTGCCGAACGGAACCGAAACCGGCGAGGTTCCGACAACGGGCGAGATCGTCACGTCGTAGCTCACTGGGTTGGTCGGGCCCGCTGGTGGGGTCCAACTCACGGTGATCGCACCAGGGCCAGCCGGAACAGCCGTAACACCCGTCACGCCCGGAAGCGCAGCGAGTGACGGTGTCACGTTGACCGAGTTCGACACAGGGCTGTTGCCGACCGTGTTCGTGGCAATCATCGTGACGGCGTATGACGTGCCGTTCGTGAGGCCAGGAATCGCGATCGGCGACGCTGCGCCTGTCACGACGACTGGAGCACCAACGGTCGGCGTTGCGGTCACGGTGTAACCCGTGGTCGCCGGGGTCGACGCAGCATGAGTGAAGTTGACCGTGGCGGTCGTGTCACCTGCCGTCGCCGTGGTGATCACCGGTGCAGCCGGCGCAACGCCGACCGCATAGGTGAAGTTGTTCGGGCCGGCGCCGACCGAAGCCGTGATAGTCACTGGCGTCGACCAGAACCGCATCGTCTGCACGAGAGGAACAAGGTCTGGCTGTGTGCAGGCAATACCCACGTTGTAGGCACCCGGCGTGAGACCAGCGAACAACGCATTGCTGAACGTCTGGTTGCTCTGGGTGACGACCAGGCCGTCGCCCAAACCGGGAGCGATGTTGCGGGACCGTGTGCCGATCGAGTTGGCCAGGTTGTTCGTGAACGCCGGACCAGTCGGGGTGCCCGAAGGCGAGTAGATCATCGGTGCCGGGTCGTTGCTGAGCGGGGTGATGAACGTGTGATACAGATAGCCGGTGGTGTTGTCTCCGGGGCACGCTGCGGCGAGCGGAACCGCGACACTGAATGTCGTGGCACTGGTGCCGGTCGACGGTGTGATGGTGACCGCACCGGCCGCGGGCGTCCCCCCAGGCAACGCCTGGGCGGTGCCTGCGACGGGGAGCATCGTGGCGGCGACAGCTAATGCTGCCGCCCCCGCGATCACTCGCTTGAGCCTCATGGATTTGGGTTTCATGGGTGTCGTTCCTTTGCGATTTGGTTGGGTTCGATTTGGTTGGATGTTGTTGATCATCAGGCGACGAACGGCCCGGTAAGGGTCGTCGATCCACAGTTGGCACCGAGTGCGAGGAAGCCGAACGTCTGGATCGTCGCCGGGACCGAGCAGATCGCCGAGGTCGAGCCGACGAACATGCTCACGATGCGGGCGTCAGCTGGTGCCTGGAGCGATTCCGTGGCGACAACGTTGTATACGTCACGACCGAATGTGGCGTTGGCGTAAAACGTCGAGTCAGGGGTCAGGCTTGGCGCAATACCGTTGATCGGATCGGTACCGTTGATCTGGCCAAGGGACACGCCGGGACCAGGATTCGGGCTGGCGACGTTGTTCGACCGGGCGATGAACTGGCTGGCCGAGAACCCAACGATGACCTCTGCGTTCGCACACGAAACCGCGGCCCCACCGGCGACACCGTCACAGATCGGGTCGGACGTCGTGGCAAGCGAGTTGGCCTTGATCGTCAGCTCAGGACCGTTGCTCTCCTGCAGGCGACCGGTGACGTCCGGAAGGCCACCGATCGCGAGACCGGTGTTGCAGAAGTTGGTACCGACATCAAGACCGAGCGGGGTGTTGCCGATGCCGAGTGCGGTGTTCCACGACTGGTAGGTGCCAGAGCCGGTCTGGATGCCGCACGGAATGATGACCGTGCCACCGATCATTTGCGGGCCGGTGAGGAACAGCGAGTTGAGCTGCGCAGGGGTGAGGTTGATGACCGGCGAGCCTGACGGCTTGTTGTACGCCCAAGTGAGGGCGTCGCGGCCGAATGGGATGTAAGTCAGGACCGTGCCGGCACCTGTCGGTCCGGCCGACGAGCGGGCGAAGTCGACGAGGCCCGAGGCGTTCCGATGACCGCATGGGTTTCCGCTGCCGGTTGGCCAAGTGCCGCCGCCGAACGCACGGCTGAGGATCCGTCGACCGTTGGTCGAGCCATTCGGACGCAGGATCGTCGGAGCGCCGACCTTGGTCACGATGCACTCGTTGGCCGGGAAAGCGTCCCACGAGACGAGCTGGACCTCGCCTGAGGCGACGCTGGTCTGGACCGGCGTGAAGTTGTTGCCGCCCGAGAAACCGGCCAGCGCGTTCATAATGTCCTGGGTGGTGTCAGAGCCGTAGCCGATGAGAGCGCTGTACTGTTTGGGGTCGGCATTGGCCGACGAACTACCGACAAAGCTGGCGGCGACCGCAATGGTCGTTGCGGCGATGCCGATCTTCCTAGTGAACGTAGACATAGTTGTTTGACGGTTCCTTTCGGTCTTGCACCTGGACCCTCCGGCTCCGGTACAGCGGCTCATTGTTGGCTCGCGGGAGTCACGGTGGCAGACGAATCTGCCGTCAGGGTGGCCGTTAGATGAACGATGATCGACGACGCCGAGTGTTCACCTTGACGTCAGCTTGCGTCTACCCAAACCGTCCGTTGACATAGTCGTTGGTGCGCGGATCCTGAGGGGAACGAAACATCACTTCGGTCGGCCCGTGCTCGACGATCAGCCCCGGCGTGCCTTGCTCGGCAAGAAAGAACGCGCAGCGATCCGAGACTCTGAGGGCCTGTTGCATGTTATGCGTGACGATCACGATCGTGAGTTCGGAAGCCAGTTCCATGATCGTCTGCTCGATCCGGCGAGTCGATGTTGGGTCGAGCGCCGAGCATGGTTCGTCCATCAGCAGGACGCGCGGCTTGATCGCCAGCGCGCGAGCGATGCATAACCGCTGCTGCTGACCACCCGAAAGACCTCCGCCGGGTTGCCGCAACCGGTCCTTGACCTCGTTCCACAGGCCGGCTTTGTTGAGACACGACTCCACCAACTCGTCTTTGACGTCGACCGACGCCCTGACCCCAGTCACCCTCAGGCTGGCGACGACATTGTCATAGATCGACATCGCCGGGAAGGGGTTCGGCTTCTGGAACACCATCCCGATCTCGCGGCGCGCATCGGTCAGCTTGCGCGACGAATCGTAGACGTCGTGCCCGTCGAGCATCACCTCACCGGCCATCGCCGCCGACGGAATCATCTCGTGCATCCGGTTGAGGATCCGCAAGAACGTCGACTTGCCGCAACCAGACGGCCCGATCAGCGCAGTTACCTTTCCAGCGGGCATCTCGAGCGAGACACGATCGAGGACCAGGTGACTACCGAACCAGGCCGAGATGTTACGCGCGTCAAGTCCCGCCACCGAACCGTCGGCAACGGACGCTAGCCGGTCAACAGACGGGACATCGCGTCGCCTACTCAGTCCCGAACGCCGACGCCGCGCGCCAGGCGACGATTGAACCGGCAGGGATTCAGTGACATCGACGCCGGCCAACTCGATCGCGTCGGTGGCAACGATCAGTGCCGCAAGATCGGTGGGAATTGGCTCGGGCCAAGTCGGTCTCGACGGTTCGCAAGTTGGTATGACGGCCAGTTGAGGTTTGTCTAGACCAGAACCGATCGTCGGCCTCGAAGTTTGCGGTCCACCTCGGTACCGGCTCTCAATCCCGGTCAAGCTGGCCAGCGCGGCCCGGAAACGTTCAACGTCGAGTGCCGCGACTGCCACACCGAAGTCAGCGATGTCGGGCACCACCATCATCGTCCACGTCGCGTCGACTCCGTGGACGAACGCCTCGAGATCGGATACGGACCACACCCAATCGAATATGCCGTCGGTGGCGACCACTCGTGTGTCGGTGACAGTGACGGTAGCCCGGTGCAGGGTCGACACCGCAGCCTGGGAGGAGAGGGCCTCGGATCTGATCAACTGCACGACCGAAGCGCCTTCGAACGTACCGAACTCGACCTCAGCCGCTCGCCCGTTGTGCGAGCCTGCGCCCTGGATCAGTGTTGACGCCTGCATGGTTGCCTTCGGGTCGTGGACGGTCATGGTGAGTAGATCATCGAGTCGGGTCATGTGAGGTTGGGAAGCAGGCGAGCCGCCTCGCCGGCGGTCGCCAGGCCGACCAAAGCGAGCGGAGGGAGAAACACGATCCAGGTCTGCGCCCGACCCCAGCGATGCCATGCCCACACGGCACCGATCGAGATCGCGATCAAGGCCTGTAGCCACAACACCAACACCCAGAGTGTGCGCCGATCGGCGGCCATCAACCGCTCCTCAACAGGAAGTTGATCATCCGTGATGAGCCTCGCTGGGCCACCAACTGGTGTGCCGGTGATGTCGGCGTCGACGCGCAGTACTCCGCTAGGGAGGAACGATCGACCATCGGCGGTGGCGAGCACCAGCCGAGACGATCCAGGTGCGAGCGGCTCGGGGAGCGGATCACCCTCTCGGCGCACGCCCAGCACGCGGTACTCGAACGTGCCCTGGCCGGTCGTGACGCTGATCAGGTCGCCCTCCACCAGATCGCCGATGTTGCCGAATGGACCGCCGTAGGCGGCGCGCCGGCCGAACAGCAAGCTGACGCCGATCTGGCCAGGCAACGGGGTATCACGCCGGTGCCCGGGCCCGACGAACAGATCGCTCGCCGATGTACCCTGACCCACCACCTCCGAGATGCCGATCGTCGGGATCTCGAGCAACGCCACAGGCGCCGCCGGGTCGAGCGCACGATTCTCGTAGTCGGTTGGGCCGATTGGCGCCGTACCCTCTGCGAGTTCGGAACGAAAGCGGTCGAAGGCTTGCTGCCGCGCTGCGCTGTGTTGCATGGCGCTGACGAACGACAGTTGCAGCAGCAGCCCCGCCGACAGCGCCAACAGCGCCACCAAGGCAGACCGGGTCATCTGCAGCTTCGGGCTCAAGGGTGGAACGCCGCTCGCCGTCCGACGCCGTGCTCGTAGCGCTCGCCGCGACTGGTCGACATCGCTGGAGCGTGATCGCGAGAATGCGGCGGTTGTTGGAATCGTCGCCGTCATCGTCGATCGGCAACCAATCTGATCGGGCGGCCCAGCAGGATCACCATTCGGCCGAACGCCAGCAACAACGTGCCCCAGACGATCAGCCCCGGTAGGGATGAAGATGGCCCGGTGCTGGCCAACGATTGTGTGCTACCGCCGGTTTGACTGGTACCTCCGCCGGACGCCGCTCTCACTGTCGTCGCCGTGGTGGCGGAAGTGGTCGAAGGGGTGGTCGTGGTGACCGTGACGCAGGGCACCGTTGTCGTGGTCGGTGTCGTGGTCGGTGTCGTGGTCGTTGTCGTGGTCGTTGTCGTGGTCGTGGTCGTGGTCGGTGTCGTGGTCGTGGTCGGTGTCGTGGTCGTGGTCGTGGTCGGTGTCGTGGTGGTCGTCCCCCCACTCGGGCACGGGACGGTCGTGGTGGTCGCGCCAGCGACTGTTGTTGTGGTGCCCGCCACCGTGGTCGTGCTGGTGGCTCCGACGATTGTCGTTGTGGTGCCAGTCGGCGCTGTAGTCGATGATGTGGTCGTAGTCGAACTAGTTGTGGTGGTGGTCGTTGCGGCCGCCGATGGTGCGTAGGTGAAGTTGTTCGGGCCTGCACCGGCCGAAGCTGTGATGGTGATCGCTCCAGCCCAGTACTTCTCGGTGTTGACGGTGCCATCGGTGTTATCGGGCAGCGTGCAGGCAATCCCGATCCAGTAGTCACCAGGCGTGACGCCGGCGTATAACGCATTGGTGAACGACAACCCCGTCGGCGCGACGACGAGTCCGTCACCCAGACCCGGGAGGTTGTTTTTCGATCGTGTGCCGATCGGGTTGGCAAGGTTGTTGGTGAAGGCCGGGCCACTAGGGATACCAGACGGCGTGTAGATCGTCGGGGCGGGATCGTTGGTGGCCGGGGTGATGAATGTGTGCCACAGGTAGCTGGCGGTATTGTCGCCAGGGCACACCTGGGGTGCCGGAGGCACACCGAACACGAGCGAGAACGTCGTGCTGCTATCGCCAGTCGCCGGGTTCATGGTCATTGTCCCGGCCGCCGCCGTTCCCGCTGGCAGCGCACTGGAAGCCTGGCTGAACAGGCCGACACCGGACACGGCGACGCCAACAAGGGCGACGTAGCGGGCCAGTCTTCGCCAGCGCGTCGGGACGATCATCGGACGGGTGTTCATCGTGCATGCTCCTTCGGAAGGACCTGGGTACCCCGCCGGCGGAGCCAGAGGGTGAAAGCGATTGCAAGGGTGCCGAGGGCGGCAACTGCGGCGACGATTTTCGCCACTTTGGAGCCAGTGAACTCGGTCGCTTCGGCGGTGTCGGCGACGACGGTTTCGTCGCCCAACTCAAGGGCCCAGGTCCGCTGGCCGGGCTCGACGTCACGGTTTTCGCTGAGCACGATTTCGGCGTCCCAGAACTTGGCGCCGACCTCGTAGTAACTGCAGGCGATCCCGATCTTGTAGCGGCCGACCGGCAACAGATCCGGTGTGAACGTGCCGAAGCTGAGCGGTGGGGGGTCGAGGATCTGTCCCGGCTGGCCTGGCGATGGGTTCTGTGACAGCAACACTTGGACGTATGGTCGACCTTCCGTCGTGTAGAGCCCGTACATGAATTCGCCGCGGGGACGTGTCGAGCCGTAGCGCAGCACTGCGAGGTCAGTGGCGGCGGGCACGATGAAGCTCTGTACCCGCCAGTCGTCGTTGGCGCTGTCGCCGGGGCAGACCGACCCGGTTGGCAACTGGAGCGAGAACACGCTATTCGTGTCGCCTTCGGTGAGTGGCGTGGTCCGATCGCTGGCTGACACGATCACAACGTCGCCAACGTCGGCGGCGACCACCGGGAGTTCTGGCACGACGCTAGCTGGACGATCGAGACCTGCCGCGGATGTGCCGTCGACCAGGGAAAGCAGCGTCATGAGCGGCCAGCCGACGCCAATCAGCGCGGCGGCGAGTGAACGACGACGAAGAAGGCCGCCGCGGCGGCCCGACGACAAGCAGATCATGATGACCTGGACCCCCCGAAGTCGAGATCGTCACCGAAGTCGCCCTTACGTCGCGGCCACTTGGTGATCTCGAGCGAGACGAGCGCCGACAGTAGGCTGACACCGGCAAAGCCGGCGACAGCGAACCGCATCGGACTGTCGGGTGTGTCGGGCGTGACGCCGACAGGTTGAGTGGAGGTCGGAACCGTGTCGTCGACCGCACTTGCCGGCTCCGTCGTGGGTGCCAGGTCCAGGTTCGGCGCTGTGCTCGGCGTAGTCGATGCCGGAACAGTGGTCGTCGATTCGACCGTGGTCGTCGTCGCATTCGTTGGAGCCAAGGTCGCCTGAGATCCGCTCGGCTGCTGGCTTACGGGTTGTTGCTGTCCGGACGGCTGTTGTGTGGGCGTGGTCTGCTGCACGGCGCTGGTCGCGGGTGGCAACGTCGTGGTCGGCGTCGGGAGGGTCGTCGTCGTTGTTGTCGTCGTTGTTGTCGTCGTGGTTGTCGTCGTGGTTGTCGTCGTGGTCGTGACCCGCACGAACACCAGGTTGCGTACGATGAACGCTGCATCGATCGTCTGATCCTGCAACGCCCGCGGCAGTGGGGCATAGCCGGCCGGTAGCTGGCCGAGCGACTCGCCGGGCACTTGACCGGTGCCACCGGCATACTGGAGGAAGGCGGCGTACTCGCTGCGAGCAAGGGTGTCGAGCGTGAGCGGCGCGATCGCGGCGTACGTGAGTGTCGTCAGCGGATAGGCATCGACCGGTTGCGTCGTGGGCGACGGCTCGAGCACCAGCGGTTCGGCTCCGGGTTTCATCGACGCCACGCCCGCCGTGAGCCCGGCCCGATCGGGAGCGATGAACGTGCGATCGGTGCCGTTGTCGCCGGCCCGGCTGAGGCGCGCCGTCTGAATGCCGTATTGCGCCGCCGACGCCGAGTCGGTGACCGACAGAAACCCGCGCTGGCCGATCTTCTGCGGAGTCGATCGCTTCCAATACTGGCTGGCAGAGACCGGGTTGGCCGGGTCCTCACCGATCCTGGCACCGTCGTACGTCCTGCGTGTGTTCGAGGCGGCTTCGGCAAAACCGCCGGCGTACGGCATCCAGTCGATAGTGCATAATTGGGGAGGCGCGAACCTCGGGCTGACCGTTTCGACATCGGGCGCCTGGTAACAGTGCGGGTCCGCTTTCGGGAACGAATTTGGTGTTGTGGCGGTCACCACCGCATAGGCGGGGTTGACCAACATCCCCCAAGGATCAGCGACCCCATCCAACCATGCCTTCGCCTCTGGGTCGGCGAGAATCCATTCCCACAACTGTTGGGCGGCGTCGGAGTTGCCGGCAGGGAGATGCAGCCCACTCAGCTGACGCCCTTGGGTCACCTGGAACTGGGCGAACTCGGGATTGAACTGTAGGAAGTCCGGGTCGGCATAGGGATCGAACGGGTTGTTGACGGTCCACTCGTATCCAGACGGCCTGAACTGAATGTTCACCTGGTTCACGTACGACTGCGTCAACAGCTTCGCCACGAGGCGAGGCGTGAGATTGAGTTCTGCAACCCGAACACCCTTCAGAGCCTGTGCCTCGTCCGGAGCCTTTGCGAGGTCGGCGTGCGGAGTGCGTTCGATGTTGAAACCGATCACGACTCCCGACGCACTCAGAGGGGCGTAGACGACCGTCTTGAGGGGGTCGTCGGGTTGCCCGCCGAGCGGCCGTGACACCACAATCATTCCGGCAGTGCCGCGTGTCAGCTGCAGGCGGGCATTGGTGTCGCTGACCCGGGCGTATGAATAGGGGGGCAACTCGCCGCCGCCGCACAGCGCTGGCTGCCAGCTGACCACCGCCGGAATCGCCAACTCGTTGCCCGAGATCCGTCGCCCCGAGACCCCGATCGAGCATGCCGAATCGACCGGGTTGAACTCGATCGGAATTGCGATTCGGTTCGGCCACGCCTGCGGGGAAAGCGGCGACGTGATCACGCCCTTCGAGTCGGCGTTGGCACCCTCGTTGTTCGGATGGGTGTTGACGTTCTCGTCGATCGGTTCCCCGCGCGGGACGATCACGATCCAGCATTGGGGAACCTTGCGTCCACCGTCGACGGTTGGCTGCTTGTTTTGGCCGCAGCCCAACCCCGACGACTGTACCCCGGTGTTGACCTCGAGCAGTTCGGCACCGGTTCCATCTGGTGCCGTCGCCGCAACACCGATCTCGTTGGTGGTCACGATGTCGTACATCGGGTTCAGCCAGTAATTCCCGGCGAAGCCCGGAACATAGGCGGCGTTGGTCTGGAAGTCGATCTGTGTTCCATCGACGGCTCGGAACGGTCGCCACACCTGCTGGTCGGCCGGGTTAAGGACACCGACGGAAGGGTCGAGCGGAGCCCATGACGGATGCTTGATGATCCGTTCCAAGGCAAACCATCCGCCGGGAACCAGGGCTCCATTGGTGCCGCCTCCAGGCGCTCCGGCCACCGCACCCTGGACACATTGTTCTGGCGGCGGCCCCGGGTTGTCCGGGTTGGTGCCGTCGTCGTCACCCCAGCACTGCATGATCTGGAGGTAGTTGGCGGCGAAATCGGAAGGGCCGCTCCTGGTCGTCGTTCCGCCGGTCCACGTGATCGAGACTGCTTGGTTGGTGAGGTTCTTGGTCTGGTTGACCGTAATCACGAGATCGGCGAACCTGCCTCGGCCGCTGATCGTGACCTGCGAGTCGGTCGCAGGCAGTGCAGTGTCGGTACCCTGGCTGCCAGCGAGAGGCTCAGCAACGGCACCGGTCACTGACACCGTTGCGAACACGGCGATAGCGATCGGCCCGATCAACCATTGTCCCAAGCGTCGGGCGATCATGCCACCGCACCGTTCGAGAAGTATCGCCACGCCAACGCCGGCCCGAGCACGAGGGCCAACGTGAGCAGTACGACCAACACGATTAACACTGCTTGACCGAAACCTGGCCCACCGTCGAGGTTGGTCGGCGTCACCGCTCCAACGACAGCGTTCGTTTGCGCCGCGATTTCACCAGCCGACTGGTCGGAAGCAGTGCCACTTGCCACCGCTGCGCACTCGCCAGTGTCCGGATCGCACGACAGCGCGGAACCATCCGCGCCTGTGACTACCGGTTGACCACCGCTCGAACTACCCGTACCTCCCACGGCACCGTTCGATCCAGAACTGCCGCTCGAGGTATTCGCCGCGGCACCAGGGCTAGCCGCGTTCCCCGTTGTTCCCCCAGTGCCCGCGGACGCGCCACTCGTGGAACCAGCCGACCCGGTTACCGCGCCGCCCGACTCCGAGGCAGCGTCGATCCCACCGGTCGTGCCATTATCGCCCGCGCCGGTCTCACCACTGGTGCCACCATCGACGGCACCGGTTCCACCGTCGGTGTTGCCCGTGTCAGTTCCGCCGCCGGTGATGACTCCACCGCTTGTCTGCGGCGTGGACACCGCAGTCGGGATGTCGCTCTTCCCACCTGTTCCGTCCGGGCACTGCAGCAGGCCTTGCCGGTCGCATTCCTTGGGCATCGGAGCGAGGGAAGCCATTCTGTTCGGGTCGTCCGGATTCTGTTTGTCGAACGTTGGATTCTCGCACTCTGAAATATCGATGTCTTCGACGATCGCACCTGGGATCTTTCGGATCTGCTCCAAGCTGTCTCGAACAAGCGAAACGGGCATCGGCGAGTAGCCGAGCGCCTCGGAGTTCTGTTGCGCCTCGCACATCGCATAGTTGGTGAAGACGCTGAGGGTGTAGCCCTTACCCTCGTTGAAGTTGCCGATGACCGTCGTGGGAAGGATGAAGTACGAGTACGACGAGAGTTGGTAGTTGCGCGGATCGGTGTCGGAGTAGACACCCTCGAGTTGCTGCGTGAGATACACGGCAGGGTTGCTTTCGTCGCGGTTGATCCTGGCCTGCAACAGTGACACGGCGACATTCCTGGGAGTCGGTTCGGTGTAGTAGCCGGCAGCGTTCAGCACCTTGGCGACCGGGGCCGAAAGGCCTATCGCGTACGAGTAGTTGACGTAACCAATCGCGCCCTCGTTCTGCGGGCCGGCCACCGTTCCCGCAACACCGTCGTCCCCGACCGAACCGATCAGGCCCTGCATCGAGGGGTAGTTTGACGTGACGCCACACTTGGGGGCCCGTCCGGAACGTTCGCAGAAATCGTTCCAGATCGCTGGGTGGCGGTCGATCATCCAACGCGTGAACTGGGCGGTCGACCCCGACCCGTCTGAACGCACGATCGGCACGATCGTTCGTGCCGGCATCACAAGGCCGGGGTTGTCGGCTGCGATCGCCGGGTCGTTCCACATCGTGATCGCGCCAGTGAAGATTTTGGCGACGTTCTCGCCCGACAACCTCAGATTGGTGACCGGCTGCCCGCCGATCTTGAGGTTGTACATGAATGCAGTGCCGCCAGCCGTGACAGGGATATAGGCATAGCTTCCCGGCACGGGGTTCTCGGCGTTCGAACCATCGTCAGGATTGAACTGGAATGGGATGTCGGATGCAGCGAAGTCGACCTGCCCCCTTAGGAAGTCGGAACGACCGGCCGAGGATCCCGTCCCGCTGTAATCGACGGTGATCCCGAACTGGAGGACGTTGACTCGCATGTCCTCGATTGCGTTCTTTGCCCAGGACGAGCCTGAGCCTGAAATCCGTTGATAGTCCTGGGCCGCGACCCTGGCTACATGACCCGGGCCGACGAACAGCCCGATCAGCAGGATCGACACGATTCGAACGACTGCGGGCGATTGCAGTCGTTGCATGTATGTCACGATTTAACTCCATTCAGTCGCAGTTCGAATCGCTCCAGGTCGCGTTTCGATCGTGCCTCGGCGCGACGCGCCTGGTGTTTCGAGAGCCGGCCCGCCGGGCGGCCTCCGAGCACGCGCGCCAGCGTGAACAGCACCAGAACGAAGATCATCAAGACAGCCGCAGTCGCGAAACCTCGCGCGACGAGCGCAGGTTGCGGCGACCGTACGAATTCGTACGTCGCCAACGGCAACGACATCATCGGGTTCTTGGTGGGGTCGAGGTTGCTGCTCGCCCCGACGCCTGACGTCAGCAGCACGGGGGCCGTTTCACCGATGCCGCGGGCGACCCCGAGGATCACCGATGTCGACAAACCGGACCTGGCAGTCGGGAGCACAACGTGCCAGACCGTCCGCCATTTTGGGGCACCAAGCGCAGCGGATGCCTCACGCAAGTTGCCGGGCACCAGTCGCAACACCACGTCACCTGATCGGATGATGATCGGCAACATCATGATGCTGACTGCAATAGAAGCGGCCAGACCTGAACGTGGAAACCCGAGGATCAGGATAAACGTGGCAAAGATGAACAAGCCCGCTAGAACCGATGGAAGTGCCGTCATCGACGTGACGATCGTTCGCACGAACGTCGTGACACGGCCTCGCGTCTCATTGAGGAACACGGCGCACGTGACACCAAGCGGCACGGTGAGGGCGAGCGCCAACGACATGATGATGATCGTCCCTATGAGGGCGTGGGCGATACCCCCGACGTCGAGCGGCTCGAGCGGGCCGGCCCTGCTCATGTCATCGAGGTACAGGTTCGGCTTGAACAGTGCCTGGCGACCCTTCCAGACCGTGGACGCCACGACCCAGAGCAGTGCCGAACCGGCGAGCACACCCGCAGCACTGAGCATCACCGCCATCACCTTGTCGACGATCGCCGGGCCATCATTGGTCAACGAGACGAGCAGCGCGTACGTGGCGACGAAGGTGACGAACAGCAGGACGACGAACCCGGCTTTGCCATCCAGCGGTGTAATCCGCCCGAACAGCAACCACGTCATCGACAGGCCGCTGACTGCAGCGCCAAAGGCAACCAGCAGGTCGTCGCGAGAGATCTTTCCAATCGCCCGCGGCTGGTGAGGGGCATCTCCCGACGCCGGGTTACTGGGCAGTACGGTGACGCCGAGCGCTGGTGCCTCGCCATCCACCGCCCCCGCCGAGCGGTAATCGGTATCGCTCAAGATGGTCATGCTTCGCTGCTCGCTCCTGAACGCGACTTGGCGATGAATGCCGAGGCAACGAAGTTGACGACCAACGTCATCGCGAACAGGGTCAGTCCGGCAGCCATCAACGCTGAAAGGTCGAAGTCGGAGGCCTCGCTAAATCTCAGCGCAATCAGCGCCGAGACCGAGTTGCTTCCGGCCTCGAGCAGGTTGAAGCTGAAATCGAACCGCGGTGAGATGATCAGCACGACTGCGATCGTCTCGCCGAGCGCACGACCAAGCCCAAGCATCGTGCCACCGATGATCCCGCCCCGCCCGAACGGCAGCGACACAACTCGGATCATCCCCCATCGGGTCGAACCGAGCGCGAACGCTCCCTCGCGCTCCCCTGGTGGCACCTGCGAGAACACCTCGCGCATCACCGAACACTGGATCGGCATCACCATCATGGACACCACGACACCTGCGATGAACGACGAGGCGGAGAAGACTGACAGGCTCGAGAGCGGGTTCGAAGGGTCGTGCCCGGTGACATCGAAGAACGGGATCCATCCCAACCACGTGCTCAACCAGCGCGAGATCCCGATGGCGTGGATCTGCATGACTCGGGCACCCCACAACCCGTACACGACGCTCGGGACGGCTGCCATCAGGTCAACCATCGCTACGAGCGTCGATCGCAGCCACGTCGGTGCTACCTCCGTGATGAACAATGATGTGGCGAGCGAGATCGGTAGAGCGATTGCCACGGCGATCACGGCGATCGAGATCGTGAACCCGATCACTGCGGCGACGCCGAAAACACCCGTGCTCGGTTGCCATTGTGACGTCGTGAAGAACGACAGCCCGGTCCGTCGGAGGGCCGGAATCGACTTGATCGCCAGGAACAGTCCGACAGCCGACATGATCGCCAGCACCACCAGCCCGCTGATCAGCATCAGGCCGCTGAAGATGCGATCGCCTGTACCCGGTTGCGCCTCGATAACTCGCCGCGTTGGCAGCTGATGATCGGTCCTCGACAGGGCCGGCAATGTGGTCAACGTGTCCATGACAAGTCAGGTCGACCAGGCGATCAGTACGACGAGCACGATGATCATGGCGAGTACCGACAACAAGAAATCGGCGTGCCACGTGGATGACTTCTTGGTCACCACCGGCACTGGCGCTGCTTGCCAGTACCCAGCCGGAGGCATGTAGGTCGCTTGTTGCATCCCGGTAGTCATCGTCGCTAGACGCTCATCGAGCAACGCCGCGAATGCAGTTGCAAAGGCGGCACCGAAGGCCTGCGCGAAAGAGTCAGCATCAATCACGACCGTCATGGTCGATGAATCGCGAACGCGCATGGCGTCTAACACTTCGGCGGCCACGTCAGCACCCCGTGACGGCACCTCCGCTGCGACCGTCGCCGCCGCAGCGTCCTCTCGATTTGGTGCGGGCCACGGACTTGGCGCAGACCACGGACTGATCGTCGCGATTTCGTGGGCAACATACGCCACTCCGGCGACGATCGATGCCGCCTCGGCGTGAGCGGCAGAGACGGCGACAATTGCATCAGTGCGCTCCTGCTCAACCGCCTCGTCGAGTTGACGACGACGATCAACGACGAGCTGCGCCATCCGTGCGCGTAGTTGCACGAGCGCCGAGTCGACATCCCAGCCAACCGCCTCCTCGGCGGCAACCTCCGAGCTCCCGCCAGCGATCGACGACACCTGGGCCTGCGCGGCGGCGACGGCGGCTGCGGCGTCGGCCGATGCCCGCGCCAGGCCCTCGTCGAGGGCCTGCCGACGAGCCTCGATGAGGGGCGTCAGCTTGGACCGCAACTGGCCGAGTGTTGCGTCCAGATCCCAGCCGGCCTCGTCAACTTCGGCGAGAGCGGCCTCCTGCAGCGCCGCCCGCAGTTGGAGCGTCAGGAGGGCGATACCGGCCCGGGGAGGGAGCACTGCGGGTTCGGCCACGAGGGTGTCATTCGACATCGGAAGGGCCTGCTTGTTCGGAGTTGATGACGTGCGCCTGAATGCCTGCCGCCTGGCGAGCCACCGCAAGAATCTGTTCGACTTCGGCTCTGGCAGCTTCGCGGATTCTCGAGATTTGTTCCTCATGCCTGAGCTCCATCTCGGCGAGGGTGTCGCGGGTGCGGGCGATCTCCGCTCTGAGTGCGGCGCGGGCCTCGGCATCGCGGGCCTCGGCCCGCTGTTGCGCAGCGTCGAGCCGCCGTTTGGCACCGGCAATTTCAGCCTCGAGCCGCGCCCGCTCAATCTCGACACTGTCGATCGATCCACTCACGGGCACGTGAGTTTTCGACAAGAATCCGTTCGCCGAGTGCTGCACGCCTGGAACATACCGATCCATGGTTGCGCCGATCTGAACGGCAGGTGAACTCCGGTGGTTGCGTCAATCAGTACATGGTGGACGCAGGGCACCGGTCCGACCACGAGCAGTGGAGATTGCCTGCGGTAATCACCCGATCCAGGCCAGTACGAGTGCCAACGCGGCGACGACGGTCACGATCGGGCGCAACACCTGAACGAAGATCCAGCGTCGGACGACCCACTGGGCGGCGTTCGCCGATCCTGCACCCCAGAATCGATCGAAGGCCTCCTCGCTGGCAGCGCCACCGACCTGAGGTGGCTCGGCGACCAACAATGCCGCCAACGGCTGTCCACCGGCGAAGGCCGCGGACTGTCCGGCCGGCGGCTTCCAGGCTGCAGCAGGTTGGTCCGTCAACGCCTCGACCAGATACGCCAGCAACGAGTCGAGACCATCATGAGCGACAGTGTCGAGGGCCGAGACCATCGAGGCCGGAAGCATCGTTGCTGGTTCCAACGGCGCCGCCACGGGCTCGGCAATCCCACCGATGGCGCGGGTGGCTTCGATGATCTCGCCGGCTTCGATCCTGGCTACATGGCGTCGCATCGCAGCCCGGGCTTGGGCGTCGTCGACCCCTGCCTTCGCTTCCTGGAGTTCGCTCTGCCACCAGTCCTCGAGCAGCGCTCGGAGTTGGCGTTCTGGCTTGGCTCCATCGGGGTCGTCGAGTTCGAAGGCGGCGTCGATCACGCTCGCAAGCGAGTCGGCCTCGTCGCTGGTGCGAACAACTGCAGCGCCGAGGTCCGCGATCTGCTGGCGGACCGATCGGTGATCGGACTGAGCATCCGCTGCCCGGCGACTGTCTCGACGACTGGCGACCTCCAAGGTTCGGTCAGCGACCGGCGAAGCGGCGCAGCCCGACTGCGCGGTCGCCGAGTCACCGATTGGCCCGTTGGCGGCGGCGACGATTGCGTCGGCATCGGCATCGGCGTCCTCCGCGATCCTGACGACTTTGACATCGACGTCGGCCCGCCCTAGCAGGATCGACCGTTGAGCATCGAGAAACTGCTGTGTGAGCCGAGCTTGAAGTGCTGCTGTCTTGGCCAGTTGGCCGGGTTCGCCCTCGAGTAGCTGACGAGCTTGCGCAACTGCATCCACAAACCTCGCCTGTTCCCGGGTCAATCTGTCGAAAAACTCCTCGACCGGAACCGTGAAGCGGTACTCGTCAACGGCGTGCACGTTGCCAACGTCAATCGTCTCCGTTCCCGGGGAAGCCCACGTTGAGAACGGACGCGAGTGGTGCCCATCGCTCAGAATCAATAGTGGTTCGACGTCCATCGCGCCGGGAGGTTACGCGTCCCAACCAACGTCCAAATGAACAACGCATGACGAACGAGTGGACACCAACTAAACGCTCGACACGACCGAGGTCTGCGCCGATCAACTGCCGAAGTCTCAGCGGCAGAATTCGACGGCGTCTGTCAGACGTTTGAAAACGTGGTCAGGGTGGCCGACTCCGTTCACGACCGTCATCATGCCGATCGCGCTGAAGAACGCAATCAGCGGTGCTGTTTGGGTCTCGTAGAGGTCGAGCCGCCGGTTGACCGAGTCGGGCGTGTCGTCGGCACGCTGCTGCACGTCGCCACCGCACACGTCGCAGATCCATTGGGAGGGTGCCGCGCCAGAGGTGGTGTAGTTGGTCCCGCAGTCGCGGCAGACACGTCGGGACGAGAGTCGATCCAGCACGATTTCGCGGGGCACGTCCAGATCGATCACGACATGGATCGGCCGTTCGGCAGTAATCGTCAGCAGCGCCTCGGCTTGCGCGACGGTTCGCGGGAAACCGTCGAGGATGTAACCCCGGGAACTGGCGTCAGGCTTCTGCAGCCGTTCGTCGACGAGGCCGATCATGACCTCATCGCCGACCAGGCCACCGTCGTCCATAACCGCTTTTGCGGCCAGGCCGAGTTGGGTGCCTTCGCGGGCGGCGGCGCGCAGCATGTCGCCTGTGGAGATGTGGGGAACCACGAAATGGCGCGACAATCGCACACACTGAGTTCCCTTACCCGCCCCTTGGCGGCCAAGAATGATGAGTCTCGCTCCCGGAGTCACGGGGCGGCCGCCGTTACTTGAGGAAGCCTTCGTAGTTGCGAAGCATCAACTGGCTGTCGATCTGGCGCATCAGTTCGAGCGCCACACCCACCGAGATGAGCACGCTGGTTCCCGCAAAAGCAAATGTACTGACGTCGGCTGCCCAGAGCAGCAAGTACGGCAGAATGGCAATGATGGCGATGAATACGGCACCCGGCAGTGTGATCCGGTTGACTGCTTTCGCCAAGTAGTTCTCAGTCTGCTGTCCGGGGCGAACCCCCGGGATGAACCCACCCTGGCGACGAATCTGGTCGGCCTGGCGAACCGGGTCGAACGCGATCGAGTTGTAGAAGTAGGCGAATGCGATGATCAACAACGCAAACAACGTGATGTACACGAAGTTCTGGCTGTTGAGAATGTACTGATCAACCTTCTCCTGAATCGTCGACCTCCAACCACCTGCAGGTCCGTTGCCGAGGAAGCTGGCGAGGATCGCCGGGAGTAGCAGGATCGAGCTTGCGAAGATGATCGGGATCACGCCGGATTGGTTGACCTTCAACGGAATGTAGGTGTTCTGGCCACCCATCATTCGGCGACCGACCACGCGTTTAGCGAACTGAACCGGAATCCGGCGTTGACCGAGTTCGACGAACACGACGGCCACGATGATCCCCAAGGTCAGCAGGATCATCCCAACGAACCATCCCCACTTGTTGACCTTGAGGATCGAGTAGAACCCGCCGGGCAGCGACGCAACGACCGACGAGAAAATCACCATCGACATCCCGTTTCCGATGCCTCGCTGGGCGATCAGCTCGCCCATCCACATCAGCACGGCGGTGCCGGCAACCAACGTTGGGATGATCAAATAGCCGCGGGGCCATAGACCGTCGGGCAGCAACGGCACCGAAGGCGCCTGCACCGCCGAAAAGAACGCAGCGCCACCGCCGGTCCCGAAGAGGAACACCAGCACGGTTGCCTGCAAGGTTGCCAACGCAATCGTGACGTAGCGCGTGTATTGGGTGATCTTGCGTTGCCCGACGGCGCCCTGTTGCTGCAGTTCCTCGAGCTTCGGGATCACGACACCAAGCACCTGCATGATGATGCTCGACGTGATGTACGGCATGATCCCGAGGGCGAAGATCGAGAAGTTCTCGAAGGCGCCGCCAGAGAACAGGTTGAAGATGCCGAGCGCACCATCCTGAGCGCCCTCACGCAACTGGTCGATCGCCAACGGGTCGACGCCAGGCAACCGAATGGCAGCCCCGACGCGGTACATGGCGACGATCATGAAGGTGAACAGGATCTTGTTGCGAAGATCTTGGACCTTGAAGATGTTCTTGATGTTCGACAGCACTGGCGAAATCCTCGTGTGATTTGGGGCGAGCCGCAGGCTACCGGTAGAGCGCAGCGAGCGAGGGTGTCTGAACTACCTGTTGGTGAACTGGTTACCCTTGGCAGCAGGCCGACCCGCTTTGCCTTCGGCCTTGAACGGCAACTGGATCAGGGTGACCGAACCGCCGGCCGCCACGATCGCTGCTTCAGCGGCCTTCGACACACCGTGCGCGTGGACCGCGATCTTCGACGTGATCTCGCCACGCGCCAGAACCTTCACGAACGCATCCTTGCGAACAACCCCGTGGGCGACAAGTGTGGCCGGATCGACCGTTGACTCACCGATCGACTCGATCGTGTCGAGATTGACGGCGGAGTACTCGACGCGGAACGGGTTGTTGAACCCCTTCAGCTTCGGGACGCGCTGCTTGAGCGGCATCTGACCACCCTCGAAACCGCGGGCTACCTTGCCGCGACCACGCGAGTGCTGACCCTTGGTACCACGGCCTGCGGTCTTGCCGCCTTTGCCACCGATACCACGGCCGAGGCGCTTCGGGGCCTTGCTGGAACCCGGCGACGGCGAAAGATCGTGTACTTGCATAATCAGTCGTTTCCATTCTCAGACTCGGCGCTGACAGTGATCAAGTGCGGCACGCGGGCAATCATGCCCCGAATCTCTGGGCGGTCAGGCAGCGTATTGGTCTTGCCAATTCGGCCAAGACCGAGGGCCCGCAGCGTACCGCGGGTCTTCGGCTTGGCACCGATTCCCGACCTGACCTGCGTCACAATGATCGACTTCTCACTCATGAGTGACTCCCGGAGCCGCCGGCAGCCATCTGCTTCTGACGCTCGTTGTACGCATTGAGGAGACCCTTCGGCACAAACGATTCAGCGGGGATACCGCGACGCTTGGCAACCTCGTCAGGCCGCTGCAATGACTTCAGGCCGGCGATCGTGGCGCGGGCCACATTGATGTGGTTGGCGGACCCAAGCGACTTGCAGAGCACGTCGTGGATTCCGGCCTCTTCGAGGATGATTCGGGCAGCGCCACCGGCGATCACGCCGGTACCGGGCGCCGCCGGCTTCATCAGAACTCGGCCGCCGCCGGTCTCACCGGTGACTGGATGGATGATGGTCGAACCGGCAAGCGGAACTTCGAACAGGTTGCGCTTGGCCTCTTCGGTGCCCTTCTGGATTGCCAGTGGGACTTCCTTTGCCTTGCCGTAGCCGAGACCGACGCGACCGTTGCCGTCGCCAACGACGACGAGCGCCGTGAAGCTGAAGCGACGGCCACCCTTGACGACCTTGGCGACGCGGTTGATCGTGATCACCCGGGACTCGCGGAGGCCACCCTCATTCTCAGCCGGAGCCGAGGTGGCGTTCGAGTTGGTGTTTCCCTGGTAAGCCATCAGAACTCCAGACCTGCCGAGCGAGCGGCTTCGGCGATTGCGGCGACGCGACCGTGATAGGCGAAACCGCCCCGGTCGAACACGACTGTGGTGACGCCGGCGGCCTTGGCACGCTCGCCAACCAGTTCACCGATCCGGGTAGCGGCGGCAACTGTGCCACCATTCCCGACGGCGCGTAGATCGGCTTCGGTTGTCGATGCGGCGGCCAGAGTGCAGCCGCTGTCATCGTCGATCACCTGAACCGAGATGTGCTTGTTGGACCGGTGCACGGCGAGACGTGGCCGGACGGCGGTGCCGTGGACCTTCTTGCGTACCCGACGGTGGCGTCGGAGACGACCTTCACGACGTGCCTTTGCGATGTCAGCCATTACTTCTTCCGATCACTTTTTTCCGGCCTTGCCGGCCTTGCGAAGAACTTTTTCGCCGGCGTACCGAACGCCCTTGCCCTTGTAAGGCTCGGGCTTGCGGATACTACGGATGTCGGCGGCCACCTGGCCAACGACTTCCTTGTCGATGCCGTTGACGATCACCTGAGTCGGCACAGGAACCTCGAATGTGATCCCGTCGGGTGCCTGCACGTTGACCGGATGACTGAAGCCGAGGTTCAAACGCAGAGCATTCGGAGTCTGGGCCTCGGCGCGATAACCGACACCGATGATGTCGAGCTGCTTCTTGAACCCGGTCGTCACACCGACGACCATGTTGTTCACGAGGCTGCGGGTGAGACCGTGCTGGGCGCGGTGGAAGCGCTCGTCGTTTGGGCGCGTGAACCGAAGTTCACCGTCCTGTTGATCGATCTCGATCTCACCTGGAATCACGCGTGACAGCGTGCCCTTGGGGCCTTTGACCGTGATGGTGCGCCCAGTGACCTGGACTTCCACACCGGACGGAACCGCTACTGGAGCTTTGCCAATTCGGGACATGTCGTTCTCCTAGTCCTTACTCGTCACCAGACGAAGCAGAGGACTTCGCCGCCGACGTTGCGCCTACGCGCCTCGCGGTCGGTCATCAAGCCATGGCTGGTGGATAGGACAGCAACACCGAGACCGCCGAGCACGCGTGGCACGGAGTCGGCCTTGCGGTAAACCCGCAGGCCTGGCGTCGATACTCGTCGGATACCGGAGATCGTGCGATCTCGACTATCCGAGTACTTCATCTGGATCGTCAGCACGTCACCCGGGCCTTGAACGGCTTGCGCCACTTCAAAGCCCGTGATGTAGCCCTCGCTCTCGAGGACCTTGGCCAGCGCAACCTTTTGCTTCGACGAGGGCATACGCACCTCGTCGTGCATCGCCGTGTTCGCATTGCGAATACGGGTCAACATGTCGGCGATGGGATCAGTAAGCATCGTTCCTCCTCACCAGCTCGACTTCGTCATTCCGGGGATCTCGCCAGCATGTGCCAGCTCGCGCAGGCAGATGCGGCAAAGCCCGAACTTGCGGTACACCGAACGCGCACGGCCGCATCGGCGACAGCGTGTGTATGCCCGGACCTTGAACTTCGGCGTGCCGGCCGCCCTGTTGACTAGTGATTTCTTGGCCATGTCTCTTCTCGCCTACTCGTTCACTTCTTCTTCACGGGGCCGCGCTGCGGTCCACGTCGTTTTGGTTTGCGAGGGGCGGCGATCGCGTCGGCACCCTTCTTGAACGGGAACCCGAACGAATCGAGCAGCGCCTTGCCACTCTCGTTCGTGAACGCCGTGGTCACGATCGTGATGTCCATTCCCCTGGCCGCCTCGACGTTGTCGACGTTGATCTCGGGGAACACGGTCTGATCGCTGAGACCGAACGTGTAGTTACCACGCCCGTCCCACGAGTGTGCAGGCAGCCCGCGGAAGTCACGGATACGAGGAATCGCAACCGACAGAAGTCGATCGAAGAACTCCCACATCCGGTCGCCGCGGAGCGTGACCTTGGTGCCGATCGCTTGTCCTTCGCGAAGCTTGAACGCTGCGATCGATGTTGCCGCCTTGGTGATGACCGGCTTCTGACCGGCGATCAGCGTGAGCTCTTCGACAGCCTTTTCGAGCAGCGACGGCTGCTGAGTGGCTCGACCAACACCCATGTTGATCACGATCTTTTCCAGCTTCGGGATCTGCATCTCATTTTCGATGCCGAGGTCCTTGGCCAGCTGAGCCTTGATGGTGTTGTTGTAGCGCGACTTCAGTCGCGGCATCGTCGTGACCGTCATCCGATTACCTCACCGCTCGGACGTGCAATACGGACTTTCTTGCCGTTCTTGTCGACGCCTGCGCCGAGCCGAACGGTGTTGCCCTTGTGCACGTACATGACATTGGATGCATCAATCGGCATGTCCTTGTCGATGATCCCGGCGGCCTCGTTTGCACGCTTCGCCCGCTGGTGTTTCGACGCCGTGTTGACACCGATGACGATCACTTTGTTGTCCTTTGGCATGACGCGCTCAACCACGCCGTCCTTGCCCTTGTCTTTGCCCGTGATGACACGAACAGGGTCGCCCTTACGGAGCTTCATCAGATGACCTCCGGTGCGAGTGAGACGATTCGCATGAACTTGCGGTCACGCAACTCACGGCCGACTGGGCCGAAGATGCGGGTACCGCGAGGCGTCAGGTCATCCTTGATCAGCACGGCTGCGTTCTCGTCGAAGCGGATGTAGCTGCCATCTGGACGGCGCTTTTCCTTCTTGACTCGAACGACGACGCACTTGACGACATCACCCTTTTTGACTGCCGCGCCAGGGATCGCATCCTTGACTGTTGCCACGAAGATGTCACCGATCGAGGCATAACGGCGGCGAGTGCCACCGAGCACCTTGATGCAGAGCACTTCACGGGCGCCGCTGTTGTCAGCGACGCGAAGACGAGACTCTTGCTGAATCACCGTGCACGCTCCATGACTTCCACGAGTCGCCACCGCTTGTTCTTGCTCAGCGGCCGAGTCTCCATCACGCGGACCTTGTCGCCGAGCCCGGCATCATTGGTCTCATCATGGGCGTACAGCTTCTTGCTGCGCTTGATGAACTTGTTGTACCGCGCATGCGGGACTCGCTCGACGTAGGTCACGACGATCGTCTTGTCCATCGAGGCCGACGTCACGGTTCCCTCACGCGTCTTGCGGGCGTTGCGGGCTTCCGTACTCGTCGTCACGTCAGTTGTCACGTCAGTTGTTGTTGCTTCTTCACTCATGGCTACCCACTCAGCTCTGTGCCTCAGCGGCAGCGATTTCACGCTGACGGATGAAGGTGTTGATACGGGCGATCTGACGCCGGACCTTGGTGATCTCGGCAGTGTTTTCGAGCTGGCCGGTGGCGTTGCGGAAGCGCAGGTTGAGCGCCTCGTGCTTCGTCGCCCGGAGCTCCTCGATCAGTTCGCCAAGGTTCTTTTCGGCAAGTGTCTGCTTTGCCATCTCAGATCGCCTCCTCGCGAGTGATGATGCGAGCCTTGATAGGCAGCTTCTGGATCGCCTTGTTCAAGGCGGACCGCGCCTGCTCCTCGTTCGGGAACGAAAGCTCGAACAGGATCCGGCCAGGTCGGACAACAGCAACCCAGAACTCGGGGTTGCCCTTCCCGGAACCCATCCGGGTCTCGGCCGGCTTCTTGGTAACCGGCTTGTCTGGAAACACATTGATCCAGACCTTGCCGCCACGCTTGATCGAACGCGTCATGGCAACGCGGGCTGCCTCGATCTGGCGAGCCGAAAGCCAGCCTGGTTCGAGCGCCTGAATACCGTATTCGCCGAAACTGAGGTTGCTGCCACCCTTGGTCAGACCTCTGGTCCGGCCACGGTGATGCTTCCTGTGTGCAACTTTTCGAGGCATCAACATGATGTTCTCCTGATGTCCATTTCCGTCGCCGCTCAGTCGTCGCCGCGGAAATGCGGTGTCTCGTGACCCTCACGGGTCTGGCGGGCAATCGTTTCTTCTTCGTCGAGCAACTTCTCGAGCTCGGGATCGGCATCCTTCAAGAGAGGCGATGCATCAACCTCTGGCACCGAGTCACGACGTTTGGCAGCTGATGACACGACCTTGCGAGGACCGTCGGTCGACTGACCGGAGGTCTCGCCGACCGCCATCGCCGCTTCGCGGGCGATCTTGTCTTCGTTGTTCGACTTGTACGGCAAGATGTCGCCTTTGTACAGCCACACCTTGACGCCGACGCGACCGTTACCGGTCTTGGCCTCACGGAAGCCGTAGTCGATGTCGGCCCGCAGTGTGTGCAACGGGACACGGCCCTCGCGATACCACTCGGTACGACTCATTTCAGCACCACCGAGACGACCGGAACACTGCACCTTGATGCCGAGTGCGCCAGCTCTTTGTGCGTTCTGCACTGCGCGCTTCATGGCACGACGGAATGCAATTCTGTTTGCGAGTTGGTCGGCAACACCCTGAGCGATCAGGGCGGCGTCGAGCTCGGGGGTCTTGATCTCGACGATGTTGAGTTGGATCTTGGCGTTGCCGGTGATCTTGGTGATCAAGGTACGGAGCTCGTCGGCCTGCGCACCACGTCGACCGATCACGATGCCTGGGCGCGCAGTATGGATGTCGACCCGCAACTTGTCGCGTGTGCGCTCGATTTCGATTCGGCTGATCGCCGCTGACTCGAGTCGAGTCATCACAATCTGACGAATCTTCCAGTCCTCGGTGAGGTACTGCTTGTAGTCGCGCTCGCTGAACCAGCGGCTCTTCCAGTCGGTGCTCACGCCAAGGCGGAAGCCGTACGGATTGATCTTCTGACCCATGAATCAGTCCTCGTCCTTCTGCGAACCGGGCTTGCTGAATCCGCCAGCGATTGCGTTCTCTTCTGTGTCGAACCACACCTCGGCCTTGGTGGCCTTGTAGTAGCGACTGTCGGTGGTGTGATAGAGCATCGACTGAGCGTTGCCCTTGATCACGTGCGTGTCGGGCCCCGAACCATCGTCGGCCGGGAGCACGCCGCCGGTCCATTGCGATACCTTGTGGTCGGGACTGGCCTCCGCTTCGCTTTGGCTGCTCCCTCCGTCCGACTCGTCGCTGGCGCTTCCCTCGTCGGGTGCGCTGGACTCTTTGAACGACTCAACGTCGTCGAGGTCGACGGTTTCGACTTCGATTTCCGGCTCGTCCGTCGTCGATGTCGTGGTCGATGTCGTGGTTGATCCTGCGGCGGCCTTGCTCTTGAGCGATTCGGGGCGGGTGCGGCTGCGCTCGACCCGCGCACGACGGTTGGCCACGGTGCCACCGCTGGCGCCCTCGAAGCGAGCACGAACGATGTCGATCCGCTCGTCGGTCATCCGGGCGACGATCACCGTGATATGACACGAGCGCTTACGAACCCGAGTTGCACGCCCGCGTGCCCGTGGGCTGAACCGACGCATTGTCGGACCCTCGTCGGCGAAACAGGCGATCACGAACAGTTCATCGGCATCACCGATGTAGGCGCCGTTGTCCGCATCGGTCGCATTCGCCACCGCGCTGGCCAGCACCTTGCGGATATCGGTTGCGATCCCACGATCGGTGAGTTGCAGCGTCTGATCGGCTCGACGAACGTCGAGACCGCGAATCAGGTTGAGCACCTCACGCGCCTTGTACGCCGAATGCTTGACGTGCTTGGCCGTGGCCTTGGTGCCGGAACGCACACCAGCGATGGTTGCGCCTTCATTGAGCTTGGGACCGCGCATTAGCGACGACCACCCTTCTCCTGACCGGCATGAAACCGGAACGTACGGGTCGGGCTGAACTCACCAAGCTTGTGACCGACCATGGTTTCGGTGACATACACCGGAACATGCTTGCGGCCGTCATGCA
>JANMTV010000001.1:0-4277 GCA_031390905.1 Ilumatobacteraceae bacterium | reverse complement strand
CGTGACCGGTGTCGTGACCGGTGTCGTGACCGGTGTCGTGACCGGTGTCGTGACCGGTGTCGTGGTCGGTGTCGTGGTCGGTGTCGGTGTCGTGGTCGGTGTCGTGGTCGGTGTCGTGACCGGTTCTGGCGGAGAAGCCGTCACCGAAGAGTCGGCGGGAGAAATGGGTGTATCGGTGGCAAGTCCGGCCGCCGGTTCGACTGTCGGGATCGGGTCCGATGCAGGTTCGTCAACCGATGCTGCGTCATGACGCGTCGTTGCCACCGTGCTTGGTACAGCGATCTCGATTTCGGCCGCAGGCCCGATGACATTCACCATCACGACGCCGGAGTCGACGAGTTGCACCGTGGTGCTGGGTGTTACGCCAACCGGATCACTCGGCTGATCCGCTCGCAGCTCCGTCACGAACCCGGCGGTCGAACGCGGATCGAACAACGTCCACGAGTCGCGTTCTACATTGGTTCCGATCCCGGCCGAAGACATGCCGACGACAGCGGTCAACATCGCCGCGCTCCCGGTCGACGTGCCCGTCAGGACGCCGACCGGGAAGAACGGAAGCTGGGCAACCCACGAAACCGGGCCGAGGGCACGCTGCACGCGACCGATCGAGATTCCGAGAAACACGCGTACCACTTCAGGATCGAAGTGCGTTCCGGCGCACCTCGCCAGTTCAGCGCGGGCCTCCCTCGGCGAAACAGGTTCTTTGTACGAGCGACTCGAAGTCATCACGTCGAAACAGTCGGCAACGGCGACGATCCGGGCCGCTTGGCTGATGTGGTAGCCCGAGAGTCCGTTCGGGTATCCCGTGCCATCCCACTTTTCGTGATGTTCCCACACGGCCCGAGCCGCCTCCCCCAGCCACGGGATCAACGGTTCGATGATGCCTCGCCCATTCTCCGGATGTGTCTTGATGATCTCGTACTCGTCGGCGGTCAACTTGCCCTGTTTGTTCAAGATCGATGTGGGGACCGACAACTTTCCGACGTCGTGGAGCAGGCCGGCCCAGCGCAGCCGATCACGTTCGATCTCTGAGAGGTTCATCTCCGCCGCAATCATCTGCGTGTACGCCCGAACCCTTTCGGAATGCCCTCTCGTGATGTGATCATGCAGGCGCAGTGCGGCGACCAACTCGAGCACCCGGGTGGCCGCCTCGGCCGGGGTGCCAAGGTTTCGTCCGTGCCTGGCATCCTCGATACGACGCTCGAGCTGCTTCGTCGTCCCGGTTCGCAACGCCATCTTGAACCGTGACGGTGCGCTGTCGGGAAACACCAGCGTGAGATCGAGCAGTGCCGCAAGTGGCAGCAGTCGTCGGGCGGTCCGATTCGCTCCGATCAGCACGAGCGTCGATGCGACAGCAATCGCGATCCACCGAACGAGCGCTTGCCCGACATTGGCCGGCGCGGGCGCCAGTTGGCTGAGACCCCATGCGACCAACACCGACAGGAGAAATGGAATCACGAACACGTTGACGCGAACGATCCGGCCGAGGGCAGGCCGACTCGACCAGCTGCCTTGCTTCAACTCCTGTTGCGATTCGACGCGTACGGACTCGATAACACTCATCGGACGCTCTTATCGGCAGGTGTTGACCGTCAATTGAGGGACTTGACACGACCTTGAGCAACAGCGATCGTGCGCGTGATTCTGACACGGTCGAGCAGTTCACGGTCGTGGGTCACGAGCACGACCGTGCCGCCGAAGGTGTCGAGCGCCTGCTCCAGCTGTTCGATCGCCGGGAGGTCGAGGTGGTTGGTCGGTTCGTCGAGGACGAGCAGGTTGGCACCGTTCGCCATCAGTAGCGCGAGGGCAGCCCTGGTCCTTTCACCAGGCGACAACGACAACGTCCGGCGATCCACATGAGCACCGACGAGCCCGAACTTGGCGAGCAGCGTGCGGGCGTCGGCGACGATCAATCCTGTGGCGTCCATGAATGCCCGCAACAATGAGTCGGCCCGTTCAAGCTGAGCACGTATCTGCTCAATCTGGCCGACTACCTCGCTGCTGCGTAGTTGGGCACTACCGGCGGTCGGGGCGACTCGACCGAGGATGACATCGATCAGCGTCGTCTTGCCCGACCCGTTGTTACCGACGAGGGCAATCCGTTCTCCATAGCTCACCAATAGGTCAACTGGACCAAGCGCGAAACCACCTCGTTCCACGATCGCACCCGAAAGTCGTGCCACGACGTGGCCACTCCGCGGTGCCTCCGGAACCTCGAGCCGGAGTTGCCACGACTGGCGTGGCTTGTCGACCTGGTCGAGTCGATCGATCGCCCGTTGAGTTTGCGCTGACTTCCCGGCCAACTGTTCACTCTGATTCTTCTGAAAGTGCCTAATGAATTTGTCGGTCTCACCGGACTTGCTCGCTTTGGACACACCCTGCTGCGCCCACTCACGTTGGCGTTGGGCACGCTGGCTCAGTGACCGACGTTGTGAGTCATACTCGTCGAACTGCTCCCAGGCATGTTGTCGGGCGACGGCGCGTTCGTCGAGATAGGCCTGCCAGCCACCTCCAAAATGCGACACCTGATGTGTGAACTCGCCGATCTCGACCACATCGGTGATCACCCCCTGCAAGAAGCGACGATCGTGACTGACGAGCAGCACTGGTGCATCGAGTCCGAGCACCCACAATTCGAGCCGATCCAAACCATCAAGATCGAGGTCGTTGGTCGGTTCGTCCAGGAGATAGATATCGAACCGCGAGAGCAGCAGCGCTGCCAATCCCGCACGCGCCGCCTCGCCGCCAGACAGGGTCGTCGTCGTTTGATCCAGCAGGCGGGCCGTCATGCCGAGTTCGTCACACACCGAGCCGATCCGAGCATCAAGGTCGGCTGCACCGAGTGTCAACCAGCGTTGGAGGGCGTTGTCGTAGATGTCGGCGGCGGCGGCGGTTCCGGCGGCGAGTTCGAGTGTGGCGACGTCGAGCGCGTGCTGCGCTGCCGTGACACCTGTGCGTCGACCGAGCAGCTCACGTACTGTCTCGTCGGCACGACGCTCAGGTTCCTGGTGCAGCCAGCCGACGGTCGCACGTGTCGGAGCGAGGCGAACCTCACCGCTGTCGATACGGATCGCGCCGGCGCACACACCGAGCAGCGTCGACTTGCCAACACCGTTCGGGCCAACGAGCCCGATCCTGCGGCCGGGCGGCACGATCAGGTCAACGCGGTCGAGGATCGTGTTGACACCACGCGTCACCGTGACGTCGTGAAGCGAAAGGGTTGCGGACATACGAGAACTCCTGAGATCGACGAAATTCGGACCGAGGACGACTCACATGCGCATCCGCAAAGTGTGCCAGCTTCAAGCCCGACGCGCTACCGGGTTTCCCAGTCGCTGTTGGACAGCTGCGAGACTGGGACCATGTTGAGCATCGAACGGTCGTAGTCGGCGTCGAGGATCTTCACCGGGCGGTTGCGTTCTGGACCGCAGCGCTGGATTATGTCCCGAAGCGCACGATCAAGCTCGATGACGACTTCACGATCCTCGTCCCGGCGCGAGGCGAGGGCGCTCACATTGCGCTCGACGTCAGTGAGTCACCGGTGCAGCTGCACCCCCGCATTCACCTCGATTTGTACGCTGGCGACGCCCCGGATCAGTTCGACGAGGTCGAACGACTTGTTGGTCTCGGTGCCACCCGCGTCGATTGGGATCGCTACCCGGCCACCCCGGATTTTGTCGTGCTCGCCGACACAGAAGGCAACCGCTTCTGCGTCATCGACACCAGTGCATAGCAGCACCACTGACGCTGATCAGCCAGGGAACCACCCGAGCACATCGACGATGAGGTGTGCTGACCCGGCGGCGTTGTACAACGTCACTTGCCCATTCGCACCAGGACTGACGATCACCAAGTTGGGTGTCGTCGTACCGGCAGCAGGGTTGAGGTTCGAGGCCGTCGGTAGTCCCCCTCCGGTCGGGAAAACGGTCACGAAGGTGTTGGCGGTCGGCTGCGTAGCAGTGACGTTGAGGACTACCGCTCCGACTCCGGTCGCCGGCACCCCGCCGACATTCACGACCGTGAGGTTCACAGATTGAGTGGGGCCGACCGCCCCGGCGGTTGCGATTCCGATCGGGCCGTAGGGCGGTGGCCGCGTATCGAGGATCCGGCTCGGGGTCAGGCCGGTGTACGACGAGTTGTCAGGCAGCCATCCCAACACATCGATGATCAGATCGACCGAGCCCAGCGGGTTGTACAGCGAGATCTTGCCATCGGTCCCGATCGGAGCGATCACGAGATTCGGTGCGGTCTGGCCGCGGGCGAGGTTGAGGTTCGAG
>JANMTV010000401.1:0-18438 GCA_031390905.1 Ilumatobacteraceae bacterium | reverse complement strand
GTCGAACCTGCTGGGCCGACGAAAAGGTAGGCATGAACGGGCGCGGCTACGGCACGCACAAGATGTCCGACGGCGACTTCTTGACCGACGACGTCGTCCCAAACTGAAGCCGTCATTGAGTCACACCCCGAGCCGTTCCCGAACGACGGAGCGGATCAGTTGAGCGACTGTGTCCTTGGACCCGGAGGCATCGACGACCATCCAACGTTGCGGATCGGCCGCCGCCATTTCGGCGAACCCGGTGTCGACTCGACGGTGGAAATCGTCGCCGGCTTGCTCGAAGCGATCGAGTTGACGTTTGCGCATTCGTTCAGTCGTCACCTGATCTGGCACGGTGAGCAGCACCACGAGATCTGGCCATGTGTCGCCGATCGCCCACTCGTTGATTCGTCGCACCTCGTCGATCGGCAGACCACGACCGTAACCCTGGTACGCCAGGGTTGAGTACACAGATCGATCACTGACCACGTGTCGTCCGGACGCCAGGGCGGGCCTCACGACCTCCGCCAGATGTTGCGCTCGATCAGCTGCAACGATCAAGGTCTCGGCATGATCGTTCAGGTCGGTAACCGATGTGTCGTGCAGGATGTCTCGCAGCCGCTTTCCGATTGTCGTACCGCCGGTCTCACGAGTGATCACCGCATCGAGCGCTTCACCCAGACGGCGAGCTTGGGTACTTTTCCCGCACCCCTCGGCTCCCTCGAATGCGATATAGAACGCGGTGCCCATCGCCCCGCACGCTAACGAGTGCGAGTTGTGTCTGACACAAACCGCAGCGACTGCCGACCGGGCGGACTATTCCGGGGTGATGGGGTGCCCGGTGAGTTCGAGTTTGGTGGCGAACACGGCGGCTTCTGTGCGACGTTCCATGCCGAGTTTTGTGAGCATGTTCGACACGTAGTTCTTGATCGTCTTCTCGGCGAGATGCAACTCGTTGGCAATCTGGCGGTTGGTCATGCCGTCGGCAATCAGCGACAAGATCCTTCGCTCCTGTGGCGTGAGGCGCGACAACCGCTCGTCCTCAGCGGAAGGGGAACGCAGACGTTCGAGCACTCGCCCAGTGATCGCCGGGTCGAGCAGCGATTCGCCGGCAGCGACGCGTTTCACCGCAGTCAGTAACTCGTTACCTCGAATTTGCTTCAAGACATAGCCGGAAGCGCCCGCCATGATCGCCTCGAACAGTGCTTCGTCGTCACTGTAGGACGTCAGCATCAGGCACTTGGTGCCGAGTTGGCTGCGAACCTCCCGACACACTTCGATTCCGTTGCCATCCGGAACCCGCACGTCGAGAATCGCCACATCTGGTCGGCAAGCAGGTATCCGGGCCAGCGCCTCAGCTGCTGTCGACGCCTCGCCCACGACTGTGATTTCCCCAGACGCCTCGAGCAGCGCCCGCACGCCCTGACGGACAACCTCATGATCATCCAACAGGAACGCGCTAATGGTCGCCACAGCACCAGTCGATCACGAGAACTGCACGATCACAAGGGACCTTGGTCACTTGCGTGATCTGGGTGGCTCGATCTGTACGGTGGCAACGTGACGTCGAAGCCTGACACACCGCTGCTCGTCCAGGCGGTCGAGCTTGCACCTGACGGTGTGGTGATCGTCGATCGTCACGGTGTCATCATCTACGCCAACTACTCGATGCATCAGCTGGCGGCGTCCGACGATCTGGTCGGCAAACAGGTGGATGACCTCGTGCCGGATGCCGTACGAAGTCGACACGCGGCGCTGCGCGAGGGATACTCGGTGGCACCTACACAGCGTCCGATGGGTGCCGGGCTTGAGTTGGTGCTGAAGCGCACGGACGGTGTCACTGTCCCCGTCGAAATATCGTTGAGTCCGTTCCAGCACGGCGACCAATATGTGATCGCAGCCGTGCGCGACATCAACGAACGGCTCGAAGGCCAGCAACGTCTCAACGCCGCCCACGAGCAACTCTCCCTGGTCGCCGAGCGTGAGCGAATCGGCCGCGACCTACACGACGTGGTGCTGCAGCACCTCTATGGGATGGGCCTCACGGCACAGGCGATCGCCGCCGGCGCAGACTCCGTCACCGGAGCCAAACTCGAGGCTGTCGTTGACGATATCGATCGGATCATTTCAGAGGTTCGCACGATCGTGTTCACGTTGGGCACCGCCGGGCATGCAGGGGCGCTCGGACAGGAACTCGCCGATGTCGTCGCCCAGGCAAGTCGCGTCCTCCGGTTCACGCCGGTGATGCGGTTGGAAGGGCCGGTTGAGTCGGCGCTGACTGACGAAGTGCGCACTGAAATGATCGCCTCGATGCGAGAGGCGCTCGGCAACGTCGCCCGTCACGCCGACGCCTCGCAAGCACACGTCGTGATTCGAGTCCACGGGGAAATGGTCGTGATGACCGTGACCGACAACGGTGGTGGCCCGTCGGTCGAGGCGACGAGGCGTGGTGGAAATGGGCTTCTTAACATGCAGGCGCGGGCCGCCACGTTCGGCGGTGAATGCACGCTCACTCAACGCGACGTCGGAAGTGGTGCGGTGCTTCGTTGGTCCGCCCCTTACTGACGCTCGCACGGAGCATGACCGAAGGACTTTCGGCCCCACCCTGAGGTTGCCTCAGGCCCTACGTGACCGATGACAAGTCCCACAGACTCAAGGGATGACGTCAGACGATCGATCATTTCTGAATTGGATGTCCGTCGCGCTCGCTGTAGCAGCGCTGTTCCTCGGATTCTTCGCGCTCGGCCGTACGGGTGGGACGGAGTTGGCGGTCGGGGTGGGCGGTGGCGCCCCACAACTGCTCGAACTCGAACTCAGCACGATGAAGCTCGTGCCGGACAGCCTGGTTGCGTCGAAGGGTGCGGTCACGATCAGAGTTCGCAACGGCGATTCGCTCGTGCACAACCTGTCGGTCGCCGGAGAGAAGTCGCCAGACCTGCAACCTGGTGAATCGTTCGATCTGGAACTCGGAGATCTGGCCGCCGGTGAGTATCCGATGATGTGTGAGATCGCGGGTCACAACGAGGCGGGCATGCACGGTGCGCTCGTCGTGGGATCTGGCACATCCGGGTCGCCCACCGCATCCGCCGAAATGGCTGACGGGATACCGATGGCGGGCACCGATCACCTGAATGGCTACAACTCGGCCGAAGAGATGCAAACCGCGATGGACGATCGGGCGATGCGATTCTTGACAGAACCGAAGAGTGCGTTCGGTGGAGGGTTGCTGGCACCAGAGATTCTGGCCGATGGCACGAAGCGTTTCGTGGTGACGGCGGCGATCACCGACTGGGAGGTCGAGCCGGGCAAGATTGTCCAGGCCTACACCTACAACGGCACGGTACCCGCCCCTGAGATTCATGTTGAGGTCGGTGACAAGGTGCAGGTGCAGCTCAAGAACGAATTGCCGGCTGGCACCGTGATTCATTGGCACGGCATCCGCGTTCCCAACGCAATGGACGGCGTCCCGCCGTTCACGCAGCCAGCAGTGATGCCCGGCGAGGAGTTCCTGTACGAGTTCGTGGCGCTCGAACCGGCGGTCGGGATCTACCACTCGCACAACGGCGCCAATCAGGTGCTCGACGGCCTGTTCGGGGCGTTCACAATCGGCCAGATGCAGACGCCGCCCGAACTGATCGAGATGGGTTTCGCCGCCGAGCCCGATCAAGGGATCAACATGGTGCTGAATGACGCCGGCGTGATCGGCCTGTCACTGAACGGCAAGAGTTTCCCGGCGACTGAGCCGTATACCGCCAAGGTCGGCGACACGGTGTTGGTGCACTACTTCAACGAGGGCTTGATGGCGCACCCGATGCACCTTCATCAGCCACTTGGTTGGATCATCGCCAAGGACGGTAAGGAACTGCTGCAGCCAATCCCTGGCGACACGATCAACATTGCCCCCGGCGAGCGCTACACGGTGCTGTACAAGATGATCGACCCGGGCGTGTGGGCCTGGCACTGCCACATCCTGACCCACGCCGAAGGCGACAACGGCATGTTCGGGATGGTCACCGCCTTCGTCGTCGAAGAGGCGTAACGGTCGACCAACGCTCTCGGCCAGTTAGAATTGGCCGGGATCACTGCGCTCGGGTGTTGCGGTGCCGGTTGGGGTTCCATCGCCGAACTCGTCGAAGCGTGACGTTTCGGGCACATCGAACGGGGCCCGGGGTGATGGCGGAGAACCGTCGGCCTTGCGTGCCGGGCCGAACAAGCTCCACAAGACTCCGGCCACGGTACCTGCCGCGGTGACGATTATCAGGGTCATCACATCGAGACTGACAGCCTTCGTGACCACCAGAACGAGCGTCAGCCCGATCCCGAACATCAGCCCCCAGAGCACACCTCGAATCGGAAACCGTCGTACTGAAGTTGTCGGGAGCGTCGCTTCGGTTGTCGTCATCACGCTCACACCTTCCATGTTCGTGCTGGCCGGGCATTGAATAGCAAGCCAACGAGCCCGCCTGCGAGCAAACCGATGCCGACCAATCCTGCCGGGTCGAGCAGGCCGTCACCGATCAGTTCAACGTGACCCTTTCCAATGCAATCCGGCAGGTTCTCGGACCGCATCGAGCCGTCGATCGTGACGTTTGCCGAGAACTTGACTGGCAGCTGTTCGGCGAGGTCGACGATGCCCGCATTCCGATTGTTTCCGTTGGTGTTTGGGTCGCCGCCGCTGTCGACGCTGACGCCCGCAGTCGAGATCGTCCATCGGTGGTCGAGCGGTCCCTCACCATCCCTGGGCATGAAGCCGTAGTAGGTGACCAATCCGCCCGTGTCAACCTTGAATCGATTGCTCGCCGTAAACGCCTGAACACCGTCGAGCAGATCGATCGGCGGCCCATCGTCACCGAGGTCGGCGACGGCGTCGATCAACTGCCCGTCTCGGTCGTAGGAGTAGGCGAAACCTCCACACAGACCGGTGAGCTGGCTGCCGTCGCCAAAGTCTGCGACATCACGGTCGAATCCGGCCAACTCGGCGACCTCTCCGAAAATCGCGTCTGCTTCGGTGATGTCGTATTCGCCTGGTTCGCCTTCCGGGATCAGTTCGCGGATCGCGTCAAGGGCCGCTTGATCGAGCAGATGAGCTTGATCGTCGTCGGCACTCAGTGTTTCGCCGCCGAGCATGGCGACGCATACGACTCCATATCCGATCCCGCAACATAAGCGTCTGAGCACTGTCATCCACGTTCCCATCTCCCGCGGTTGTGTCCCAACGTATGAGACGCTAATCGTTCCCTCGGCCGGGGTAAAGTGCGAGTTTCGAGTGCGGTTGGTATTCGTTGTCGATGTCAGTCCGTTGTGGAGGTTGTTAGGCCGGTGATTTCTTAGCGCCCGATTTCTTGGCTGCAGACTTCTTGGTGGTCGACTTCTTCGTGGTCCTGGCGACCTTGGCGGCTGGGCCGCCCTTGGCGATCACTGCTTCGCGACGAATTGCCAGAAGTTCGTACGCACGCTCTGGTGCGATCTCCTCGATCCGATCACCCTTACCAATCGAGGCGTTGGTTTCACCGTCAGTGACGTAGACGCCGAATTTGCCATCTTTGGCCGTGACAGGCCGACCGCTGATCGGGTCGTTGCCGAACTCGCGGAGCGGGCCTTTGGCAGCCATGTTCTGACCACCTCCGCGCTTGAACACTTTCGGCAGAGCAAAGATCCGGACCGCATCGTCGATCGTGATCGACAGCAGCTGATCCTCCGAGTCGATCGTTCGGAAGTCCTTGTCTTTGACGATGAACGGGCCGTAGCGACCGTTGTTTGCGCTGACCTCTTTCCCGTCGGTCGGGTCGACACCGAGTGTGCGCGGTAACTGCAGCAACTTCTCGGCGTCATCGACGGTGATTCGCTCCAGCGTCATCGTCTGGAACAGGCTTGCCATCTTCGGCTTGTCGAGTCCCGGTGGCAGGTTGTCCGGCGCACCCCACTGCACATATGGGCCATAGCGACCGCTCTTGGCGAACACCGGGTAGCCGTCGAGTTCGCCGATCGGCTCGTCGCTCTTGGGGAGCGCGAGGAGTTCGAGCGCCTTCGCCACAGTCAGCTCGTCAGGACACAGATCGTCGGGAACGCTGGCCGTGTCGTCACCGCGTTTGACGTACGGACCGTACTTGCCGGGTTTGACGACGATCAGTTCACCATCGTCGTCGACTCCGAGCGGGAACGTGTTGATCGTCGCCGCGTCGATCAGGTCGAGGTTCTCGTCGACGAGCCGCTTGAGGCCAGGAAGACTGGCCTCGTCGCCGAAGTAGAAGCGGTGCAGCCATTGATCTTTTTGATGCCGACCAGCGGCGATTTCGTCAAGGTCCTCTTCGATCCTGGCTGTCGTGGCGTAGTCGACAAGATCGCCGAAGTGCTGCTCGAGCAGGCCGACGACCGCGAACGCAGTCCACGAGGGAACCAGCGCCTGACCCTTCTTCCACACGTATCCGCGATCTTGAATCGTCTGGATGATCGACGCCCACGTTGACGGTCGGCCGATCTCGAGTTCCTCCAACCGCTTGACGAGCGATGCCTCGGTGTAACGCGCCGGTGGTGTCGTGGTGTGGCCGTTGGGTGTCAACGCCGACACCGGCACGATCTCACCCTGGGCGAGCGAGGGAAGCAACGCTTCGGACGTTCCATCACCCTCGTCGTCAGCAGCTACATAGACGGCGCGATAGCCGGGGAACGTGATCGTGGTGCCCGAGGCGTTGAACTCGCAGTCAGTGGCCTCGTGGGCCGATGTGGCGCCGAGCCTCACGCTGACTGTGGTGCCGACCGCGTCGGCCATTTGCGACGCCAGAGTGCGTTGCCAAATCAGGCGGTACATAGCCAGATCCTGGCTGTTGAGTTCGCCGGCGACCTGGGTCGGCGATCGGAACGGAGTCGTCGGACGGATCGCCTCGTGAGCCTCCTGAGCGTTCTTCGATTTCGACGAGTAGTGCTTCGGCGCTGGGGATAGATATCGAGCGCCGTGTTCCTTGGTGATCGCCGCCCGTGTCGCCGCCAACGCTTCGTCGCCGAGTGCGACATTGTCAGTACGCATGTAGGTGATGAAACCCCGTTCGTACAGGCCCTGGGCGACACGCATGACCTGAGATGACGACATTCGCAGTTTGCGGCCACCCTCCTGCTGAAGCGTCGAGGTCATGAACGGGGGCTTGGGTGAGGACCGGTAAGGTTTTTCCTCGACGCTACGAACCGCGAAGGTGGAAGCTTGCAGCCCGTCGCTGAGTGCTTTCGCGCGAGATTCGCTGACGGCGATCGCCTTGGCGCTGACCACACCATTCGAGTCGAAGTCTTTGCCTGTCGCCACCTTCGTGCCGTCGAGTGCCACAAGCGTCGCCGTGAATGGAGGCGACGTTGCCGTCTCGAGTTCGATGTCCCAGTAACCGGCGTTCACGAAGGCGATTCGTTCGCGCTCGCGCTCGACGATCAACCGGATTGAAGGGCTTTGGACACGACCAGCGGAGAGACCGCGATTGACTCGCCGCCACAGCACCGGCGAGACCTCATATCCATACAGCCGGTCGAGTATCCGGCGTGTCTCGGCGGCGTCAACGAGGCCATAGTCGATACTGCGTGGGTTATCGACGGCGTGATCGATCGCCGACTGGGTGATCTCGTGAAAGACCATCCGCTTGACGGGCACCTTGGGCTTCAGATACTCGAGCAGATGCCACGAAATCGCCTCCCCCTCGCGGTCCTCGTCGGTTGCCAGGTACAACTCGGACGCATCTTTGAGCGCCACTTTGAGGTCTTTGATGACTTGCTTACCACGCTCGGTCAGCTCGTACGTGGGCTTGAACCCGTTGTCGACATCGATGTTCAAACCCTTGCTCGGAAGGTCGGCGACGTGGCCCACCGAGGCGCGCACATCGAATGCACCACCGAGGAACTTCGAGATCGTTTTTGCCTTCGCGGGAGATTCCACGATGACGAGTGGTTTAGCCATTGGGTTCAGTGGCTAGGCGATGACCAGGGTGTTTGTCAAGCCGCGAATGCCGAAAGGTCGAAATCAGTCGCCGGCCGTTGGCGTTGGAAGGACGGGAACGTCGAGGTGCTTGCCTTCGATTTCGATGTTCGGGAGGATCCGGTCGAGCCACTTGGGAATCCACCAGTTGCGATCACCGAGCAGCTCCATCGTGGCCGGCACGAGCAGCATTCGCACGATCGTGGCGTCGATGAAGACCGCTAGCGCGAGCCCCATGCCGAACAGTTTCAGGTTGCGATCGTCACCCAACACGAACGACAAGAACACGCAGACCATGATGATCGCGGCGGCCGTAATCACTCGGGCGGTGGCGGCGAGACCGTCGGCGACAGCGAGTTCGTTGTTGCCGGTGCGGTCGTAATGCTCCTTGATCCGTGACAGCAGAAACACCTCGTAGTCCATCGACAAACCGAACACGATCGCAAACAGCATCATCGGTGCCCAGGCTTCTATCGGACCCGCCTTGTCGACACCGATCAATCGCATACCCCAACCCCACTGGAAGATGGCGACGAGCGCGCCGTAGGCGGCACCAATCGACAGCAGGTTGAGGATCACGGCCTTGAGCGGGACCAAAACGGACCGGAAGACGGCCATCAACAGGAGGAACGAAAGGATCAGGACGGCACCGATCAGAATCGGCAACCGGCCACCTACGTACTCGGCAAAGTCGATTCCCCCGACTTGGAATCCGCCGACCTTGGCATCGACTCCGGACGCCGGAATCACATCGTCGCGTAGCAGTCGGACGAGGTCGTTGAACTCCGGCTCCTGCGGCGAGCCGACCGGATAGGCCGTGACGAGCGCCAGATCAGGGCTCAACGGTGTCGGCGGTGCGACAAACTGGACACCCTCGGTCGCGGAAAGCGTCGCCGCGAACGCATCCAGCGCTGCGGGATCACTGGCTGTCGCACCCTCGACCGTGATGACCATTGGTGCGCCGATGCCCTCACCGAATCCATCGGCCAACAAGTCATATGCGCGTCGAGCCGTTTGACGTTCCGGCAGGTTGCCGGTGTCGCTGAAACCGAGCCGGATCGAGAACAGGGGAATCGTCAGCAGGATCAAGATCCCAGCGGTCAACGCAAAGATCGGCCACGGTCGTCGCTGCACGAACCGGCTCCAGCGATACCAGAAGGTCTGATCGACCGGCTTCGGCGCACGGTGCTTGATCCTCTTGTGAAATGGCTTGACGAAGAAACTGATCGCATACACGACAATCGCCAGCGCCAGTGCACCGAGGAAGGTCGGGAGATTCTCGGTGATCACGGCAACGACGGCTCCGACGATCGCAATTGCAACCGCGGCGAGCGCAGCGCGGGTTGTTTCTTCGATTCGGTGACCGAAGATCGCCAGCAGCGAGGGAAGCAACGTGACCGATGCGACCATCATCAACAAGACGCCAGAGATTGCACCGATCGCCAGCCCGTTCATGAACGCCAGTCCCATCAGGAATAGACCGAACAGGGAGATCAGCACGGTCATCCCGGCGAACAGCACGGCCCGTCCGCTCGTATCGACCGCTTCGACGATGGCGTGCTCGACATCCATTCCGGCGTTGAGTCCTTCGCGGTATCGGGTCACAATGAAGAGGGCGTAGTCGATGCCGACGCCGAGTCCGATCATGGCGACCATCTGCGTCGTGAAATCGGGCATCGAGTACAGGTGCGACCCGAGGGTCACGATCGCCGTACCAATACCGAGTCCGAACAGTGCGGTGACGATCGGGAGACCCATCGCCAATACCGAACCGAAAGCGAGAATCAGGATGATGACGGCGGCGATCAATCCCAGCACATCGGATGCAGGCAGTTCGAACTCGGCGAAAATCTCACCACCGTATTCCAAGGTCAATCCGGGAATCGCGCCGCTGCCCTCCACGAGGTCGTCATCTAGGGCCTGGACTTCTTTGGCGAACTCGAGGAACTCCTCCTGGCCGCGATCGGTGATGTTGAGCTGCGCGAAACCGATCGTGCCGTCCTCGTTGATCTGCCCGGGTGCGACATACGGGCTGATCACCTCGACGCCATCGAGTTCGTCAATCTCGATGAGGAGACCTTCGACACCGGTCTGAACGGCTGGGTCGGTGACGCCCTGATCGGCCTTGATCACGACCTGGCCGTTGAACCCGGCCCGCTCCTGACTGATCGGCTCCAGCAACTCGAAGACTTCAGCCGATTCTGAATCGGGGAACTTGAAGTCGGTCGTGAACGCCGGCCCAGCGCTGGCGGCGATTGCATTCACCGCGACGAGCATGGGGAGCCAGATCGCGAACACCACGACCCATTTCCGACGGACGCACCAACGAGCAAGACGGGCAAGCATGAGTGCGATGCTATGAGGCCATGCGATCTCGTCAGCCAGACGCAAGGGCAATCGGCGACGTGTCGTTTGTCACGCCCCTGTACCGTCAGAGTGATGGTGCCCGATCGAGCGCTCGGATGGAACGACGTCTTGGAGGCGTCGTGGCAGTCCGTTGGCGCGCCGGGCCGACCGGGCCGGGTCTCGCGGATCGACCGGGGGTGGAGCACGGTGATGCGCTCGGCGACCGATGCCGAGCCTTACCGAATTCGTAATCTTTTCCAGCACGTGGCGATCGGTGACTGGATCGTGCCTTCTGATGACGGAGAACGCGTCGATCAGGTAATCGAGCGCAAGTCGGCGTTCGTCAGGCGCGCCTCGTTCGAAGGCGATCGGTTCGAGGCTGATGCGTTGGCGGCCAACATCGACGTCGTGTTCCTCGTGCACTCGCTTGGCTCGCCTCCCAACCAGCGACGGCTGGAACGCGAACTCGTACTCGCCTTCGACTCCGGTGCCGTGCCCGTGGTGCTCGTCACCAAGGTCGACACAGTCGATGATCCTGAACCGGCCCGGGCTGAACTGTCGCAGGTCGCACTCGGTGTGCCGGTTTTGCTGGCGAGCGGAATCACCGGTGTCGGCATCGAAGCGATCCGTGAGTTCGCTATCGGCAATCGCACGCTGGCCTTCCTCGGCGCATCGGGGGTTGGCAAGTCGACTCTCGTCAACGCCCTCTTGGGTGGGACGGTGATGGACACCGCCGCTGTTCGCCAGCACGACGACCGCGGCCGCCACACGACCGTTGCCGCCCAGTTGCTCCGGCTCCCCGGAGAGGGTTGGTTGATCGACACGCCTGGGGTGCGGGCGGTCAGCCTGTGGCTATCCGGAAAAGGGATCGAGCTGGCATTTCAGGACGTGTTCAACCTGATGGACGACTGTCGATTTCGTGATTGTAAACATGAGACCGAGCCCGGTTGCGCTGTGCAGTTGGCGATCGCCGACGGTCGTCTCGATGCAGCGCGCGTTGCCAGCCTGGGCCGACTCGTCGCCGAGGAGGCGGCGCTCGAGGAGGAGCAGCGTCGCTTCGAACGGCTCGACGATCGCCGCCGCAAGGCGCGTCCGACCGACTGACCGGATGCGACGGTAACGGGATTCCGTTACTAAGTTCGGTTGCATGGCTGCGCTTGAAACAACCATCGATATGTTCGATCTCCGGATGTCCGAGAAGGCTCGGCCGCTGTATGAGGCGGTTAAGCGTTTCATCGCCGAGGAGGTCGAGCCGAAGACCGAACAGTTCGATCGCCTCGGCGAAGGACGGTCCGAACGTTGGGGGCACGGCGAAGGGCAGCTCGAGTTGCTCGACGGCATCAAGCAGAAGGCCAAGCAGCAAGGGCTGTGGAACTTCTTCCTCCCGGACGCCGGCACCGGTGAAGGGCTCTCGAATCTCGACTATGCCTATATCGCCATGGAACTGGGCAAGAACCCGATCGCCGCGGAATGCCTGAACTGTTCGGCACCTGACACCGGAAATATGGAGGTCCTCGAACGGGTCGGCACACCTGAACAGAAGGAACGCTGGCTGAAGCCCCTGCTGGCTGGTGAAATCCGCTCGGCGTACGCCATGACTGAGCCCGATACGCCTTCATCCGACGCCAAGAACGTTGCCTGTCAAGCCGTCAAAGATGGCAATGAATGGGTGATCAACGGCGAGAAGTTCTACATCTCCGGTGCTGGTGACCCGCGATGCAAGGTGCTGATCGTGATGGTCCAGACCAGCCCAGACGGCCCGCCGCACCAGCGTCAGTCGCAGATCTTGGTTCCGATGGATCACCCTGGTGTCGAGATCGTCGGCCCGATGCACGTATTCGGTGAGGATCACGCCCCGCACGGCCACATGCACCTGCGGTTCATCGACGTCCGCGTGCCCGATACCAACATGTTGCTTGGCGAAGGGCGCGGCTTCGAGATCTCGCAGGTTCGGCTCGGACCAGGCCGGATCCACCACTGCATGCGATCCGTTGGGGCCGCCGATAAGGCGCTCGAACTGATGGCCAAGCGAGGTCTCAACCGCGAGGCGTTCGGCAAGCGGATTTCGAATCTCGGCAGGAACGTCGAGACGATCGCCAAGGCCCGGATCGAAATCGAGGCAATGCGTCGAATGGTGCTCACAGCCGCCAAGGCGATGGACGAACTGGGCAACGCGGAAGCGCGAGTATGGGTCAGTGCGGTCAAGGCGATGGTGCCGATTCGGACGTGCCAGATCGTCGACGAAGCAATCCAGATCCACGGTGCAGCGGGTGTCTCACAGTGGACTCCGCTGGCAGGTATGTACACGTGGCAGCGCTCGTTGCGACTGGCCGACGGACCCGATGAGGTGCATTGGCACGTCGTCGGCCGGGCCGAGTTGGCACAATGGGAAGAGTCGGCCGCCGACTACGACCCGAAGATCCAGTACTACGCCGGGTAACTCACAGATTGGCGGGCAGTTCCCAACCGTCATCGCTGCGTTCCCATCGAGTCGTCTGTGTCACGGCGCGAGTGGGGATCGGTCCATAGATATGAGGGAACAATTCCGTCATTTCGGGCGCGGGTGGTTCGAGTTTCACCTCGGCAACGATCCGCGTTTGGTCGATGTGTAACAGAACGACATAGTCGACATCGGAGTAGAACCGGTTGGCTACGTCGAGTAACTGATGCCGGCGCGAGCAGTGGATGAAACCCTCCTGCTCAAGCGTGACGCGGCGGGTGCTGAATCGGTATTCGTCGACTGTTTGTGCGACGGCCCAGTCATCGGGGAGCGCGAGGTGGAAGATCTTCTCGTACACCTGAACATCGTGCAACTGAATATCGGCAGTGATCGCTGAACGGATCGTGATGAGTTGGTCGAGTCTCGTCATCGCCAGTCGACGACGCAGCCGATCGTTCGTGCACACGATCACCAACTCGCCTCCGGCCTGCCGTGCCTGGGCGGCGGCCCCGAGGAGCAATCCGAGCGCTGTGTCGTCAAGTGCCAACAGTCCGTCGACGTCAATCACGAGTGTGTTGCCGGGATGATCGGAGACCGACCGTTTGACCCGGTCCTGCAATGCCGGGATCGTTGACAAGTCGGCGATGCCGCTCAACGAAAGAACAATCTCCCGACCAACCCGAGTCGTCGCAATCGTGAGATCCATCCCGCCGCAGGGTAACCGCCCAATTGGTTACGTCACGGTGGTTCGCGTTGCATCGTGACGGTCGCTTGCAAGTCGATGCCGGCAATCAATGGGCCGATCAGGGGTACGTCGGTATCACTGTGGTGACTCACCGTGACGGTGACCTGTCTGGTGGAAGTGGCGACGGCCACAGCGATCGGGCGCAACGAGATCGCCTCGTTCGCGGCTCGACTGGCGGCTGCTGACGGTGACGCTGCGACCGCCGCCGCTCGGGCAGCTTCCCGAGCGGCGAGTTCGACTGCAATCTGGTCGCGGGCGACGACAACCACCTGCACGATGCCGAGCACGAGGATCACCACCATCGGTAGCGCGATCGCGAACTCGACCGCAGCCTGACCGCGATCGCGCCGGTTCACAGATTGATTCGAACCGTGATTCACACTCGGTCGATCACTGAGTCGATCACGCGGTTGAAGAGATTGCCAATCGCTGCCGCTCCACCGCCGGAGGTTGCCCAGCCGATCACGAGCAGGCCGACGAGTGCGGCGGCGAGCAGCACGAGGGCATATTCGGTCGTGGCTTGACCGCGATCGCTGCGCCATTCGGCCCGCGTCGCGATGATTCGGATGATGTTGTGCATGTCTGTCTCCATTCAGAACGAGTTCGGTCAGAATCAGTTCAGTGGGACGCATCACGGGGCGGTTCCCCGAAGCGTCGAGAGGGCCCCCAATACGGCGGGGACGATCGCAAGCAGCACGAACGACGGCAATGTGCACACCACGAGCGGAAATGACAATCGGACCGGCAATGTGCGGGCATGGCGCTCGGCGAGCCGACGGCGATCGTTGCGCACGTCGACCGCCAAACGGTCGAGGACGGGCTCGAGCGGCAATCCGTAGCGATCTGCGGTCGCCAGTGAATCCGCGAACGATGCCGCAGCAGGACCGAGTAATTCGGGAAGTGCCTGGAGCGCGTCGGCGACCCGTTGCCCGCGCTGCAACCGGTGTTGCACCTCGTCGAATGCCGACCCAAGCGGCGTCGGTGCATGCTCAGCTGCGAGGGTCAGCGCTTGTGTCGGCGACAGACCGGATCGGATCCCGAGAATCACCAGGTCGATCAAGTTAGGGAACGCTCGACTGGCAAGTTCGCGTTGTCGTCGCGCGTGTCGCCGCTGTCGAACCGAAGGGCTCATGACCAGGGTCCTCCGATCAGATGCCGCATCCATCGCCACCCGATCAGATTCAGCACACCTCCGAGTGTGACAACGACAATCCCGATCGGGCTGTACAAGATTGTTCGAACGGATGATGAGGTGACGGCAAGGACAACCAGGAAGGCGCTCGGAAGGACTGTCATCACAATCGCCGAGAGACGCGCTTGGGCGCTCTGCGTGAGCCGGTCGGCCTCGTCGGCATCGCGGGCGCGCAAGGTGGCCGCCGCTCGATCGATCGGCTCCGCAGATGAACCGCCATTGAGTGCGCACGCCCTGAGCACGATCAACGCCAACTCGACATCGGGTGACGACGCGGACGATTCCAACGCTGCGTGCAACGCCGCTCCACGATCCAAGGCGAGCACAATTCGACTGTGCTCCTGCTCGCCGCCTGGAGGCGGTGCAACCTCGCGGATCGCACTCGTCAGCGTCGAGCCGCTTCGGATCGCGCCAGCCAGCCGATCGCACCACGCCGCCGCGTCGCGGGCAGCTACGGCCCGGACTCTTGACGTGCGCAACCGTGCGAACCGTCGCGGTCGCCGTGGTGGCACCTTGCGAGCGATCAGCGGTCGTCGGCAAGGGGCGGTCGGCTGTATGCGGAACCCAAGCAACATGACCAACACCGCTGCAAGCGCGGCGGCGGTCATCGGCGGACCCGCGCCACGTCGCCAACCACGCTGCCGCCTGTCGCAACAAGTCGAACCGAAGGTTCGTCGCCTGATTCGACGACCTCAGCGACTTCGACCACACGACGAGCTCCGCTGGTATCGCGCTCGACGTGAACGACCACGTCAATCGACCGACTTACCTGTCGTCGGATCGCTGTCAGCGGCCAACTTGGCGCGGCTTGCATGACCAGTGTCTCGACCCGGCGCAGCCCATCGACAGCGCTGTTGGCGTGGCAGGTCGACAACGAACCGTCGTGGCCGGTGTTCAACGCTTGAATCACGGCGAGCACTTCCGCGCCCCGAAACTCGCCGACGATCAGCCGGTCGGGGCGCAAGCGCAACGCGGTTCGGACCAACTCGACCTGTTCGATAGGTCGCACGCCGTCTCCTGTTCCACGTCGGGCTTCGAGCCGAACGGCGTGTCGACCGTCGAATGTCAGTTCAGCGGTGTCTTCGATCACGATCAGCCGATCAGCAGGGTTGGCGAGCTCCATCAAGCCGGCGAGCAGGGTTGTCTTGCCGGACGACGTGGCTCCAGTCACCAGAATGTTCGAGCGCCCTTCGATCACCCGAGCGAGCAGTGCGCTCACATCTGGGTCGGCAAACCGTTGAACTGGAATCTGTCGGTGGCGATGTCGGCGGATCGAGACGGTCGTGCCATCCACCGCCACAGGGGCTACCACGGCGCATAGCCGGGCACCATCGGGCAGCCGGGCATCAATGATCGGTGAGGTTCGGTCGAGTCTCTTGCCGATCGGTGCCAGCACGCGTTCCAGCACGACCTCGATTGCGCCGTCGGGTAGGTCGGCGACGTGTTCGATCACGCCGGCGCGGTCGATCCAGATCTCCCGACCACGATTGACCATTACCTCATCGACGTTCGGGTCTGCGAGGAACTCTGCGAGCGCGTCAAGACCGTCGAGTCGAGCGACGGCGCGGGCGATCACGAGAGACCTTTCGGTCGTGGTCGCGAGTGGTGCCAGCCGGTCGACCTGAGCGGCGACAACTGTATGAACGTCACCCCGGACGTCGGTTGCCTGGTGACAAACTCGTTCGATGAGTTCGTCGATCGCGGCAGACATTACGCCGCCTTCCGAAGCTGTCGTGCGAACGCCGTGGGTACATGGGAGACCAGCAATCCCGCATCGACGGCGCGCCAGATTGCGGGGTCGAGTAGCACCGTCGCGACGACCGGCGCACCGATCGACGCTTCGATATCAGCGACCTGCAACGACCTCCCGCGCTCCTCTACGAACACGACACCGTTGGGCCGGATTTGCTGTTTGACGGCGGCGCGCAGCGAAAGATAGCAGGCCCGTGTCACGAGCCATTTGTGATCTGCCGCGTGGTGCAGCGCCGCAGGAGGCCCCCCGGAGCCAGCGTCGATGATCACACGTCGGTGGTCTCGCCGAAGATGCTCGGCGAGGGTCTGCCAACGGTCGGCAGCGTGCTCGTCAGAGGTCGGTCGTCCGTAGGGCACTAAGGCAATGTTGGAGTGAACAGCGATTTCGAGCCCCGTCAGTCGGGATGCGTCGGCGTTCGAGTGCAACCAGTCGAAAACGCCGGGCGACTCGGGTTCTGGAACCCCGAGCGCAGCGGGCAGATCTCCTCCGAGATCGATCAGGAGCACAGGCTCCCTTGAAACGAGGGCGAGCGAGGCAGCTACGACGGTGGTCCCGCTTCCGCCCTTGGCCGCCCAACAGAGCGTCATCATGGAGTTCCTCCGCACGTGTACGTGACATGGAGGGGAAGCCGGACTGGCGAACGTATCGCCAGAATCGGCTCAGACCAACCAAGAAGAAAATACAAGGATTCCTCAAGGCCCTGTACGGCCGAACCGATACACGCGTATGACCCGCATGAGAAGTCGCGTTTGGCGTCGAGCCGCAGTAGTCCTCACGGTCGGGCTCGCTGGTATCGCCCCCGCCGCTCCATCGTTCGCCGATGAGTCACCGCTCGGCTCGCTGGAACAAGTAGCCCAGCAGGTTGGGGCCGACGAACTGTGGGCCAGCGGCGTCACCGGTTCTGGAGTCAATGTCGCAATCATCGACACCGGCGTCGCCCCAGTTGGACCGTTCGCCAGTTCAGGTTCGCTGGTTGCCGCGGTTGACCTCAGTGCGGAGCAGGTCGATCCCACCACCGCGTTTGTCGATACCAACGGGCACGGAACGCACCTTGCGGGCATCATCAACGGGGTTGCCCCTGGAGCGGGAATCGTGTCAGTCAAGGTTGCCGGCCGCAACGGCGATGTGACCCTCGCAAGCCTCGTGACCGGTATCGACTGGGTGATCGCCCATTCCGACGAATTGAACATTCGAGTACTCAACCTGGCGTTCAACAGCGACGCCAACCGGCCGTATCACGCCGATCCTCTCGCCGTCGCAGTCGAACGAGCCTGGGATGCGGGCATCGTTGTGGTCACCGCCGCTGGCAACGAGGGTGCTGACGCAAACGGTATCGGCGCGCCGGCAAACGATCCTTACGTCATTGCGGTGGCCGGGGTCGAGGCGACAGCTGATGGCTTCGTGGTGCCGGACTGGGCGAGTAGCGGTGATGGCCAACGCGACCCAGACTTCGCTGCGCCGGGTGCCCACATCGAAAGCCTGCGTGCCCCGGGCAGCAACGCCGACCTGAATCATCCAGAGGGCTACGTCGATGAAGCCACCTTCCGCGGCAGCGGGTCGTCGCAGTCAGCCGCTGTCGTTTCTGGCGTCACCGCGCTGCTCCTCGACGCTCGCCCAGAACTGACGCCTGACCAAGCGAAGTCAGCGTTGGCCTCGTCTACCAGCTCTATCATCGGTGCCTCACCGCAGATCATTGGCAGCGGTGTGGTCCGGGCCGATGCGGCGGTTGCAGCCGCGGTCGGGGACGTCCACCAAGTGTGGCGAAGCGCACAAAGTGGCCCGCGAAGTGGCCGGATGAGTGGCGTCAGCATGCTGTCGACGGGTACGAGCTGGACTGGCACGAGCTGGACGGGTACGAGCTGGACCGGTACGAGTTGGACTGGCACGTCGTGGACCGGTACGAGTTGGACTGGCACGTCGTGGACCGGTACGAGTTGGACTGGCACGAGTTGGACCGGTACGTCGTGGACCGGAACGAGGTGGACAGGAACGTCGTGGACTGGCACGTCGTGGACTGGCACGTCGTGGACTG
>JANMTV010000383.1:0-7616 GCA_031390905.1 Ilumatobacteraceae bacterium | reverse complement strand
TCTACTCCGGCCACGGAATCAACGGCCAAACTCTGCTCGTACACCACCCGTCGAACGCCGTGATCGTCAAGTTGTCGACGTGGCCAGACCGCATGGACGAAGGCCTGGCCGAGATGACCCAGACCGCGCTACTCGCCATCTGTGACGCGCTCGCTGGACAACAACGCCATAAATGACTAGTCTGACCAGTATGACCATCACCGTGAGTGTCGCCGAGGCGAAGGCGAGGCTGTCCGATCTGCTCCGACGAGCTGAGGACGGCGAGGATGTCCTCGTCGCCCGCAACGGGCATCCAGTCGCCAGGTTGTCGCAGGTTCGTGCCCGCGAGGGCGGATTCATGCGAGGCGAGGTCGTCGTGCATGACCCCGACTGGTGGAAGGCCGACGGTCAACTCGCCTCCGACTTCGGGATGTAGGTGACGTTGAACCTGCTCCTCGATTCGCACGTTGCGCTCTGGTGGGCTGACGACCCATCCGAGCTCAGCGACGAAGCCGCGAAGGCGATCGCCGACCCGACCAACGATGTGTGGGCGTCGGCCGCGTCGGCGTGGGAATTGGCGATCAAAGCGGCCCAAGGCAAGTTGACTGTGGACGTGCGAGGTTTGTTCAGACGTCTCGCGGATCGAGGAATCAGACTTCGAGGTATCGGGATTGACGACGGAATCGATGCAGCCGCGTTGGTCTGGAGCCACCGAGACCCGTTCGATCGAATGTTGGTCGCCCAAGCTGCGCTCTCGGGACTGACCCTCGTCACACGCGACTCAGTCATCGTGGACTTCGCACCGGATTGTGTACTGGCATAAGCGGGACGACATCGGCTCGCCGGCCGACTTGTGAACGTTAGACTTCAGTTCGTGATCGAGCGTGGCTTTGAGGCGGCCTAACCCTCGGTGCTCAGCGGAAGCCGGCGACCCGTTCTTCACCGTCGGCGATGGGGTATCGGGTCCGTGCCTCGTAGTCGAGGCCGGCAGCGAGGCCGTGATCGAGCGCCGCCCGGTAGAGGTCCTTGTAGGCGGCGAGCGCGTCGGCGCTGTTCGCCACGATGTCGGCGGCGAGCTCCGCGACGGCATCGTCGAGCCGGGAGAGCGGCACCGCGCGGGCAGCGAGGCCCCACGCGGCCGCGTCGGCGCCGCTGAACGTTCGCGCCGTGAACGACAGGTCGCGGGCCCGCGCCGGGCCGACGAGGCGGATCAGGCGCTGGCTCATGCCCCAGGTGGGACGCAGGCCCCACTTCACGTGGGTGTCGCCCAGCTTGGCCTCCTCGGCCACAACCACCAGGTCGCAGGCGATCGCCAGCTCGAGCGCTCCGGTGAAGCAGAAGCCGTTCACCTTGGCAATGGTGATCTTCGGCATCGCGCAGAGCAGCCCGGTCACACGGCGGGCCGGGATGTCGAGCACGTCGCCGACACCGCCGTTCGCGATCGGGTATCCCGCGAGGGCTTTGAGGTCGACCCCTGCGCTGAAGGCCCGACCGGCGCCGGTGAGGACCACCACGCCCACTTGGTCGTTCGCAGCGTGCGCCTCGAGTGTGTCGCCGAGCTCGGCCAGCAGGCCCGGCGTGATCGCGTTGAGCGCATTCGGGCGGTCGAGGGTGACGGTGGCGACACGATCGGCGATCTCGCTCGTAACGGTCGTCTCGTGATGACTCATCTCGGGTGCTCCTTCGAGTAGGTACGAACGGTTGAATCGTCCAGCGGGACGTCTCCGGACGCGGGGACACGGCCCTGCTGTGGGTAATGTCCCCTGTTCACGGCGTCGATCGCGGGGCTGCAGGGCGGCCCGACCACGTCGATCTACAACGTATCCAAGCACGCCGTCGTGGGGCTGTCGAAGTGCCTCGCGCACGAGGTCGGCCCGCTCGGAATCCGAGTGAACGTGCTGTGTCCGGGCGTGGTCGACACGCGGATGATGCGAGCACTCGAGGAGAGCATCGGCGCCACCGCCGACGCCAGCGCCGAGGACATGCGCACCGCGTTCGCGGCGGGCAACGCACTCGGCCGCTATGCCACCGCCGAGGAGATCGCCAACATGGCGGCATGGATCCTCAGCGAAGAAGCGGCCTACTGTCACGGCGAGACCTTCACCATCGGCGGTGGATTGATGGCGTGACTCAGCGTGCGGCACGGCGGGCGGCGTCGGCGCCGGCGAGCCAGCCGAACGTGAGGCACGGGCCGAGGGTGCCGCCGTGGCCGCCGTAGGTCATGCCCATCGCGGATGCCATCACGTTGCCCGACGCGTAGAGCCCCGGGATCACGTGCCCGTCGACGTCCTGCACGCGGGCATGCGCATCGGTGAGTGGGCCGCCCTTCGTGCCGAGACAGCCGCTGTGTACCCGCACGGCGTGGTACGGACCGGTGTCGAGCGGGCCGAGCGTGGTCTGCGGCGTCATGCCGAACGCGGCGTCGCCCCAGAACCGGTCGTGTGTGCTCACGCCGCGCGAGAAATCGGGGTCGTGCCCGTCGGCGACGTTGGCGTTCCACCGGGCGACGGTCGCCTCGAGCGCGTCGGCAGGCACGTCGATGTGCCCGGCCAGCTCGGCGAGGGTGGGTGCGGAGTGCGTCCACGCCGGCGGCGCGTCGGGGTCCTTGTGGCCGGCGAGCCCGTAGGTGCGCACGTAATGGCTGTCGAACACCATCCATGCCGGGTGGTTCACGTACTCGAAGCGGGCGACGTCGACGACGTGGAACGCGTTGCCGAACGCGTTGTAGTTCGCGGCCTCGTCGGTGAACCGCCGGCCGTCGGCGTTGACCATGATGCAGTGGGGGCGCGACCGCTCGCCGTTCACCTGCCAGGTGACGGTACCCCACCCCGGCACCTCGACGTCGATGGTCGGCACCCACCACGCCTCGCGCATGTTGCCGAGTGCGGCACCGAGCCGCATCGCCATCACCAGCCCGTCGCCGGTGTTGGTCGGCACGGCCACGGTCCGCGTGAGCGGACCGCGGATGAACGAGCGCTTGAGCGCCTCGTTCCACTCGAACCCGCCGGTGGCGATCACCACGCCGCCACGGGCCTGCGCCTCGAACATGGAGCCGTCGGGGCGCTCGAAACGCACGCCCACCACGGCGCCGTCCTCGGTCAACAGCGACAGCGCCCGGCACTCGGTCACGGGTTCGACGCCGAGATCGAGGCACGACTTGAGGAGCGACCCGGCGAGCGCCTGCCCGGCGCCGCGCTCGTCGCGAACCGCCCGACGCTCCAGTTCGGCGGCGGACACGCCCCCGTCGGGGAGGTTGCGGGCCATCGAGCCCTCGCTCATCATCGTCGTGCCAGAGATCTGGTAGCCGCGCGTGACGCGGGCGGCCCAGTCTCCCAGCTCGTCGAACGGGAACAGCGGGCATTCGAGAGCCCGCCCGCCTCCGGGCAGGCCGCCCGGGTGCTCGGGGTGGTAGTCGGGCCAGCCCGGTACACCCTGGAACCTGACGCAGGTGTGCTCTTCGAACCACGAGACCATCGGTGGGCCGTGGTCGACGAACGACTCGACCAGTTCGTCGATGATCATCCCGTGCGACAGGCTGTGCAGGTACGTGAGTGCCTGCTGGCGGCTGTCGACGGCGCCGTAATCGGCCATGTGCGGGTGGTTCGGGATCCAGGCCATGCCGCCCGACCACGCCGTCGTGCCGCCGACGCGCGCGTCGCGCTCGAACAGCCCGACGCTGGCACCATCAGCGGCGGCGCGAGCTGCTGCAGCGAGCCCGGCGCCTCCCGTGCCGAGGACGATCACGTCGTAGCTGTCCATCCTTGCTCCTTCGTTCGTATGCCTGGTGTTCATCGGAACTCGGGCATCACCTCGTCCGCGAACAGGGTCGCGGCTCGGGTCAGCGCTTCGTGGGTGGTTGCCTCGCGGCCCGTGGCGAAGATCAGGCAGCACTCGTCGAAGTCGATCGCGTCGTGCCAGCGTGTGATCTCGTCGATGACGAGGTCGGGCGTGCCGGCAAAGGCGCGGTTGCGGACGAATTCCTGATACGGCGGGTCCTCGCCAGCAGCGACGCGTTGCAACACCGGGTCATGGTCGTCGCCCTTCGTGCCGGCGTCCCAGTAGTAGCGGTGAAAGCTGAGCGCCCGCGGATACCACTCGCGCTCCACCGCTGCGTCGGTCTCACCGACCCACGCCTCGCGCATCAGGCAGATGCGAGGCGTGGTGCCGGCCTCGGCACAGGCGGTGCGATACCTGCCGGCGAGTTCGACCACCACGGGGAGGGTCTCCATCGGCAGGGTGAACCACGTGTCGCCCAGCCGGGCGGCGCGGTTGATCGCCGCCTGCGACGTGCCGCCCACGTAGATCGGTGGGTTCGGCCGCTGCACTGCGGGTGGGAACACGGGGATGTCGTCGAACTGGAAGAACTCGCCGTCCCATGCGTAGCTGCCCGTGGCCCAGGCCTTGCGGATCAGGGCGAGGGTTTCATCGAGCCGCTTCCCGCGGCGCTTGTAGTCGGTACCGTAGGCCTTGAACTCGTATTCGCGGTAGCCGGTGCCCACGCCGAGCACGGCGCGGCCGTTGGTGATCCGGTCGAGCGTCGACACCTGCTCGATGATGTTGGCGGGATGGTGCAGGCCGGCGAGGTACACACCAGTTCCGAGACGCATGCGCTCGGTGTGTGCGCCGATCGCCGACAAGAACACGAACGGTGCCGCCTCGTCCATCACCTCGGGTGAGAACGAGTGGTGCCCGATGAAGCCACCGGCGTAGCCGAGTTCGTCGACGGTGCGGCAGAACTCGTAGGTGCGCTGGTAGGGCTTGCGTTCGTCAGGGTCGTGGAACCTCGGCAGGGTGAGGCTGAACTCGATCATGCGGAGCTCCGTGATCGTCGTGGGCGGGACCGTTCGAACTGTAGCGACTTACTGCAGTTGGTCTACAGTTAGACGGACGCAAGCAGTCGGATGGGCCTAGGGAGGACGTCGGTGGCAAATCGCTACGAGCACCTGTTCACACCGTTGCAGGTGGGGCCGCTCACGCTGAAGAACCGGATCGTGCGGTCGGCGCACGGCACGTTGATGACCGGGGAGCGGTTGATCGCCTACCACGAGGCGCGCGCTGCAGGTGGTGTGGCACTCAGCACGCTCGAGGCGACCGGCGTGCACGCCAACGCGCCGAGCCTGATCCCGCTCCACAGCGACGACTGCATCCCTTTCTACCGCGAGCTCGCGGCGCGCATGCGGCCCTACGGCATGGCGATGCTGCAGCAGATCTACCACCCGGGGTCGGCGACGCGTCCGAAGAAGGCCGCCACCCAGGTGTCGTCGAGCGCGATCCCCAACCCGATGGTCGGCGGCATCCCGACCGCGATGACGTTGTCCGAGATCGACGACATGGTGGAGGCCTTCGGGTCCGCGGCTCGTCGCTGTCGCGAGGGTGGGCTCGACGGCATCGACCTGCATGCGTCGTCGGGCTACCTCATCGAGCAGTTCCTGTCGCCGGCCAACAACACACGCGACGACGAGTACGGCGGATCGCTCGCGAACCGGATGCGATTCCTCATGGAGATCGTGCGGGCCGTCCGTGAGGCTGTCGGGCACGACTACTGCGTCGGGATCCGGCTCCCCAACGAGGAGTACATCCCGGGTGGGTTGACACCCGACGAGATCGCCGAGATCGCTCGCATCGTCGAGCCGCTCGTCGACTACGTGTCGTTGCACATGGGGTCGTACTGGCGCTTCTACAAGTTGCTCGCCCCGATGGACGAGCCGCTGGCGAACGAGATGCCGGCGAACGCCCGCATCACTGCTGGGCTCACGAAGCCCACGATGGTCGTTGGCCGGATCATGACGCTCGACGACGCCGAGCGGATCGTCGCCGATGGTGCCGCCGACATGGTGTCGATGGTGCGGGCGCTGATCGCCGATCCCGAGCTGGTGAACAAGTCGCGGCGCGGTGAGGCGCACCTCGTGCGGCCGTGCATCGGTTCGAACATCGGGTGCGTCGGGCAGCTGATGTCGACCGGCGTGCTGAGCTGTGTCGTCAATGTGGCGGCCGCGCAGGAGACGATGGTGAGCTTCGAGCCGGCCGGGCCGGCGCCCGTGCGTAAGCGAGTGCTGGTGGTTGGCGGTGGCCCGGCGGGTCTGGAGGCGGCCCGCACTGCCGCGATCCGCGGTCACGAGGTGCACTTGTACGAGGCGACCCGGCGGCTCGGCGGCCAGGTGTCGATCGCCGCCACGGCGCCCCACCGCAGCGATATCGGTGCGATCACCGAGTGGCTGACGAGCGAGATCGAGCGGCTCGCGGTGCACATCCGCCTGAGCACGATGGTCGATCCCGACGTGCTCGCCGAGCTCGCTCCCGACGAGGTGATCCTCGCTACCGGCGCGTCGCCACGACGCGACGGCTTCCAGTTGTCGACGCCCGTGTCGCCGATCCGGGGTCACCACCTTGCGCACGTGTTCACATCCTGGGACGTGTTCGGCTTCGGCGGCCGGGCCACCCTCGTCGGGCCGGCGGTGGTGTACGACGACACTGGCACGTTCGAGGCAATCTCGGTGGCCGACGCACTGCTCGAGGCCGGGCTCGCGGTGACGATGATCGGCCGGCACGACGCGATCGGTGCGACGCTCCCGTACCCGCCGGCCACCGTGGCAGCGGCGAAGGAGCGGTTGATGTCGGGAGCGTTCGACTTCATCGGCGGGCACTACCTCCGCGAAATCCGTGCCGACGAGGTCGAGATCGGCGTCGCCTTCACCGATCGGGTTCGAACCGTGCTGGCGTCGACCGTGGTGGTCGTGACCTACGGCCACCCGAACCGCGAACTCGGTGAGTACCTGGCGCTCGAACCGGGCCCGTGGAACGTGCACCACGTGGGCGACGTCACCGGCACCAACGGCGTGCTCCCTGCCATTCACCAGGCCGCCGGTCTCGCCCGCTCGCTCTGACCACCCAAATCTTGCGACGGGCAATCTCATTGCGGTGCCTGGCGAGTTGGAAGTCGGGCATTGGGACAACGCAACACGAGTCAACATCAGCGAGCATCAGACGAACGGGACTGCTGCGGGTTTGGTTGACATCTCATATGTGGGGCGTTGGTCATACCCGAACATCCACGGCGACACCCAAGCCGTCGCCAACACATCAGCGGTCAAACAAGGTGCCACGCTCACCTTGCGGGAAGTGCACCCGGTGAGCCCTCCGGACGGTGGGTAGCCGGGTTTCGCACGCTACGGAGGTGATGACGCGGCGGCTCACTGCGGGGTCAACCGTCAGATTTTCGAGTGCGCCCGGAGAGACTTGAACTCCCAACCGTCTGCTCCGAAGGCCGAATCCGGCGCGTCCATCTCGTGTCGAATCGTACCAAATCATGCTATTTAGCTGGTGTTCCGCGAAAATGTGCGGACGTGGCACCACGAGCCGACATCAGCAAGCATCAGACGAACTGATACAAATCCGATACCGATTCAACGTTCTGTTCAATGGTCAAACCTTCTGGGCCGAGTCAGTATGACCGCATCCGAAACGTGGCTGGGTTAGCTCTCAGGGGGCGTGGCCGGTGTCGTCGTCGAATGATTCGTTGCCGATCGCGATCCAGGTGACGACGACTGCGACATCGTCGCTGTAGCCGTACAGAACGATCGACGGCACAAGCATCCCGGCGCCGACGAATGCTCGAAGGTCGGAATCCTCGATCGGGA
>JANMTV010000377.1:0-10595 GCA_031390905.1 Ilumatobacteraceae bacterium | reverse complement strand
GATGCAATACCACATCCGGCCAGGTCCACATCCAGCCAGGTCCACATCCAGCCAGGTCCACATCCAGCCAGGTCCACATCCAGCCAGGTCCACATCCGGCTAGGTGCGGAATGGTGGGTCCAACACGTCGCCGACGCGATGGTTCAGAGCCCGAATCACGCGATCCTCGCGATGCCACCCGAGCAAGCTCACCGTAGCCGTGGCAAGCGCGAATCGACGACCCTCCACAGCCGGAAGCCCGCACCATCGGGCGATCAGAATCGCCAGCAGATGACCGTGGGCGAACACCACGGCGTTGCCGTCTGGCTGCTCGTGATCGAACATCGCAAGAAACCGATCGGCCCGCTCCCCCACCTCGTCAACCGACTCGCCACCGGTAATCTCGTGACTCCACACGGACCATCCCTGCACTCGTTCCCGACTCTGCGGCGTCGTCTCGCCCTCGAAGTCGCCGTAGTCCCATTCGAGCAGGTTGTCGTCGAGGGTCACACCGTCGAACCCGACGAGCTGCGCCGTCTCGCGGGCACGCCACAGGGGGCTTGCGTACGCCCGATCGAGCGTCCAGTCGGCGAGCGTTCTTGCCGCTGCCCGAGCCTCGTCACGCCCCTGGTCGGTCAGCGGCACATCAGTGCGACCCGTATGCCTCCCAGTCCGCGACCATTCCGTCTGTCCGTGCCGGATGACTAACAACTGTGCGTCCACGCATCCGATCATCGCGCGCTCCAGCCCCGACACTGCCTGCCGTGAGATCAACCCACTCAAAATTGCGCGCAGGCAGGTGGTGGGCCGAGCGTCGTCAACATCCGTCGAGCGATTCGGAATTCGATTTTGTCTCGACGATCAAGCCTGCGTCGGCCCACCCATCGACCAACGTGACCGGACCTGATTGGGCGAGTTCGACTGCCCCGACCACCGCATCGCCAATCACCAACACAGCCGCCCTGGCACCCACCACGAGCGTCCATCCGGTCGACTCACCCGATATGTGGGCGGTGACTGCATGACCGGTAAAACCAGGAACGACCGACGCGATCGACAACGACCCACCGGCCGTTTGGGCGACCGCAATACTTGGACGATCAGGTTCCGTCATGTCGCCAAACTCGAACGAGTTGAGCGACTCCTTTCCGCCGACGTCGAGTTGACCGTCGAATCGAGCGCAGGAACCTATCATCAACTCGGTCACACCAGGCCCTGCGGCAGCCGACACGAACGGTGCAGGGCGATTTGGCGGTTCGAGCAGCCACTCCGCAAGGTCATTGCGAAATGCCAGGGTAATCACGTCGTCGGTGAATACCGTCGTGAACTGCGTCGCAACGACCTCCTCGAACGGGGTTCCGGCGACGACCGGGTTCACCGATTCGACCACGTACGCAGTCGGGTCAGTTTGATTCAGGTCCGCTTGAAACCTGTCCCAGGTTCCAGGCAGCACATACTCGGGGCCGGAGTTGCCGAGGTAGATCTCCCCAAGCAGGAAACTCTTCCAGATGTACCGAGTCGCGGACACACGCTGAAGATTCAGATAGGGCCACGGATAGCTGGTCCACATCAACAGTGGGTCACTCTGCTTCGAGACGAGGTCAAGCGTCGCTCGTACCAGACGAACGCGGCCATCGATACCAACCTCGCGGCGTGACTCGAACTGATCGACCGATCGGATCGTGGCGGCGGCGGAAAGCCCCTCCGAGAAAGGCACAGGGCCTCCGATCTGGACGGCGATCAAGGCACCCACGATCGGGAGCAACCGTGACCCCGCGCTGCGATCGAAGAGCTGACGCGCCGACGCCGATGCTTCGCCGACGAGCTGCCCGATCATCAACAGCGTCGGAACTGCCACAATTGAGTAGTAGTGCGACGAGTAACGCTGACTGAGCACCATCTCGATCCATCCGCCCAAGAACCACGAACCGACCAACACCCTCAATCCACGCGCCTCACCCGACAGTCGCCTCCAGCGAATTGCGGTGACGACAACCCAAAGTTGAATCACGATGAAGAGCACGGGACGCTGGTGGTAGTACTCGACGATGTTGTCCCACCCGAGGCCGATTTGAGAACCAAGACTGCGGCCGGTTCCTTCGCTCATGAACCGGGCGTACACCCACCACCCGTCAGCGAAGTCTCTCCACGGCCGGAAGATTCGGTAATACACGGGCGCCGACATGAACGCAGCCGCGGCCAGCCCCGGCATCAGCGCCCATGCTGCGAACCCGTCGACGCGCTGGCGCCTACGCCTCCACATCGCCCACAACAGCACTGGGCCGGCCGTGAAGCACGCCGTGAACAAGGTCTGGACGGCTAACCCGATGGCAACACTCAGGATCGCAACCGATCCAACCCGACGTCGTCGACTGGTCCACGCGTTGTCGCTCGCGGCGAGACAGAACGCCAACGCCAGCAGGGCCACGGTGATATTCCGGGCGTACAGCACTCCCGCATAGTCGGCCTCTGACAATGTGAGGTGAGCAACACTGACGGTCGCCATCGTCACCGCGATCGGTGCGGTCCCGCCAGCGCGGCCGGTGGCCACGAATACGGCCCATCCAACTGCGAGCGCCGCCAGCAGCGCAAAGATCGCTACCACCAACCACATTCCGTCACGCCCACCGATCCGCGCCGCGATCTCGTACACGAACGGCTCGAGCGGACCTTTGTTATGAATCCCGTTCGAGTAATACGAGCCGCCGAATCGCACCGTTCGTTCAACGAGTACCCGGATGTATTGCGGGTCGTAATTCGGGGTGCTCGACTCCATCCGAAACACAGCCACGACCGCCAGGCAGGCCAGCGCCGCGCCAGTCGTCGGCCACGCCCATCGGCTGATCCACCCGCCGCGATGGCGAACGCAGTCGACGATCCGGCCGACGAAGTCAGTCAGCAACGTCGATCACTCTCGTTTGGGTCCGTTGCCTGATCGCGGCGTCGAAGCCAACGCCGACGGCGATGATCCCGGCAACACTCAACCGGAGCAATGGGCCTGCCAGATGGCGTCCGACCTCGACCGCGTCGCCGACGAACGACAGGTACACATCGATCATCGCACCTACGAGCAAGAACGCCAACAACAGCCCGAGCGCGTGTCTTCGTCGCCATCCCACCCCAGTGGCCACGACACCGATCGACGTCCAAACCACAATCGCAGTCGGCGATCTGATCGGATCGAGGAGTCCGAGCGGTCGGCTCGGAAGTCGGTTCGTCACGTCGAACACGTCATAGGTCTCGTTGTCGATCGATGTATAGCTCGGCAGCTCGGTCCGCAGCCGGTCGATCCACCATGGAGCCTTGACCACGGTCGCGATTGCAGCCGCCGACCGTCCAGAACCTCGCGCCCACCGGCGGTACTGTGCGAGCTCGGGCGAGCGCAAGAATGCTTCCCCGTCGGCCCAGGCGTCGCCACCCGTTCGAGCGATCAGCGCGTCGTTCACGGGAAGCCCACGGGCGAGAAAGAATCGGTTCATCTCACCGTCGGACAGCCACCGCAATCCGACGTTGTTGTGGAATGAAGTCTCACCACGATTGCTCGACAGTTGCCCGACAATCGAATACAGCCCAGCAATCAACACAACCGCCAACGCCAGTCGAGTAAGTCGCCGGAACTCGCTCGGGCGGCGATGATGCATCGCGATCGTCACCGCCAACGCCGGGATCGCAACGACCAGCAGCGTGACCGCATTCGAATCCCGAATCAGCATCCACAACGCCGAGATCGAACACGCCGCGACGGCACGGAAACGTCCAGACTCGGCCACGAACTGCCACCACGCCGCAACCATCGCGATCATCAAGGTGGCCGAGAGTCCCTCGGTCAACATCAACGTGTTCCAGAAACCCCATCGAGCCTGGATCGCGACCCCGATCAACAGCCCGATGACGACTGTCGACACGTACCTCGAATGGATTCGATTCCAGGCAACCGAGCACAACCAAATCCAGGCAGCCACCCACAACACCGACTGGACAACGACCACCGCCGTCGCCGACGAGTTCAGCAGCCAGAGAAACAACGGATACACGGGAGGACGTTCGTCGAACCAAAATCTGAATGAGAACGGGCTGCGATCAGCGACACGAAGATACGACGCGGAGTCTGGAAACGACCTTGCGTTGACGATCGGTCTGGCCGGACCCAACAGCCAAATCAGATACCAGCCTGCGAGTGCGCATGCCGTGTATCTGACGACTACGCCACGCTCCACGGCGGCGAGGCTAGACGAGAGCCGTCGGTTAGTTCCGTACACCCGCGGCGCGTACTTCAGCGGCGACTGCTGCGAGAACGCCGTTGACGAAGCGGCCTGAATCGTCGGTGGAGAAACGCTTGGCGAGTTCGACGGCTTCGTTCAGGATCACGGCCGTCGGGACGTGAGGTCGTTCGGACAACTCGAACACGGCGAGACGCATCACGCTCAAGTCGAGCACCGGCATCCGCTTCAGCGTCCAACCCTTTGCCTTGGCGGCGATCAACTCGTCGAGACGGGCGAGATGCTGGTCGACGCCATTCACCAATTCCTGTGTGAGTTCGTCTGGCTCGATCACCTGAAGGTCGATCGTGGCCCCTGGAGCGATCCCCTTGGAGTGAGCCTCATAGAGGAGATACAACGCCCGCTCGCGGGCGTCGGACCGTTCGTCGGGGCGATGCATGGTCACACGCGGGTGACGTAGTCGCCGGAGCGGGTGTCGACCTTGATCCGATCACCGATCTCGATGAACAACGGAACCTGCACCAGCTTGCCGGTCTCGAGTGTGGCCGGCTTGCGGCCGCCAGAGGAACGATCACCCTGCAGCCCCGGCTCGGTCACCGCAATCGTCAGCTCGACGGAGGCGGCGATTTCGACGGTGATGATTTCGCCGTTGAAGAAGGCCACTTGGGCGACCATGCCCTCGACCATGTAGTCGGCGGCATCTCCGAGTGCGATCGGCGAAACGTGCAATTGGTCGTAGGTCGCATTGTTCATGAACACGTAGTCGTCACCATCTCGGTACAGGAACTGCATCTCGTCACGATTGATGATCGCCTGTTCGACGCGGATACCAGCGTTGAACGTACGGTCGAACACGTTTCCAGTCTTCAGGTTGCGGAGCTTGGTGCGCACGAACGCGCCACCCTTGCCCGGCTTGACGTGCTGAAACTCGATGACCTGGAACAGCCCGTTGTCGAGTTCGAGCGTGATGCCGGTCTTCAGGTCGTTGGTGGTGATGGAGGGCATGGCGTGTCCTTGGGCGATGCGGTGAGGATTCGACAGCCATGCTCGGTGACCAAGACGAGGTCTTCGATGCGGAAACCGCCGAATCCACCACGATAGAGGCCAGGTTCGACGGTCACGACGTCTCCGACCCGAAGTTCCAACGTCGATGTGGGCGATTCAAACGGATCTTCATGGATTTGCAGGCCAACGCCGTGACCTGTCGAATGCAGATACCAGTCGAGGTAACCGGCCTGCTCGACCCGGTTGCGGCATGCCGCGTCGACATCACAGGCGCCAGCTCCGGCCGTTACGGCGTCGAGGCCCGCGAGCTGAACGCCAAGTAGAAACGAATAGACCTCGCGCTGCCCTGGGGTCGGTTCTCCGATCACATAGCTGCGGGTCATATCGGAGTGGTAACCGTCGACCAGCGCTCCGACATCGATCACGACCGTGTCACCTTCGATGATCGTGCGCGCCGCTGTTTGGTGATGTGGACGGGCGGCGTGATCTGGTCCACTAGCCACGATCGTTTCGTAACTCGGGCCGTCGGCACCGAGTCGTCGCATCCGGTATTCGAGTTCATCTCGAATATCCGCCTCGGTCGGCTGCTCCGCGAGCATCACGACAACCGCCTCCAGCGCCTGATCGGCGATCTCGCACGCTCTCGCGATCCGGGCAATCTCGCCGGCGTCCTTCGTCCTGCGGGCGTCCTCGACGAACCCTTCGGCGGGGGTCAGCGGGAGGTGTTTGGCAAGCTCGGTCCATCGACTATGTGAGAGCGATCGAGCCTCGCCACCGACGGTCGCGATGCCGTCGAACAACGCCACGAACATCTCCTGCTGATCGTTCTGCGTGGCACCGACCTCGACGTCGCACTCGACGCCGGCCGCTGCGAGTTCGGCGATCGCTCGGTCGCGGTACCGTGGGTCCGTGACCAACACCAACCGATCTGGCAACAACGCCACCATCGCGTTCGATCCGGCGAATCCGGTCAGCCAGCGAACGTTCACCAAGTTGGTCAAGGCGAGTGACGCCCCCAGGGGCATACGGTTGCGGAGTTGGTCGGCGCGGCTCGAATAGCCGATCGGTGCAAGTGCAGCGGCCGTCATGTTGCGAGTTTGGCTGCGACCGCCCGAACCGCCAGCTCGTAGCCCGTTTTGCCAAATCCCATAATTGATCCGGTCGCGACTGGGGCGATCACGCTGGTGTGACGCCATGGTTCGCGGGCGTTCGGGTTGGAGATATGGACCTCGACCTTGGGACCGTCGAAGGCAGCCAGCGCGTCGTGGATCGCCCATGCGTAATGGGTGAACGCCCCGGGGTTGATGATGATCGCCGCACAACGGCCCCGCGCAGCGTGAATATGCTCGATCAGCTCGCCTTCGCTGTTCGATTGGTGTGACTCGATGGTGAGCCCGAACGTCTCAGCGGCGACGACGGTGAAGGCGACATAGTCGGCGAGCGTGTCAGTACCGTATATGTGGGGCTCACGCTCGCCGAGCAAGTTCAGGTTGGGTCCGTGCAGGAGCAGCACCGTTGTTGCAAATTGCGTTGTCACGACACAGCACGGTACTGCGCCGCGGTGAGCCGATACAGCACATGCAATTGCAGCGGATTGCCCTCCGGCACGCTCGGATGAAGAAAGTCACCTTGAATGTCACGGATCAGACCGATCTTGTCCATCACCCGGCGCGAATTCGTGTTGCTGGCAGCGGTGAACGAGATCACTTCCTCGAAACCCAAGCCGTCGAAACCGTGTCGCAGGCATGCCTTCGCCGCCTCCGGGGCGTACCCCTGCCCCCAACACTCAGATCGAATCCGCCAGCCGATTTCGACTCCCTCGCGAAACCACGGCTTCATGAATCCGGTGAAACCGATCGCCTCGCCATGCAGTTCGACACACCACAATCCGTAACCGTTCTCGTCGAACCGCCGCTCAATTCGATCCATGAAGGCATCAGAATCACTTCGGTTCATGACTGGACCGATCGTGGCCATCACGATCGGGTCACGGTTGAGCGTATGAAATATCGGGCGGTCAGTGTCGCACCAACGTCGCAGCACCAATCGCTCGGTCTCGATCGACACGGTCTCGTTCGTCACATCATCCTCGCAAGGGCGTCGAGCACGGGCTGATCATCGACATCGGCGACCAACTCGACACCATCGGTGCCGTCAAGCACGAACGTCAACCCAGTTACCGCTTTCTTGTCACGTCGCATCAGTTCGAGCAGGTGGCTCGGATCGAGTCCTGCAGGCAGATGCGTATCGAGTCCGTACCGCTCGCCCACGACAACAACGTGTTGCTCGACTCGTTGATCGTCGATTCGACCAAGCACGTTGCCGAGTTGGGCGGCGAAGATCAGCCCGATCGCAACTGCCTCGCCGTGGGCCAATCTGTGTTCCGTGGCAATCTCCAGGGCGTGCGCCAACGTGTGACCGTAGTTCAGAATTGCGCGACGACCACCCTCGCGTTCATCGGAGGCGACGACCTCAGCTTTGATTTCGACGCACCGGGCGACCCGATCGGTCAGGCGCATCGCCAACAGGTCATCGCCCGTCAGGAAGTGATACTTGGCCATCTCACCAAACCCACAACGACGTTCGCGATCAGGCAACGTGGCGAGGGTGTCGAGATCGCAGATCACGCCGCTCGGCTGCCAAAACGCCCCGACAAGATTCTTGCCCTCTGGCAAGTTGACGCCAGTCTTGCCACCGATCGCCGCGTCGACCATCCCGAGCAGCGTGGTCGAGACGTGGACGACGGGAATCCCTCGGTGATAGCTGGCGGCGGCGAAACCTGCCACGTCGGTCACCATTCCGCCGCCGACACCGATTACCACGTCGTTGCGCGTCAGCCCCATGCGCGCAAACCCCCGGCACAGTTCGAGCACGGTCTCCATCGACTTATGTTGTTCGCCCGGACCGATCTGAAACACCTCGTGCGGGAGCCCGGGGCTGATCGCCACCGGAATCGCTGGTTGAGTGACGACGGCGGCTCGCCTGGCTGACAGCGGGATAACCGCTTCAAGCTCGGCGAGCGCCCCATGGCCAACGACGACCTCATACTGGCGACCTTCGATCGGCACCACGACGCGACGAATGTCGTTCATTTCCACACCAGGTCGGCAATTTCGTCGGCTGTCAACCCGTCGATCCCAACGATCCGATCGGCCACCTCGCGGTACAGCGCTTGACGTTCCGTGAACATACGTTGCAGTGTGCCCTGCGGGTCGGTCTCGATCCAAGGACGATGTTGGCCGCTGGGGACGCGCGCTGCCAGCACAGTCGGAGCACCGTTCAGCCAAACCACCTCGGCGTCGGCTTCGATCATCGCCCGGCGTAGCGACTCCCGAAGCACGGTTCCGCCAGCCGCCGCAATCACGGCCGGCTCAATCTGCCTTAACGCGTCGAGCAACGCATCACCCTCGTGACGCCGCAGACCATCAACACCTTCATCGCCGAGAATCTGTTTCACGGTTCGACCCGTGAGCGTCTCGATACGACGATCAGAGTCAAGTAGCTCACGACCATGTCGAGCGGCGAGAATCTCCCCAACGGTCGTCTTGCCGCATCCCATCAACCCGATCAACACGATATGGCGCCCGCTACCCCGTTGTGTCTGCGTCATCTCAGCCCACCGACGGTTGCACGCAGACAGATCGATTAGAGACCGGCACGAAAGCCGTCGGCGTTGCGGACGAACTCGCCGACGGAGTCGCCACCAAACTTACGTTGCGCCTCTTGGGCGAGCACCAAGGCAACCATCGTTTCGGCAACGACCCCCATGGCAGGTACGGCGGTGACATCGGTGCGTTCCTTGAACGACACGGCCGACTCCTTCGTCGCCGTATCGACGGTTTCGAGTGTCGGTCGATTCAGTGTCGCTAGTGGCTTCATGGCGGCGCGGGCGACCAACAGTTCACCGTTCGTCATGCCGCCCTCGAGACCACCCGCCAACGAACTCAGTCGGTCATAGTTGCTGGTCTCGGGGTTCCACCGAATCGCGTCGTGGGCCTCACTCCCAAGTCGGCCGGCGATTGCAAATCCATCCCCAATCTCGACCCCCTTGACTGCCTGGATCGACATCAGGGCCTGAGCCAGCAAGGCGTCGAGCTTTCGGTCCCAGTGAACATGTGAGCCGAGCCCGATCGGAACACCAAAGCCCAGCACTTCGACGATTCCGCCGAGCGAGTCGCCCTGCTTGGCGGCGGCCTTGATCGCTTCGATCATCGCATCCGTTCCGGCGGCATCGAAACAGCGCACTTCCGACGCATCGACGACAGCGAGATCGGCCGGAGTCGGTCGAACGGCACCGGGCGCAACTCTGGCACCACCCATTTGAATTACGTGCGAAATGATCTCGACGCCGAGATACGAGAGCAGTTTCTTGGCGAGCGCTCTGGCTGCGACACGGGCCGCTGTCTCTCGTGCCGAGGCACGTTCCAACACGTCGCGGGCGTCAGTGAAACCGTACTTCTGCATACCTGCGAGGTCGGCGTGACCAGGGCGAACCTGCGTCAACGGGTCCTTGGTGACGCCGGGAGCCGGCGACATCTCTTGGTGCCATTTGTTGCTGCGAAACCACTCGGAGTTTCTGATTTCGATAGCGACCGGCGAACCGAGGGTACGACCATGGCGAACGCCGCCGATGAGTGTCAACTCGTCGGCCTCGAAGCGTTGACGCGGACCGCGTCCGTATCCAAGGCGGCGGCGTCCCATCTCAACGTCGATCTCCTCGACGGTGATCTCCATCCCCGCAGGAAGCCCCTCGACAATTACGACGAGCGCCTGACCGTGAGATTCGCCAGCGGTGAGGTAACGGAGCATCGTGGCGAGACTATCGGCGCTCAACCAGGACGGCGGGCCAACGCTGTTTCGGCAGCGGCCCTCATCACGCCTGGGTCGGGGCGAACGCCGGTCCAGAGTTCCTGCTGAAGCACGGCCTGATGGATCAACATCTCGAGTCCATCAATCGTGATTGCGCCGCACGCCTGCGCGGCCCGCAGCAACGCAGTTTCGAGTGGGTGATACACGATGTCGGCGACCACGAGATCTGATCTCACGAGACCGACGTCGAGCGGCACTTGGTCAGTCCCCATCCCGATTGAAGTGGCGTTCACCAGCAGATCTGCAGCTTCGATGTCGTCGGTTGAACCGACACGTGCGAGGTCGCTCAAACACGCAGCGGCCACAGCAGAAGATTCGGTGCGGTTGACGATCGCAATATCGGCAACGTGAGAACGTCCTAGCGCCTCAATGATTGACCGAGCGGCCCCCCCAGCACCGAGCACGACGATCCGTGCACCCTCGAGTCCAACACCAGCGGCACGCACCGAGTCCACGAATCCCGCTCCATCAGTGCTGGCACCGAACGTCGATCCATCCTCACGGAGCACGACGGTGTTGACC
>JANMTV010000331.1:0-3061 GCA_031390905.1 Ilumatobacteraceae bacterium | reverse complement strand
CCAAGGAAGGCCTGACGGCATTCATCGAAAAACGCCCGCCGAACTGGACCGGCCGATAACGCCCTCGGCTATAGGTCGACCGAAACCGTGATCAGGCGGGCCTTGATCCCGGCCCGTTCGAACAGGTTCTTCGTCTCTCGGTCACCTGGTAGCGACTCACCTTCGAGCATCGTCGCACCAGCGATTCTCGCCTGCTCACGAGCCGTCGCCAATAACTCATCGCCGAACCCCACCTGGCGTGCCCCAGGTGTCACGTACACCTCGTCAATCCGCGCCACCGCCCCTGCGACTGATAGCACGATGTAGCCAACCACGACGTCATCGATATGTGCGACTGTGACGCGATCGCCGGCGATCGCATCAGCCCATGTCGCACCGCGTTCGACGTGGGTCGCCAACCACCGAGCACCACCACGTTGATCAAGGAGAAACACACGCGCTTCGGCTTCCAAGAATGCAAGCTGTTCAACATCACCGTTGGTAGCCGGACGAACCGTCGGGTCAATCACGATCTACCGCAGGCGCTGACTAGTTGAAGATCGGACAGGCGTCGTCCTCGACCGGGCACCCAGGTGCCGAGGCTCGGATCAACAGGAAGCAGCTACCGCACAGTGATTCGTCGGCCCGCTTCGGCTGCAACCCGTCTCCCGGTTCGCTTCGATCATCGGCGGCCGCTGTGTCGTCCTCGTCGTCCTCGTTGCCTTCGTCGGTGGCTGCGACCATGCGGTCCTTGAGGATTCGATCGAGGTCAGCCTCGACATCATCCGGCGCCAACATGTCGTCGTCGTCGTCTTCTTCTTCGTCCTCGGAACCCTTGCGTTTTCGGGCCCGTGCAGTCTTTTCGGCCTCTTCGTCGTCCTCGTCATCGGCACCTTCGACTTCGACGTCGACTTCGATATCGGCGTCATCGTCGAGAACGTCAGAGTCGTCCTCGAGTTCCGCCTCGAAGTCTTCGTCTGGTTCAACCTCCAGCTCCGCGTCGAGGTCTTCTTCCGCGTCATCTTCGATTTCTGGCTCCAACTCGATGTCGTCGTCTTCCATGATTCAGTCCTTGGTCCGGCGGTCGCGCCGGATACTAGGGCGAACTCGGCGCGACCCCATTCTTCAGACGTGTGACACCCGTCACAATGTGCCGCGGCGAGCCTCCGCTTGACGCTCTGACGCCAGCCGTTCCAGCTCAGGAACTTCGGTTGTCATGTGCGACATTGCTGCCGCAACCGCATAGTGACCGGCCTTTTCGGCGATCAATCGATGCATCTCGAGCGCCACCCGTCGATACGACGGATGGCCTTGCGGCGCGGAGCGCAATTCAAGCATGTGAATTGCCTCTCGGGCGTTGAACTGCATCACATATCGCAATCGGTAGGCCATCGAGACGGCGTACGAAGCCTGTTGTGGGAACTGTCCGCGGAGGTCGTCGAACAACTTGGCCGATCGCTGCATCGTCTCGTCGAACAGCGCACCTGCCCCGGAGGTCTCGATCAGATCGGGTCGCGTGTATCCGTGGTTCGGGGTCAGCGATTGCCACTCGATTGTGAGCAGGCGGTGTCGTTGAAGATCCCTGAAGGCGCCGTAGTCGGACAGAATGTCGAACCGGTAGTCGACACGCTCGAATGCGCGTCCCGGCTTGTGGCGGCGGTTTGTGCGCTCACCGACGTACGCCCGGATCAACGAGATCCGCTCGTCGGCACCGAGTCCGCGAACACGATCGAGCAGTTGACTCTCCGGTAGGTGCGAGTGGCTGTAGCAGATCGCCGCCAGCAGCTTGTCTTCGGCCTCCGGATCAAAATCGATCAGCTCGACCTCCTCGACCTGGTCGACCGGAAGATCTCCGAACATCTGGTTGACGAGGTCTGAGGTGTCGGTCCGAGTCGTCGACAGATACTCGCTCCAGCGCCCGCCGCGGTCAGGTAGATCAACGCGGCGCAAGAAGCTGGGGATCACCTTGCGGAGCTCATGCAGCATCAGGTCGGAATAGCGCCGCGCTTCGGGAAGTGGGTGTGCCCGCATCCGCAGCAACAGCGACTCGAATCCTTGACCGGTGCCGTAGATCCCGAGGTTCGACAGCGAGGCCGCCGGCAGCATGCCGCGAGTGGCGTCGAGTGCCTTGGCGCGCGTGGCTTGGCGATACACGAACTCGCTGTCTTGCGGTTGCCGCGGGATCGTGTCACGTACGTGTTCGGTGACGACGCCGACGGCAGTCGAGTAGGCGTCGAACATGCGATCCATGTCGCCGACATAGCGCGTGCCGAACGAGCTTGCGAGCACTTCAGGGTCGCGATGGAACCTGTATCGGCCGCCAAGCCGGGCGTCGTAGCTGATGTATCGAGTGCTTTGCTCGAGGTAACTCATCAGTCGACCCCACTCGAGGATCTTGGTGAGGATGTTCGAAGCCTGCTCGCAGGCGAGGTGCACACCACCGAGTTGGGCGACCGAATCGTCGCCGTATTCGAGGAACACCTTCTCGTACAGATCTTCAGCTCGTTCGAGACCGATTGTGGCGTCGATCGACTCGTCACCTTGGATGTCGAGTTCGCCGACGAACTCGTCGAGGAACAACCTCCGCAGGCTCTTCGGGCTCCGGCTGTACCGGGCGAAGAGTGCACCCTTGACGACTTCAGGGAGATTGACCAGGGCGAAGACGGGGCCGTCGAGATTGGTGAAGTAGCGACGCAGCACGTCTGTCTCGGTCTGGGTGAAGTCCTCGGGGACGTAGACGGTCACGGGTTGCAATCGTACGGGGCGGCGGTTGTGTGTCCGTGGACCTCGACGGCGTGTCGTCCCAGGTCAGACATGTATTGCGAAGGCGTCCGGTTCGATCTGCACTTCGAGGTGGCGAACCGTGCCGCACCGAACGCCATCGATCCACAGCTTCATGGGAGGATCGAATGTCCACGTTGCAGCCGCGACGGCGCTGGTGCTGATTGCGGGGTGTGGAACATGGTTGCCGTTCGGCAGACGGCGAAGCGCTTGTATCCGATGTCGTAGCGACATCGTGGGAGCAACGTCGATGATGTCGAATCGTCCGTCGTTCGGATGGGCACGTGGTGCCGGGTTCCAT
>JANMTV010000303.1:0-6905 GCA_031390905.1 Ilumatobacteraceae bacterium | reverse complement strand
GAAGGCTGAACCATCGCCAACACTCGACGAGCCAAGCAGTGTCCAGGCCGCCGCTCATTGACGCGTCCAGTCTCACCGCCATCGGCCACCACCCCGAACCAACATCCTCACCCAACCTGTCGCCAACAAACCCGCCCATCCTCGACCAACGCGGCTCGGTGACGGGGCATACGATGGCGGAATGAGCGGTTCGTCTTCTCGTCGGTGGGGGTGGTTTGGCGGGCTGGTGGTTTTGGTTGGTGTTTCGGTGGGGGCTTGGTGGGTGGGGGCTTCTTCTCAGTCTCCTGATCAGGCGGCGGCTCGGGCTGCTGAGCCGACCGCTTCGTGGGTGACGGCTGTGGTGGAGTTGCGGGTGTTGTCGGCGACGGTGATTCAGCGTGGCGATGTTCGTGCGGAGGTGTCGTCGTCGGTGGGGGTGCCGGTGTCGGTGGAGGGTGATCCGGTGGTGACGCAGGTGGTGGTGGCGGCTGGTGAGAGTGTGGTTGAGGGTGCTCGTGTGGTGGAGGTGTCTGGTCGTCCGGTGTTTGTGTTGCAGGGTGATGTTCCGGTGTATCGCACGTTGCGTCCTGGGATGTCGGGTGCTGATGTTTCTCAGTTGCAATCAGCTCTGACGCGTCTCGGGTTGACACCCGATGTTGATGGTGTGTTTGGTGAGTTGACGAAGGTCGCGGTCACCGATTTTTATGCGCAGGCGGGGTATCTGCCGGCACCGACGTCGTTGACCGCCGATGCCGATATAGCTGCTGCGGTGCAGGATTTGTCTGATGCTGATGTGTCGGTGACGGCGGCACGGTTGGTGTTGGATAAGGCTGGTGTCGGTCAGCCGGCGTCGGCGATCGCGCAGGCTGAGGCTTCATATAATCAGGCTGTTCGTGCTCGTGATTCGGCGGTCGTGCGACGCGACACCGATTTGGTGTTGGCACAACAAGAACTCGACGCAGCGCTCGCCGCGCACGCCGTGTTGGTTGCCGATCCGGAGGCGTCTGCCAGCGATCTCGCCGGCGCACGTTTGGCGGCGGATCAGGCTGCCGCGAATCTGGTTGAGATTGATTTGTCGTCCGGGGATGCGGTCGATACGGCGAGGGAGGCGTTGCGGGTTGCGACGTTGACGTTGAACGAGGCCCGCAAGTCGGGTGATCTGGCCGAGGCGCAAGCCGGGCTCGAGGCGGCGGTCAAGTCGCGTGTCCAGGCCCAGGTCCGTCTCGATGCGGTGCGGGCGTCGAATGGTCCAACGGTGGCGCAGGGTGAGGTCGTGTTTGTTCCGGCGATGCCAGCGCGTGTGTTGAGCGCCGTGACGGTGTTGGGTGCGATCGGTGCTACCGATCCGAACGCCAGCGTGTTTGGTGGTAGCGCCAGCGGGTCTGGGTTGGTGGAGTTGGCTGGTGGCGGGTTGGTCGTGTCGACGGTCGTGCGACCTGGCGATGTCGGGTTGGTGCGTGTCGGGATGGATGTCGAGTTGCTGGATGAGACGACGGCGACGGTGTACCCGGCGACGATCAGCGACGTCTCAGATGTGTCGGTCACTGGGGTTGACGGTCAGTTGGGTTTTGCGGCGGTGATCACCCCCGAAGTTGTGTTGCCGGATGGTTTGACGGGCACCAATCTGCGGGTCACGATCACCGCGGCGTCAACTGAAACCGAGTCGTTGGTGGTGCCGTTGGCGGCGGTCTCATCGGGGGCTGACGGGACAACCCGGGTGTCAAAGATCGATGATCCGAATGGTGTCCCGGTTGATGTGGCGGTCACCGCAGGATTGTCAGCTGACGGGTTCGTGGCGATCGAACCAGTCGGCGCCGGCGGCGTGGTTGCCGGTGATTTGGTTGTGGTCGGTCGATGACCGACACTCGCACACCTGCTGTTGAGGTGGATGGTTTGACGCGCCGTTTCTCGGGGCCGCCTGAGTTGACGGCGTTGTTTGCATGTTCGTTCCGGATTGAACACGGCGAATACGTCGCCGTGACCGGACCGTCAGGATCAGGTAAGACGACGTTGTTGTCGCTGCTCGGATTGTTGGACCAGCCGACAGCTGGCAGCTACCGCCTGGATGGTGTTGATGTTGCCGAGTTGAATGATCGTGAACGTGCCGCTGTGCGGGCGCATCGGGTCGGGTTCGTGTTCCAAGCGTTCCATCTTGTTGGTTACCGCAGTGTGGTCGACAACGTCGAGCTCGGTCTCACCTACCAAGGCGTGAAACGTAAACACCGACGCGCTCGTGCCGACACGGTGATTGAACAGGTTGGGTTGACATCGCGTCGTGACGCCTTGTGTGCCCATTTGTCGGGCGGCGAGAAACAACGCGTTGCGATTGCCCGCACTTTGATTCGTGAACCGGCGTTGGTGTTGTGTGACGAACCGACCGGGAACCTCGACACCGCCACCAGCGAACAAGTCTTAGAGTTGATCGAAACGTTGCATCGACACGGTTTGACGGTGATGATCATCACCCACGACCCCGACATCGCCGCCCGGGCCCAACGCCATTTGATGATCCGCGACGGTCACCTCAGCGAACAACCGGTACTGGTATGAACCGGCTCGGGTTGCGTTCCAGGTTTCGGTGGGCGGACAACCTCTCAGAAGCAGTCGCGGCGATCGCTCAACGACCCGTCCGCACACTGTTGACGGCGCTCGGCACGATTTTGGGGGTTGGTGCGTTCGTGACCACGACCGGTCTCGCTGATACCGCTCGGGCTCAGGTGTCGGCCCGGTTCGACGCCTTGAAAGCTACCGAAGTACGGATCCAAGACGCCGCACCCGATGGCACCAACCCATTCCCCGACGACGTCGATCAACGCCTACAAGCACTCAACGGAATCAACCACGCCGGGTTGAGCTACCCGGTCGGCGACAACGGCAACCTGCAACCACGCAACACCGCCACCCGACCAATCGGTATCAGCCAACCCGTCCCGATCATCGCCGCCACACCAGGCGCACTCCAAGCCGCCCTCCCGACGATCGCCACTGGTCGCCTGTACGACGAGTTTCATCAAACCCGCGGTGAACGTGTCGCCGTGCTCGGACGAGTCGCCGCTGAACAGTTGGGGATCACCCGGCTCGACAACCAGCCGGCCGTGTTCATCGGCGACGTCGCTTACACCGTGATCGGAATCATCGACGACGTCGCCCGCAACCCCGACCTCCTCCTCGCGATCACGATCCCGACCACCACCGAACACGCCACACTCGCAACCCGAGACGCCAGCTACGAGGTGTTGATCGACACGCAACCCGGCGCCGCCAACCTCGCCGGACGACAAGCCGTGCTCTCGCTCCGACCGCAACAACCCGAACGGTTACAAGCACTCATACCACCCGACCCGAAAACGTTGCGCAACAACATCGAATCAGATGTCACCGGCCTCTACTACGCCCTCGCCGCGCTCGCACTGTTGATCGGCACAATCGCGATCGCCAACGCCACCCTCCTCAACACGATCGAACGACGACCAGAAATCGGGTTACGACGAGCCCTCGGAGCCACCCGATCACACATCGCACGCCAAATCACCCTCGAAGCAGCCATCACCGGCACGATCGCAGCCATCACCGGCACAGCGATCGCCATCCTCGCCATCACCGCCATCGCCCACAGCCGCCACTGGACCACCACCATCAACCCAACCATCACCGCCATCGCCCCCCTCATCGGCCTCGCCACCGGAGCCCTCGCCGGCATCACACCAGCCCTCAAAGCCGCCCAAACCCCACCAGCCACCACCCTCCGAAGCTGAACAAACAGTGGGCTACGATTCACTTCATACTTTGCAACAATATGACTTGACGGGAAGAGAGAAAGACCATACAGTCGAAGAACCGATAACGACGTTCTGGAGGCAACATGAATATTCGCATTTCTTGCCCCACCGCTCAGGGTCCGACAGTCCCCGCAACTATCTCGACGCCGAGACGGCCGCTCGGCATGGCTATCCGGTTCCGTTCCAGACATAAGTTTCTAAGACTGCTCACCTTGATTGGTTGTCTAAGTGCGGCGATAACGCCGGTGTCGCTGGGTGCTTGGTCCTCGACTGCCTCAGCCTTTTGTAACGGGATATGGAGTCCAACATCGTGGACTCATGGGGATGCTCACGAATGGACAGTAACCGGTACCTGCAATGGGAACGGAACGTATAGCGGAAAGGGTCACGATGACAATCCAGGCAATGGTGTCTGCATCACAGTTAACGCCAGACCGGAATGGACATATATCACCTACGTGTCCACATGTCTTTACACCACGGTATCGTTCAGTTGGTATGATTCCGATGCTCGTGCAGGCATGACACTTTGTTCGGGCCAGTGCACCGGTGAGTGGGTTAACTACGGTTACTGATAGAGGGCGGCTGGCAACATTGCTGTTGGTCTGCCTTGCTGCGGTCGGTTGCAGCGATGCGAGCGAGCCGGTCGATTTCGAGCCAGTCGATTTCGACGCTCGTGACATCTCGACGCCACTTCCTCTGTCTGAGTATCTTGATCGCCTTCGAGGTGTCGATCCGGGAGAGTCCTACCGGACGACGCGGGTGCGTGAGGTTGCGCGTGAGACAGTGGCGTGTGCTGAGCGCCGGGGTGTTACCGTCGATGAGTCGCTTTTTGTTGGCGATCAGGATCCAGTGACGATGTTTGGAAATGCGATTGACCAGTGGCTCAGGGTGGTCGACCCGCTTCCGGACCCGTCCGCCTTTCTCACGTCTGGCGAGCGGGCAGTTGTTGACGAGTGCTTGTCAGCGGCCGAAGCCACTGTATCCAATTCCGATCCGGAGATGTTTGAGCTGTTGGAGCAGTATGACAAGGACATATCCGCAAGGACGGTTGCAGATCCAAGGGGTCAAGCCGCCACTGAAGCGAGCAACGCCTGCGTTCGTGACCTCGGATTTCCGAGCGGTGACGCAAACCAGTTCCATAACGAGATATTCGACCAGGGCGCGGCCGTTGTTGATCGCTTCCAAAACGGCGAACTGTCACGAGATGACGCAATCGCACAGCTGCATGAGATCGGATCCAGAGAGGATGAGATGGCGCCTCGCCTCGAGGAGTGCATCGTTGACATGGTTGCGGTTCAGAGAGAGATCCGCTACGAATTCGAGCTGGAACTTCTCAGCGAGCGAGGCGAGGAGATTCGGGCTGCCGTGGAAAGTATCCTCGCAGACCAAGAGACCAGGTGACGGCTCGTCAGGCCGGGTCAGGTAGCTACCACCCGGACGGGCGTATACCGACGATCTGATCAGGGATGCCCTCGTTGGAGCGATGGTGCGTAGCGGGCGGTGAGATCGGTCCATCGTCAGGGTCCGAGGAGGGCGGCGGGAACGACAGCGATGCCGTCGGCGCGTCGGTAGGCGTGCTCACCGGTTGTCACGATGACTGCGTCGATCAGGTCGCGTCCGAGCCGCTCGCGCAGCCACATAAGGTGGCGAACGTCGGCATCGTCGACGTTGACGGCGAGCTTGCATTCGATGGCGAGCACTCGTCGGTCTCGACGCTCGACGATGAGATCGACCTCGCGTTCGCCGCGGTGCGTGCGGAAGTGCTGGACGCGGGCTTCGGCCGCGTCGGCGTAGGCGCGCACGCTGAGGGTCACGAGTGATTCGAACAAGGCGCCCAGGAAGGGACCGTCGTGGGGGTGGTCTGGGTCGTCGTCGCCTCGGAGCAGCGCTCGTTCGTCGATACCCAGGAGGGCGACGGCAAGCGCGGGGTCTACGAGGTGGTGCTTGGGGGAGGAGCCGAGCTGGTTGAGGTGGCTCCGTGTCGGTGCCCACGCCGGTACCGGGTCGAGGATGAAGAGCCGTTCGAGAGCGTCCCGGTACGGGATGGCCGAGGCGCGTGACGGCTTGTCGGCGGAGCCCGGGGTGGCGGCGTCGCGAATCTTCTCCCAGCTCGCGGTCGAGGCAGTCGCCGCCGCGTAGGCGGTCATCCAGTTGCGGAGTTGCATGGGACGCCGAACACGGTGGCCGAGCTCGGCCATGTCGCGGCTGACGACGCGGTCGACGTAGCTGTCGAGCTGGGCCCGCCGCACCGGGTCGGGGAGCGGACGGATACCGGGGAATCCCGATGCACAGATCTCGTGGGTGTAGTCGCCCAGGCGGACCTCGGTCGTGCCCTTGATGGAGGGTCGATCGCCAGTGAGCAACTCGCCAAGGCTGACCGTCGGTTCGTAGCCGCGTTCGCTGAGTGCCAGCGGTCGCATCTGCAGACGCAGGATGCGCCCGGCACCGGAGTGTCGGCCCTGGTCATCGAGGGACGCCGACCCCGTCAGCAGGAACGTGCCGGGCATCGCCTGGGCGTCCACCGCTCGGCGCACGAGGTCCCAGGTTTCGGGCAGGCGTTGCCATTCGTCGAGCAGGACTCGTTCACCGGTCAAGATGCGTCGCGGGTCGCCTTGGAGCAAGGCGCGGACCGTGGGGTTCTCGAGGTTGTATTCGGTGTCCACACGCTCGGCTGCGGTGGCGCTCTTGCCTACCCCTTTGGCTCCTTCGATCGAGATCGCGGCGGCTCCGGTGAGCAACGCGTCGAGCTGGTCATCGACGACTCGTCGCCGGTAGTCCGAGGTGCGCAGTGAGTCGACCATGGCATGAATCTAGCCGGGCCACCCAACATGCGTGCAACTTCGAGACCACAAAACCGACAAGTTCGAGATAATCAAGAGAACAAGTTCGAGACAATGGCGGCGTCGTCGAAATCAACCGACTGCACGTCAGTAGGTGTTGCAGTTGGTCGGAATCGTCATCAGCGGAACCGGGTCGACCGGATTGTTGTGCGGGGCGGGTCCGGGCCTGACTTCGAAGTGGAGATGCCAACCGCCTGGTGTGGCGTTGCCTGTGTCGCCCACGTAGCCAATCAGGTCGCCCGCACGCACCCGATCGCCTTCGGCTAGACCGTCGACGAATGCAGACAGATGGTAGTAGCGGTAC
>JANMTV010000298.1:0-26506 GCA_031390905.1 Ilumatobacteraceae bacterium | reverse complement strand
CAGAGCGAGGTCTGATGTGCGACCGCAACGCGCTCATGAAACGGCGACTGTCTGAGCATGGTTGCGAGCCTAGTTCTCTGTTGGACATCCGCGCAACGGAGTCCCCCACCCGACACCCCGTGTTCTGAGCGCGCGATATCGACATCTGTCGTCAACATCGCGCGCCCAGAACTCGTCGACCCGGAGCCGTCCGGTTGGAGCGCGCGATATCGACATCTGTCGTCAACATCGCGCGCCCAGAACTCGTCGACCCGGAGCCGTCCGGTTTGAGCGCGCGATATCGACATCTGTCGTCAACATCGCGCGCCCAGAACTCGTCGACCCGGAACTCGTCGGCCAGAACCGTGGGTGGGTTGGACATGCGTTCAACACGAACATAGGGTGCGTTTCGTGGCTCGCATGACTCCAGACGAACGCCGCCAGGCGATCGTCGATGCGGCTCTCGCTGTTGCTCGCACCAAGGGCCTCGGCGGCACAACCGTGCGTGACGTTGCGGCTGCGATGGGAACGTCGAGCGGGCTGATTCACCACTACTTCGAATCGATGGATGATGTGCTGGCGGCGGCTTTCGAGCAAGCAGCCGGGGGAGATCTGGGGCGTGCTCGTGAGGCGATCCGGGCCGAGTCCGATCCCGTGATTCAGCTTGAAGCCTTCATTCAGAGCTATATGCCGGCCCAATCCGACTGGACCATGCAACTCTGGCTCGACGCATGGGCCGAAGCCGCCAGACGGCCCGTGTTGCAGGTGGTGTCGCGGCGCCTCAACCGGGAGTGGCAGGCAACCGTTCGAGACATCATCGACGCAGGCCTCCGCAACGGTACGTTCCAGTGCGACGCTCCGGATGCGGCTGCGTGGCGGCTCTTGTCGATGCTTGACGGATTGGCCCTTCAAGTAGTTGCCCACGACGCGCTGATTTCCCGCGACCAGGTCGTCGAATGGGCGGCGAACGCAGCCAAACGCGAGTTGTCCATCGCCTAACGGGTGAAAGGGCCAGTTGTAATCGCGGTTCATGGTCCCGTTGCTGACAGGGTACGTTCGCCTCGATGGCACAGATCGATCTCGTCACGATTGTCGTTGACGACTACGACGCGGCGATTCGGTTCTTTGTTGACCTGCTCGAGTTTGAACTCGTCGAGGACTCGCCCTCGCTGACCAACGACGGACGTCCGAAACGTTGGGTCGTTGTGCGACCGGTTGGTGCAGTCACAGGGTTGCTGTTGGCACTGGCCGACGGGATCATTGGTCGGTCGACCGTCGGCAACCAAACCCATGGCCGGGTCGGATTCTTTCTTCGAGTCGACAACTTCGAGGCCGCATTCAACAGGATGCGCGCAGGCGGCGTCGAGTTCACCGAAGTTCCGCGCACGGAGCCCTACGGCCAGGTCGTCGTGTTCCGTGACATCGCCGGAAACCTGTGGGACTTACTCGGGCCGACCCGCTGACTTCGGTACGCTTGGCCCGCATGACGCGTCCGACCCCTGACCAGCGAAAGTCGACAATTCTCGACGCTGTGGTTCAGGTGATCATCGACGTTGGGTTCACGCAGATGACGGTCGCCGACGTTGCCCGTCGCGCTGGTGTGTCGACCGCGCTCGTGCACTATCACTTTGCCTCGAAGGCGGCGTTGATCACTGCCGCCCTGAAAGTCGCCAGCGACGAGGACAAGCAACTGCGTGACTCCGTTGCCAACGGCCCCGGATCTGCCCTCGCCCGTCTCGACGAAGTGGTGTGCGGCACGCTGCCCGCCAGCAAGGACGATGCCTCGTGGCTGTTGTGGATCGAGACGTGGGGCGAGACCCGCCGCATCGCATCGATCCGTGACGTGATGGAAGAACTCAATGATCATGAACTTGCTGTCTTCGTTCGTCTCATCGGTGAGGGCGTCGCGGCTGGTGAGTTCCTGTGTTCCGACCCCGAACGCGTGGCGTCTCGTCTGTCCGCCACGCGAGATGGTCTGGCGATCCAAAAGACCTTGTTCAACACGAGCAACCCTGCTAGCGAGTTCGTCGCACAGATGCGCGGCTCGATCCAACACGAGCTCGAACTTTCAGACAGGGACTCCACGCGCCTCACCGTGCCACGTTGACGACCCGGTCGAGTCATCCTGCGTTCGGCCCGGCGTTGGCGCTCGGGGCGGGAGCGATCTGGAGTTTCGGTGCAATCTTGGCTCGACTGGCCGACAAGTCCGACGCCTTCCAATACCTCGCTTGGCGGTCGGTCGGGATCATCGTTGTGCTCGAGACATGGAGCCTGCTGAACCGGCAACCGCATCGCACGGTGCAGGCCTTCACATCGGGCCGCCGGATGCTGATCGCCACCGTGATGCTGTTGTTGGCCTCCCTCGGATTTGTGTACGCGATCAAGACGACAACGGCCGCCAACGCTGCGTTCCTCGGCTCGACGACGCCGTTGTTTGGCGCGTTGGCAGCGAAGCTCGTGCTCCACGAACGGCTCACCAGAAGGACCCTCGTGGCGATCGCGATCGCGTTCGGAGGGCTGATCGTGATGGTTGCCGGTGACCTCGAGGTTGGCAGCATCGTCGGCGATTTGGCGGCGCTGATGGCGGCGATCGGCTTCGCCGGTTACACCGTTGCGGTCAGGTCAGACCCGACCCGTGACTGGTCACCCGTTATGCCTGGTTACGGCCTGATGCTGATCGTGTTTTGTTCGATCGTGACGCTCGCACGTCAGAAGACGCTCGTGCCACCCACACATGATATTGGCCTCGCCCTGTTGCACGGCGGCGTGATCATCGTCGGCGGCACGCTGTTGTACAACGCCGCCTCGCACAACGTTCCAGCGGCGGCGATGACCGTCTTCGCCCAATCGGAGATGGTGCTCGTGCCGATCTGGGCCTACCTCGTCCTGTCCGAGACGTCCTCTCGGTCGACGGTGATCGGCGGTTCGATCATCTTCGCCGCGGTGCTCGGCAAGGCGCTGCTCGATGCGCGTGCGCCCGAGCCGCACCAAGTCCCGCCCGCGCTACCCGGATAGCCTCAGCGCCACCCTTCGGAGGATTTATGGCACACGAGTTCATTTACACCTGTTACAAGCTGGCCCGGTTCTACCCACCGGATCGAACGGTGCTCGAGAACATCTCGCTCTCGTTCTACCCGGGCGCCAAGATCGGCGTGCTCGGTTCCAACGGTGCGGGCAAGTCAAGCCTGCTGCGGATCATGGCCGGTCTCGACGACGGGTACACGGGTGAGGCCCGCCTGACCCCCGGTTTCACCGTCGGCTACCTCGCGCAGGAGCCCGAACTCGATCCCAACAAGAATGTCAAGGGCAACGTGATGGACGGCGTCGCGGAGGTCCAATCGGTGATCGATCGCTACAACGAAGTGATGGCGATGTGGGCCGACCCCGACGCCGACTACGACAAGATCGGCAAGCTCCAGGCCGACCTCGAAGACAAGATCGCAGCGACCGATGCATGGAGTCTCGAACGCAACGTCGATATCGCCATGGACGCCTTGCGCTGCCCCCCCGACGATGCCGATGTCACCACGCTCTCGGGCGGCGAGCGCCGCCGAGTCGCGCTCTGCCGGCTGCTGCTCAGCCGCCCTGACCTGCTGTTGCTCGACGAACCGACCAACCACCTCGACGCCGAATCGGTCTATTGGTTGGAGCAATTCCTCAAGAGCTACACCGGCACCGTGGTGGCGATCACCCACGACCGCTACTTCCTCGACAACGTCGCCCAGTGGATTCTCGAACTCGACCGTGGCCGCGGCATCCCGTTCGAGGGCAACTATTCCAGCTGGTTGGAGCAGAAGCAAGAGCGAATGGCGCGCGAGGAAAAGTCAAACGAGGCTCGCCGACGAACGCTGGAACGTGAACTCGAATGGGTTCGGATGGCACCAAAGGCCCGCCAGGCGAAAGGCAAGGCCAGGCTCGCCGCGTACGACAAGCTGCAAACCGAAGCGGAAGCCGAACGCGACACCACCAACCGTTTGGAGATCGCAATCCCGCCGGGCCGGCGCCTTGGCGACACCGTGATCGAGGTCAGTGGTCTCCGAAAGGCGTTCGGCGACAAACTACTTATCGAGGACTTCTCGTTCTCGTTGCCACCGGCCGGAATCGTCGGCATCATCGGCCCGAACGGTGCCGGCAAAACGACGCTATTCAAGATGTTGACCGATCTCGAGCAACCTGACGCCGGCACGATCAAGATCGGCGACACGGTTCAGCTTGCGTACGTCGATCAGTCCCGCGACAACCTCGACCCGGAGAAGACCGTGTATGAGGAGATCACCGACGGCGTCGAGCACATGAAGATCGGCAACCGCGAGATCCATGGCCGGGCGTATCTGGCCAGCTTCAACTTCAAGGGCGCTGATCAACAGAAGCTCGTCGGCAAGTTGTCGGGTGGCGAACGCAATCGAGTCCACCTGGCCAAGGTGCTCAAGTCGGGCGGCAACGTGCTGCTGCTCGACGAACCGACCAACGATCTCGATGTCGACACGTTGCGAGCCCTCGAATCTGGCCTCGAGTCATTCCCCGGCTGTGCCGTCGTGATCAGCCACGATCGGTGGTTCCTCGACCGGGTGGCTACTCACGTGCTGGCATTCGAAGGTGACAGCCAGGTTCGCTGGTTCGAAGGCAACTTCTCCGAATATGAAGAGTTCCGCCACAAAGAGCTCGGCTCAGCCGCCGACCAACCGCACAGAATCAAGTTCAAGAAACTCGCCTGACGGGGCCGCGCAAGTACCAGGGTGAGCCTTTAGTCGGGCAACATCGGTGCCTGAAAGCCCGGGTCGCGACCCAAGAGTGACGCTCGCAACACCGACGACGAACCGAACTTCTGGTGCAGATTGTCCAACGTGTCGTCGAGCGCGTCACGATTGCGTCCATCGAGCGAGAACTCCAGTTGCTCGGTCGATTCGGCAGCGTTGACCAGGTTGCCGACAGAGAGCCCGAGCAACGTGAGACCGCGCTCGGCAATGACCGGCATTTGTTCGGCGAGTAGGTCGATCGCCACATCCTGAATCCGATCCGTCGCATTCGTACGCGCCGGCAGCGTGCGCGAGCGGATCGCCCGCTGAAAGTCCTCGAATCGGAAGTGGACGATCACGGTTCGCCCGACCCGGTCGGCGTCGCGCATACGTCGCGTGACACGATCGACGATACCGAGCATCATCGTTTCGATCTCGGTGGCCGTCTTGGGTCCACGATTCATCGCCCGCTGAGAACCAATCGACCGGCGTCGCTTGCCACCCTCGACAGGCCGGGGATCCAAGTTGTGGGCAAGCGCGTGGAGGTGCCGCCCGGCACCAGGTCCGAGCATCGCCACGAGATGCGCCTCACCGAGTTTGGCGACCTCACCAACGGTCCGCAGCCCACGTTCGTGCAACTTGCGCTCGGTGACAGGCCCGACACCCCACAGACGACCGACTGCCAGAGGATGCAGGAACTCAAGTTCCCCGTCAGGCTCGACGACGAGCAGCCCGTCCGGCTTGCCGACCGCGCTGGCGACTTTGGCAAGGAACTTGGTGCGGGCGACTCCGACCGTGATCGCCAACCCCACCTGCTGGCGGACATCGGCCCGCAGTTTGGTTGCGATGTCGACTGGCGATCCGGCGGTGCGGCGAAGCCCTGATACATCGAGGAACGCCTCGTCGATCGAGAGTCCTTCCACGATCGGCGTCGTGTCGTGGAACACGGTGAACACGGCCTTGCTCGCCGCCATGTAGGCATCGAATCGGGGTGGAACGACGATCACATCCGGACAGAGACGGCGTGCCGACCGCTCGGGCATCGGCGTGTACACCCCGAATCGTTTCGCTTCATAACTGGCGGCGAGCACGATTCCCCCGCCAACGATCACTGGGCGGCCACGCAGCGAAGGGTCGTCGCGCTGCTCGACAGAAGCGTAGAACGAGTCGAGATCGGCGTGCAAAATCGAGGCAAGGCGGGAAATTATCCGGCTCATCGAACACATGTTCGCATTCAGCGACATGGAATGCAAGCGGAGGGCTTTGCGTCCACACCCGTCATACTGAGCGACTTGACCGTGCCCCCAATGCCGACCACAAATCCGACCACAAATCCGAGCGCAGCGCTGCCCGAAACCGACACCCAGCTGGCAACTCGGCTGGCTGTCGAGGCAGGTCACCGGCTGGTCGATCTCCGGCAGCGGATGTGGTCAGCCGGCGCGCACTCGTGGGATGTGATGGATGGCGGCGATGCTGCCAGTCACAAGTTCATCGGCGAACAACTCCGCGCCCACCGCCCCGACGATGCCGTGCTTGACGAAGAGGGCACTGAAGACCCTCGCCGATTCACGGCCGACCGTGTCTGGATCATCGACCCGCTCGACGGCACCCGCGAGTTCGGTGAACCTGGTCGCCACGACTGGGCGGTACACATCGCCTTGTGGAACAAGGATCGATTCGTCGCCGGAGCCGTCTCACTGCCAGCGGTCGACATGGTTTTGAGCACAGATCCAGCGCCAGTGCTCCCGGTCACGGGACGCGACAAGCCGAGATTGGTGACGTCGCGGAGTCGCACACCGTATGCAGCCGTGATCGTCGCCAACGCGCTTGGATGCGATGCAATCCGACTCGGTTCCGCCGGCGCGAAAGCGATGGCAGTCGTGATGGGCGAGGCCGACATCTACCTACACGACGGCGGAATGTACCAGTGGGATTCGGCGGCACCGGCCGCAGTCGCGCTCGCCGCCGGACTGCACGTCAGCCGGATCGACGGATCACCAATCGTCTACAACGATCGCGATCCATGGCTACCCGACGTCTTGATCTGCCGTCGCGAGTACGCCGACGCCGCCCTGCAGGCGCTGCGAGACCATTGAGTCATACACTGGTTTTGGTGGACGATTCGTCGAAACCCCATCTCAATCAGTTGGCGATTCCAGCAATCGCATCAACTGGCGCAGCCGTCCTCCACGCCGCTGCGGCAGGGATTCATACCGAACATCCGGCACTGACGCGAATCTTCATCGCCCTGACCATGGCGCAGGTCGCCGCGGCGACGCTCGGTTTCATCCGATCCGGGCGACTTCCGATCGCCGTACTGGTTGGCGTCAACGGATTCGCGTTCGTCGGTTGGCTCATTACTCGGCTCACCGGGATCTCGTGGATCGGCGGTCTGGAAATCGTCGAGCGCCCTCAGATCGCAGACACGACGGCCGCCGTGCTGGCGCTGATTGCGGTGGTCACCGCTTTGGCCTCGCTTTCCGATCGGGTTCCCGCATTACCCAGCCGGGCTGTCACGCTGGCCGCGGTGCTTGCCGGAGTGCTGCTGGTTCCTGGACTCGCCGACGCCACCAGTCACGATCACGGCGCAACAGATCATCACGAAGCGGCCGCTGACGGCAGTGTCGCGATCCTCGATGATCACCCTGACAGCCAAGCCGACGATGGACACGACCATCCTGCAGAAGCATCAACGCTCGCAGACGGTCACGAATCGATGTCAGACGCCTCGAGCGCTGAACATCAACATGAAGCGAGCGGCGACGCAGCCAGCGATGCGGCGACATGGCCACGGCCGTGGGATCCAACCGGGCCGATCGACTTCTCGGATGTCGAGGGCGTCACACCTGAGCAGCAGGCCAGGGCCGAACAGTTGGTTACCGATTCGCTCCGCGATTTGCCTGCCTTCGCCGACGTCACCTCACTCGGAGCGCTCGGCTACAAATCGATCGGCGACGCCGCCACCGGGTTCGAGCACTATGTCAACTACGCCCTACTCGGTGACGACAAACTGCTCGATCCAAGCGCTCCAGAATCACTCGTGTACGAAGTCGACGGCGACACGCGAACCTTGGTGTCGGCAATGTTCATCGCCTCCTCGACACCGATCGATGACCCAGTGCTCGTCGATTTTGGCGGCCCGTTGATGCAGTGGCACGTCCACCAAAACCTGTGCTGGGGCCGCGACGAGAACGGGCAGCCAAAGGTGATGGGTGTGCTCGTGAATCCTGGGGACGTGTGCCCGGCGAACACGGTCAATGCCGGCGGCGACAACCCGATGGTGCACGTCTGGATCGCCCCTCACGAGTGCGGGCCTTTCGCCGCACTCGAAGGTCATGGGGCCGGCCAGACCGACGCCGCTGACGGAACACGCGTCGACCAATGCGGGCATGGTCACGCGACGACGACCGGGCCAACCGATGCTGCGCCGTCAGAAACCCGGCCATACGACCCGACAATGCCGATCGATCTCGGCGGAGTTGATGGCGTCACGCCTCAGCAGCAGGCGTATGCCGAGAATCTCGTTGCGGCGACAGTTCGCGATCTACCTCAGTGGGCCGACCTCGACGTGGTCGAGGCCGCAGGTTTCCGGTCAATCGGCGACGGGGCGACCGGTCACGAGCACTACCTCCAGTGGGACTGGATCGACGATGATGTCGTGCTCGACCCCGATCGACCAGAGAGCCTGGTATTCGAACCGCAACCAGACGGGTCGAAGAAGTTGGTGTCGGCAATGTTCATGTTGCCGCCAGGCACCGATCTCGAATCGATCCCCGATTGGGGCGGCCAACTGATGCAGTGGCACGTCCACGGTGACCTGTGCTTTACGAGCGATCACTCGGCACCGCAGGTCGCCAGCCTCAAGCCGGTAGGCGGAACCTGCCCCGCCCCGCTCGTCGACTTCCCGCTTTCTCCGATGATCCACGTGTGGATCACGCCTCATCCGTGCGGCCCGTTCGCAGCCCTGGAAGGTGTCGCCGGAGGTCAGGTACCCGACGGCGAAACCGTGTGGTGCGACAGCGCCCACGGCGGGCACTAGCTGGAAGCCAGTTCGAGCACCGTCACGAGCCCGGTCGAACCGTCGACCCTCACCAGTGCTCCGTCCGGAATCCGTCTGGTGGCGTCGGTCGCCGAAACGACGCACGGAATTCCGAGTTCACGGCAGACGATGATGGCGTGGCTGAGTGCCGCACCGACGTCGACGATCACGCCGCCGGCGGGCACGAACAGCGGCGTCCAAGACGGGTCGGTGATTGGTGCAACCAAGACGTTGCCGGGTTCGAGCGCAGACGGATCACGCGAATCGAGGACGATTCTGGCCCGACCTTCCGAATCCCCCGGGCAGCCTGGAAACCCTTGGATCGAATCACCTGCTGCGAGTTGCACGACATCGTCGCCACCGCGCACTGGCCACGTTCCCGGATCAGTGGTGTCTCCGACGATGACGAACGGCGGAATCAGTTCGCTCAATTCGTGGAATCGGGCGCGACGCTGACGGATCCGATCGGCGAGTTGCTCTGGCTCGTCCCCGAGCAGCAGTTCGCGCTCCTCGTCGAGCACAAACCCGTAATCCTCGACCTCATCGAAAACACCACGCTCGACGAAACGGCGTCCCAATTCGCGGAGTGCTACACGAAGTTCTTGGATGAATCTGATGTTGTTGGTCTTGGTTCGTTCTCGAGCCGGAAGCCAGGCGCTGGAACAACTGATCGCCGCCGCAAGCTGGCCGTGAGTCGCCGGGTCGGCTTCGACCATCGCCAACAGCGTCGCTGCCGCCTCGGCCCGTGCGGCGGCTCGTTTGGCGTTCTGCAACGACGGGTTCTGTTCGTCGGAGGCGTGTCGCATCAGATCGATCGCCGCAAGTGCCAGAGTCGGTTGGGTCTCCCACGTCGGCGACCGACTTTCCCATTCGTTCGGTCCGCGGCTGCCGTAGTCCTTGAGGAACGTCTCGAATGCTCCGACGAAGGCGTCCGAGTCGGCGTCGACGCGCGATAGAGCCCACATCACGTAACTTGGCTCGGCCGAATCGACCTGCCCGAACCCGGCCAGCATCGGCAGGATCAGATCGGGCCGCCCGACAGCAGTCGCCACGGCGCTGATCACGCCGACCGGAACCGTCGCCAGAGTGGTAGCGAAGAGATGCTCACCAAACAGTTCGCGTTGGAGCGGCATCATCGCCTGGACGCGGTCGGAGAGTTGGCGATCAGACAACGAGGACAGGTCCGGCCGTTCGCTGCGCAACAAGATCGTGCGATTGCGATGCTCAGTCAGCCGTTCGAGATCGTCGACATTACCGATCGAGAACACCCACCCGAACGTTGCACCAAGCTTCTCGGTGAGATCTGGGCGATCGTCGCCAGGCTGTTCGTCGTAGTCGGGAATCCCAGGCTGGGCACCGAAGAACTGCTCGTCCATCATTCGCCATGACAAGCCTGGTGCGCGTTCCCCGAATAGCCGCATCACCGATGCGTTCAGGTAGCAGTAACCGCCAGCCACGCCGAGGATGCAGAACCGATCGTCGGGGAACTCGTCGGCGTCGAAGGCGCCCATCCGCACGTAGGCATCGCGCCAACCCAACTCCGACTCCCACAGCAGGCGCGACTTGGTCGCCGGTGCGACCGGGTCGGGAAACACCTCACCCACGTTGGCGCGTGTGTAAATCGGAAAGCGCTCCGACAGTGCGCTATCGGTTACCTCGAACATCGATCCCCCGATCATTTGGATGAGCAGTCGGTCAACGTAGCCGAATCGGAACCGCCGCGGCTCAGGCCGTCGATCAGTGTGCGGATCAGTGTGCGGATCAGCGTGTGGATCAGCGGATGATTCGCGCCATCATGGGACGCGTGCCTGACGAACCTCACGAAATCGATCAGACACACACCGATCAGGAATGGGGTGCTTTCACCGATCAAGGGCCATGGGATCTCGTCCGCACCGAGATCAGTTGGCTCCCCCGGGTCGACCGCCTGCGCACAGCGGCAGGCGACGAGGTGCCGGAGTTGACCAGGCCACGTCGGCTCCCGCCGGGGCTTCGAGTCGCCAAGGTGATCACGGAACTCGGTCGGGCGCTCGGTCCGTGGGCCTGGCGAAAGCGTCGAGGGCAGTACGCCGAACCAGAGTTAGGTCGCGCCGACGTGTCGCGTCGGCTACGGCGTGCCGCCGAGTCGCTCGGACCGAGTTACATCAAGCTGGGTCAGATCATTTCGTCGGGTGAGGGTTTGTTCCCGGTCGAACTCGTGGCGGAGTTCAAGAAGTGTCGAGACCAAGTACCCGCCGAATCGTTTGAAACGGTGCGCCTGACCATCGAGCAGGACCTCGGTTGCCGACTCGAAGACATCTTCGCATTCTTCGACGAGAACCCGTTGGCGGCTGCATCGATCGCCCAAGTGCACGCCGCTCGACTACGGACCGGCGAGCGGGTCGTCGTCAAAGTCCAACGTCCATCGGTGTCACGTTTGGTCCGCAAGGACCTACGCGCGATGGCTTGGATCGCCCCGAAGCTTGTTGGCCGGATCCGCGTTGCGGCGCTCGCCAACCCGCCTGCGCTCGTCGATCTGTTCGCCGAAACGATCGTCGAGGAACTCGACTTTCGCCTCGAAGCGGCAAACATGCTCGACGTCGCCACGATGCTTCGAGATCTTGGACAGGAAGGATACGTCGTTCCCCGCCCGCACCTATCGTTCGTCACCCGTCGCGTGCTCGTGATGCAACAGTTGTCAGGGTTCAACTTCGATGACGTAGTCGGCATGCGCAATGCCGGGATCGACACCGAAGCAGTGATCCGGACCGGGATGATCGCGTTCATGGAAGGAGCGATGATCCACGGGGTGTTCCACGGCGACCTCCATGGCGGCAACCTGTTCGTGATGCCTGACGGCCGCACAGCGTTGCTCGACTTCGGGATCGTGGCTCGCCTGTCGCCTGAGCGACGGCTGGCTTTTCTTCGGCTGATGGTGTGCGCCACGACGAATGACATCAAGGGCCAGATGGCAGCGCTGCGCGACCTCGGAGCGCTTCCGAACGACACCGATCTCGATGCGGTGATCCGAGATCTGAGGCTCGACCAGGCAACGATCGATCCGACCACGCTGACCGGCGACGAGATGGTGAAGGAGATCCAGCGCGTCATCAAAGCGCTGCTGGAATATGGTGCCAGGCTGCCGAAGGAGCTGATGCTCTTTGTCAAAAACATGGTGTTTCTCGACGGTGCGATTGCTCGGCTGGCACCCGACCTCGACATCCTCGCCGAGATCGCCACGATCTCGATGCTGTTCGCTCAACGCCATGGCGAGCAGATCAGCCGGGACCTCGGCATCGACGCCACTCGCGTCGAGTTCGACTTCGACAGCGTAAAGGCCGGGCTTGGGTTGGAATCCAACGTCGACCGGCTCACGTACCGTGAACTGCAAGCCCGCCGCCAACTGATCCAGAAGCGCATGCGCAGCACCCGCTAGCGGATCGGTAGCCTCGCTCGACGTGCGCCTCGTGATTGCTCGTTGTTCGGTCGACTATGCGGGCCGGTTGTCGGCCCACCTGCCGGCGGCGAATCGGTTGATCATGGTCAAGGCCGACGGGTGCGTTGCGATTCACGCCGACGGAGGGGCGTACAAGCCGCTCAACTGGATGAACTCACCCAACACTGTCATTGACAACGGTGATCACTGGGTCGTATCGAACCCAAAAGGTGAGGTCTTGACGATCACGTTGCACGAGGTGTTCGCCGACTCCAACCACGAGCTCGGCGAGGACCCTGGGTTACAAAAGGACGGTGTCGAAGCGCATCTCCAGGAGCTGCTCGCTGCCTCGCCGCACGCCATCGAGATCGGTCTGACGTTGGTCCGTCGCGAGTATCCGACGGCGATCGGCCCGATCGACTTGGTGTGTCGAGACGAGGCCGATCAGGTCGTCGCGATCGAGGTCAAACGACGTGGAGAAATCGATGGTGTCGAGCAGCTCGCCCGCTACATCGAGCGGCTGCATCTCGACTCGTCACTCGGCGAAGTGCGTGGCGTGTTCGTTGCCCAATCGATCAAACCGCAAGCCAAAGTGCTCGCCGAATCCCGAGGATTCCGTTGGGTCGAAGTCGACTACGACGAACTTCGGGGCATGGCCCCTGACGAACTTCGACTGTTCTGAACCTCGGTTCTGCCTGCACCAGGTCAGCCAAACCGACGGTTGGATGCGGACAGATCGACTGGGGTACGGTCGCGGGCATGTCGCAGCAGGTACAGGGGATTGTGGCTCGCGCCAAAGGCGAGCCGGTCAGCATCGAAACGATCATCGTCCCCGACCCCGGTCCGGGCGAGGCGGTCGTCAAGATCCAGGCTTGCGGTGTCTGCCACACCGACCTGCACTATCGCGAGGGTGGGATCAACGACGACTTCCCGTTCCTACTCGGCCACGAGGCGGCCGGAATCGTCGAAACGATCGGCGCCGGTGTCACCAACGTCGTGCCCGGCGACTACGTGATTCTCAACTGGCGGGCAGTGTGCGGCACCTGCCGTTCGTGCCTCAAGGGCAAGCCGTGGATCTGCTTCAGCACCTTCAACGCCACCCACAAGATGACCCTGCTCGACGGCACCGTGCTGACACCGGCGCTCGGTATCGGCGCCTTCATCGAAAAGACCCTGGTCCATTCGGGTCAATGCACCAAGGTCGATCCGACCGCACCGGCAACCACTGCCGGTCTGCTCGGTTGCGGTGTGATGGCAGGTCTCGGGGCAGCGATCAACACCGGCAACGTGGGCCGCGGCGACTCGGTCGCCGTGTTCGGCTGTGGCGGGGTCGGTGACGCCGCGATCGCCGGTTCGTATCTCGCCGGAGCGTCAAAGATCATCGCTGTCGACATCGACGATCGCAAGCTCGAATGGGCAAGACAGTTCGGCGCCACCCACACCTGCAACGCCAACGACGTCGACGCTGTCGAGTACATCAAGTCTGTCACCGACGGCAACGGTGCCGATGTGTGTATCGAAGCGGTCGGCCACCCGGCGGTGTACAAGCAGGCCTTCGAGGCGCGTGACCTCGCCGGCACGGTGGTGCTGGTCGGTGTGCCGAATCCGAAGGCGGTGCTCGAGTTGCCGATGATCGAAGTGTTCGGCCGTGGCGGTGCGCTCAAGTCGTCGTGGTACGGCGACTGCCTCCCGAGCCGCGACTTCCCGATGCTGATCGATCTGTATCAGCAGGGCCGGTTGGATCTCGACCGGTTCGTGTCGGAGACGATCACGATCAACGATGTCGAGGAGGCGTTCCACAAGATGGAGCGCGGTGAGGTCCTCCGCAGCGTCGTGGTGATGTGACGGTAGAACTGGTTACGACTGACGGGATCTTCGCCCTCGATGGGGGGGAATGGGACGTCACGAACAACATCTGGCTGGTCGGTGACGACCGCGAGGTGATCGTGTTCGACGCCGCCCATGATCATCAGCGGATCATTGATGGGATCAATGGCAGACGGGTGCGGGCGATCGTGCTCACCCACGGCCACAACGATCACATCAACGCAGCCGTGCCGTTGCGTGACGCCGTGGATGCGCCGATTCTGATTCATCCAGCCGATCACATGCTCTGGGAGATCGTCTGGCCCGACCACGCGCCGGACGGCGAGATCAAGCCAGGTGAAACGATCCATGTCGCCGGTCACGAGTTGAGGGTGCTCCATACCCCCGGTCACTCCCCGGGCTGTTGCTGTTTCTACGACGCAGCATCCGGTCTCGCCCTGTCGGGTGACACGCTGTTCTGTGGCGGCCCGGGAGCGACGGGTCGCAGCTACAGCGACGAACCGACAATCCTGCGGTCAATCATCGCCAAGTTGATGGCGTTGCCCGCCAACACGGTCGTTCATACGGGCCACGGCGACTCCACCACGATCGGTGCCGAATACGCCAACGTCATGTCAAGAGCCGCCGAACTCGGCCTGGACCAGCCGATCTGAAGTAGACAGGACGGAGGGGTTGTGGAACGAGTCAGCGGGGTGGTGCAGCATTATGCGTGGGGTGACACGGAGTATCTCCCCACTCTGCTGGGGGTCGCACCTGACGGTCAGCCGTGGGCTGAACTCTGGCTCGGTACGCATCCGGCCGGGCCGACCCGACTCGCCGATGGTCGTCCGCTGACCGATCTGACTGGCGAGTTGCCGTACCTGCTCAAGGTACTTACCGCCGCCGAGCCGCTATCGCTGCAAACTCATCCGAACCCGGCGCAGGCGGCTGACGGTTTCGCCCGTGGCGCATATCCCGATGCCAACGCCAAACCTGAGCTGTTGTGCGCCTTGACGCCATTTCAGGCATTGTGTGGGCTGCGGCCGGTCGACTCGGTGATCGACCTGTTCGACGAGCTCGGACTCGATCAGAGTGAGATCGCCGGAATCGTCAAGGACCAAGGCGCGGGCGCCGCCCTCGAAGGTCTGTACCGAGGCACGATCGATCCGCTGCCGATCATCGATCGTTGCCAAACCAACGATCGGCCGGAATCGGAATGGGTGCGGACGCTGGCGATCCGGTACCCAGGCGATCCGAGCGTGGCGGCAACGTTGCTGCTCAACTACGTCAGGCTCGAACCCGGACAGGCGCTGCACCTCGAAGCCGGCAACCTGCACGCCTATCTGCACGGTGCGGGAATCGAGCTGATGGGCGCCAGCGACAATGTGATCCGAGGCGGCTTGACGGTCAAGCCGGTCGATGTCGACGAACTGCTGCGCGTCGTCGACCGAACGCCGTTGGACGAGCCCGTGCTCCCGACCGCATCTCACTACGACTTGCCGGGGGCACATGTCGCCCTACGGCGGCTCAAGCCGGGTGCCCACCATCGAGCGATCGGACACGAACTGGCCGTTGATATGAATGGCGGCACGTGGTACTACTCCCCCGGTGACCACGTCGAGATCTCATCGACAACGTACGTCGTGGTCCCGATGTTTTGACACAACTATCGCTACACCTCACGCTATGTGGTAACTCAGTCACGTTTAGTTGAGGATAGTTTGACTTGAGTTTTCAGTCTCTGGACGGTTTGATGGGAAGGCGTTCAACGGCGGCGCAGAACCACAACCAAGGCGGAAGCAATCATGAAGCATCACTATCCATCACCCAAACGATCACTGACACGTTTGCTTCTCGCAGGAGCGATTGCCACCACCGCGCTGTCGATCGGCGCAGCAACCGGCTCCGCATCGGCAGCCGAGCCGGACCGCGTAGCGGTGGTCATCACGACGCCAAAGACCGTCAGGACGATCAACCTTCCGATCACGACCGCACGGTCAGGAATCCGCTGGTGATCACCCGGATCACCCGCGGCGGTCGTTGGTCCTGACGACCGCGCCCCCGACAATCAGCCTTACTTCATGCAGCGAGGTGAGCAACACAACTGCTCACCTCGCTGGCTGTATGTGCCGATAGTTCGTCGTGGACCACGATCCACAAGGCGGGACCCCGACGTGGAAACAACGAATCGACATGAATCAGAGACAAGCCCGCGCTGACGCCGAACGGCGAACGTACTTGCTGGCGTTGACCTTGACCGTGTTCGCCTTCGTGGGCTTGACGCAAATCGATCTCCACGTGACGCCCAATGTTGGTTGGGCACTCCCTCTATGGGCAGTTGCGCTGATCTCAATCGCCACAGGGCCGATGGTCTTCGACGTCGAGTTCCGGCGCGAAACATACACGTTCACATTCAGCGAGATCGTTCTCGTGATTGGGCTGTTCTTCGCTTCGCCGATTCACCTCGTGGGTGGGCGCCTGCTCGGAGAATTCCTGTTCCTCACCATTCGCGAGCGGCAACCCGTTCGCAAACTCGTCATGAATCTCTCCGCCTTCTTCGCCGAGACAGTGGTTCTCCTGGCGGTCCAACAGGCGCTGCTGCGAACCCTCGACGCCCGTCAGCCCTTGAGCTGGCTGGTCGGCCTCGTCGCCGTCATCGCCGCCGAGTTCGTCGGCTTCGCGGCGATCGCGACCGCTGTTCGCTGGCACGGCGGCCCGATCACATTTCGGTCGATCCTGCAGATCGGCCTGATCACGGCACCTGCCAACACGAGTCTCACGCTGGTCGTCTGTGTCCTGCTCGACGTCGAGCCGAAGGCGGTCCCCCTGCTGGCCGGTGTCGCCGTGTTCCTGCTCGTCACCTATCGCGCCCACAGTTCACTCCGTCAGCGATACAACAGCCTCAGCCTGCTCTACGACTTCACCCATCTCGTGAGCGGCGCACGTGAGCCAAACCAAGTGCTCGATGCGATGTTGACTCAGGCGAAGGACCTCCTTCGTGCAGAACGAGCGGAATTCTGGTTGTTCACCGGAACAGATTCGACTCAACGACACGTCGTCGACGACGCCGGACGCACGTCCACTGATCGGCTCCTGACGGCAGGCTTGACCTCGGTCATCACCGATCGGTTCTTCGCCAACCGAGACGCACTCCTCATTCCGCGATCGCCATCCTCGATCGGTGATCGGGCGATTCTCGTGGATGTCGAAGCGGATGACGCGCTGATTGCTCCGATTTTCGAGGGCGACTCGTTGATCGGAATCGTCGCCGTGTTCAATCGCCTCAGCGAGATGTCGACGTTCGGTGATCAAGATGCCAGGCTGTTCGCCACGCTGGCGAGTCACGCCGGCGTCGCACTTCAGAACGGTCGGTTGATCGAGCGATTACACGACCAGGCTCGTCAACGCGAACACGAAGCGCTCCATGATCCGCTCACGGGGCTCGCCAACCGGGTGCTTTTCGGTGAACGACTCGAAGCTCGTTTTAGCAAGGTGGTAGGCGTTGTGCCGGACATTGCGATTGCACTGATGGATCTGGACGGTTTCAAGGAGATCAACGACACACTCGGACACCAGAGTGGCGACGGGGTACTGATCGAGGTCAGCCGCAGACTGCTCGAGTCCGTCGATTCGGGGACGTTGATCGTTCGGCTCGGCGGCGACGAGTTCGCCATGCTTGCTCCCGTTGGTTCGATTCCCGCCGATGTCGAGGCGACATGCCGCCGGATTCGGGGCGCTGTGGCGGCTCCGATCCAGATCGATGGAATCACGGTCAACATGGGTGTCAGCGTCGGTATCGCGGTCTCTCCTCGGGACGGAGATGATGCAGACACCCTGATCCGTCGTGCTGACGTCGCCATGTACTCCGCCAAGTCGGGCCACGGTGCGGGCGTCTGTTTCTACGATGCGCGGCGTGACGAAAACACGCCTCGTCGCCTTGCGCTTGCCCATGACCTACGTCTGGCAGTGAGCCTCGGCCAACTGGCCGCCGCGTTCCAACCCAAGGTGTCACTCGTCGACGGACGGATGACAGGTGTCGAATGCCTCTGTCGATGGAATCACCCCCACCTAGGGGTGATCATGCCCGACGAGTTCACTTCGCTTGCCGATCGAACTGGTGTCAGTGCTGCACTCACGTCGACCATGCTGACCAAGGCACTCCTTGCGGCCGAGGAGTGGCACCTCAATGGCAACCCCTGGGGCGTCGCCGTCAACGTCTCGATGCGCAACCTCGTCGATCCCGACCTCGTGGCCGTCGTCCGACAGCTCCTCAGCCAGTCGAGTCTTCCGGCAAGTGTCCTGACCCTGGAGATAACCGAGACGCATGTGATGTCGGACACGGTCCGGACCACACGTGTCTTGGAAGAACTTGCGGATCTCGGTGTTCGCCTATCCATCGATGACTTCGGAACCGGATACTCATCGCTCGCCTATCTGCAAAAACTGCCCGTCGACGAAGTCAAGATCGACAAGAGCTTCGTGCACGAGTTGACCGTCGGAGGCGGGGCCGACGCGATTGTGCGATCGGTGCTCGACCTCGCACGAAACCTCGACCTGTGGGTGGTCGCCGAGGGCGTCGAGACCGCCGAAACACTCGACCGGCTGCGTCAACTGGGGTGTCAGGAAGCCCAGGGGTACTACTTCGCCAAGCCGATGCCGGCCGAAGAGATCGAGGAGTTCGCCCGAACGCGGGCAATCGCCGCGGGACACGCACCGCAGCTCGTGTCGTATCGCTGATCCGGATCAGCTCGAGTCACCCAGCGAGAGCAGCGGCCATGACGTTGGTGCCGGCGATCAGGGCGTCAGCCTGGGCGTCGCTGAGGCTGGCGTAGGCGGGCGTCAGCAACTGATCGGTGAGTGCTTCGGCGCGATCCCACTTGGCCCGGTCGGCGTCAGTCGGTTCGGGGATTTCCCCCTCGGCCCAACCGAACGATTTGACATCGCCTGGGCGTTTGATGGCGTGGGCAACCGGAGCCGACAGACCAACCGCTGCAATTGCCAACAGGTGGGTGCTGCCGCGCATCTCCCGCAGCACCATCGCCTGATGGATTGCCGCTGCCGGCACGTCGGACGGCACCGGTTCGGCACGAACCGCCGCAAACAACGGCATCGACGTTACATCAGCAGCCCCAACCACCTGAGTCGCCGAGTCGACAAAACCGTCCAGCCCGTCGATCTCCGAGAACATCTTGCGCCCGAGTTGATGGGCGCAGTCGATGTAGAGGCGGGCGCAATCGCGTGGTGCCATTCGCTCCTTGGCCGTGTTCCACATCTTGCTGATCAGACCCGGATTGAAGTACCCCCAGGCGCTCAGCACGACCTCGGGTTCGACGTCACCGAGCACCCCGCCACGGCCGAGAAAGTACATCCGAAAACCATCGAGCCCAGCTTGCTTACCGCGCTCGGTCGTGTCTGGATGGAAGTAGAACGCTGCGCCGATCGACCCGATCGCCTCGGTCGCTCGCATGATCTCGTGTGGCTGCATGCCACGCATGATCACATCCGATCCGTCCTGTAGAGAAATCAGACGAGTCGGTGCGGCTAACGGTTGGTCGTCCTGCGGATCTCGACGATCTTTTCTCCGGCATGGTTCACGTCGTCACCCTGGGCGGCGAGCAGGGCCGACCTGTCTTTGGCAGCTTCTCGTTCCGCAACTGTGGTGTCGGCCTTGGCGATCGCCGCCTCGACACCGTGCTCGTTGATGAACTCGGCCCATTCCACGAGCGCCTCGACCATCTCGTTCTCTGGCACCACGGCGATGTTGCGGCCTTTGACGAACAGATGGCCACGCTTGTTGCCTGCGGCGATTCCGAGATCGGCCTCGCGTGCCTCACCTGGGCCATTGACGACACAACCCATCACGGCGATCTGGAGCGGAATTTCACGATCGGCGAATGCTGCCATCGCCCGGTTGGCGATATCGATCACGTCGACCTCGGCACGCCCGCACGACGGGCAGGCAATCAGATCGACGTTCTTGCGTTCTCGTAAACCCAACGCTTCGAGCAACTGGCGCCCCGCTTTGGCCTCCTCGACCGGATCGGCCGTGAGCGAGTACCGGATCGTGTCACCAATTCCCTCCATCAGCAGCGTGGCGATTCCTGCCGTCGCTTTCAGCAGGCCATTCGGGAGCGGCCCGGCTTCAGTGACCCCGAGGTGCAACGGGTGATCGGTGGCTTCGGCGAGTTGGCGGTACGCCTCGACCATCAGCGGCACGCTCGACGCCTTCACGGAGATCTTGATCGCGTCGAAACCGACCTCGTCGAAGTAGGCGATCTCGCGCAGCGCCGACTCGACCATCGCCTCAGGCGTCGGGCCACCGTATTTGTCGTACAACTCGGGATCGAGCGAGCCGGCGTTGACACCGATCCGGATCGGCAGGTTGCGATCTCTTGCTTCCGCGGCGACCGCTTTGATGTGCTCAGGCCGTCGGATGTTGCCGGGGTTCAGCCTCAAGCCATGAACACCAGCCTCCATCGCCGCTAGCGCCATTTTGTACTGGTGATGAATGTCGGCAATCACCGGGATCGGCGAACGAGGCACGATCTGCGCCAAACCCTCGGCGGCCTCGGTTTCGTTGCACGTGCACCGAACGATGTCGCACCCGGCGGCAGCCAAGCCGTAGATCTGCTGCAACGTTCCTTCGACGTCAGCCGTTTTGGTGATCGTCATCGACTGGATCGTGATCGGGGCACCACCGCCGACGGCAACGCCACCGACGTGAATCTGACGGGTGTGCTTTCGTTCAGTGGTCCAGTCGGCAACTTGCATGACTCAGCCGACTGGGTCGGTGATATCGAGGTACAGACCAGACATGAACAGGAACAACAGCACAGTCATCACCGCCATCGCAAACGGCATCATCTTGGCGACGTCGGCGTAGTAGCGCTGACCGTTTCGTTCACGCAGGCGCTCGTAGGTTGCAACGGCGGCGTGACCTCCGTCGAGTGGCAGCAACGGAAACATGTTGAATACGCCAACGAACACGTTGAGGATCGCCAAGTAGAACAAAATGCCAATGATCCCAAGCTGTTCACCAACGTCGTCGGCCACGCTGGTCGCCCCGACCAGCGTTGTCGGGCGAGTTTCGAGATCATCGTTCGAACCCGTGAGGTGGGTGAACACACTGACGGGATTCAGCACTTTGACGGCGCCTTTCGTCAGCTCCCAGGAGGTCGGGAAGATGTCGGTGACAGCGTTCACCGCGGCTCCCCCGACCGAATGATCAATGGTCGACACTCGGGTGTCGCTGCTTACCCCCATGAAAGGCTTGCCGACAATCGGCGACGACGGATCGCTATTCGCCGCGAGAGTGACTGGAATCTCGAGTCGTGCACCGTCTCGCAGGACCCCCACCGAAATCTGCTCGCCTGCCGCGTAGGAGCGGATCAGCATGCCCATCGATTCGGAATCGTGGACCTCGACATCGTTGATCGAACGGACGACGTCGTCGATTTGCAGACCAGCCGCAATGGCAGGCCCGCCGGCAACCAACTCGACGACTTCGGCTCCGTCTGCATAGTCCTCACCGTCAGTCGCGTACACGGTGAACAACAGCACAATGGCGATCAGCATGTGCATGATCGAGCCGGCCGAAATCACAAGCAGGCGCTTCGGGTAGCTCTTGGACATGTAGGTCCGCTGCTCGTCAGCGGGATCGACGTCGTCCATATTGTTCATGCCGATGATCCGAACAAACGCACCGAGTGGAAGTGCCCGGACGCCGTATTCGGTTTCACCTCGACGGAAGCTCCACAGTCGAGGACCGAACCCGATAAAGAACTGCGTCGCTTTCATCCCTGACCAACGAGCCGTCACGAAATGGCCGAGTTCATGAAGGAAGATCGCAATCAGCACACCAACGACGAACACCAGCCACCAGATGCTGAACAGCCCGAGCACACCGATCAGAGCGACGAAGCCGAGCACGCCTGCGGCACCCCGAAAACCACCGACCAGTTCGTCGTCTGCCTTCTCGACGACTGAACCGCCGGCCATCACTTCGCTGGCGAAGCGGCCGTGCTTTCGTTCTTCGATTTCGGATGTCATGATGCTCGTACCTCGTTGCTCACTTCCGGATGCTCACTTCCGGATACTCACTTCCGGATGCTCATTTCCGGATGATCTTTTCCGCCATGCGCCGTGCTGTTGCGTCGGCGTCGATCACGTCGTTGACGGTATCTGGCACGGAACCGTCATGCTCGTCAAGAACCGCAACGCAAATCTCGGCGATCTGATTCCACCGCAGCCGACCGGCAAGGAATGCGCCGACGGCAACTTCGTTGGCCGCGCTCAACCAGGCTGGCGCCGTGCCGCCGACCCGGCCGGCTTCGTAGGCCAACGAAAGGCAACGAAACGTCGCCACGTCGGGCAGTTCGAAGTCGAGCCTGGCCAATTTGGCCCAGTCGATCCTCCCAAACGGCGTCGAGATCCGATGTGGATAGCCGAGCGCATACCCGATCGGGAGACGCATGTCAGGCAAGCTGAGTTGAGCGATCGTCGAGCCATCGGTGTACTCGACCATCGAATGCACGACCGATTGCGGATGGACGACGACCTCGATCGACTCATACGGCACATCGAACAACTCATGCGCCTCGATCACCTCGAGCCCTTTGTTCATCAACGTGCTCGAATCGATCGTGATCTTGGGACCCATCGACCACGTCGGATGAGCGAGAGCATGATCGACGGTCACGTCCGCCAGATCGTCAGCGGTTCGGCCCCGAAACGGTCCACCGCTTGCGGTCAGCACGATCCGGGCGACCTCGCGGCGCCCATCAACCGATGAGCGCAAGCATTGATGGACCGCACAGTGCTCGCTGTCGACCGGCACCAACTCCGCCCCAGGCGTCGCTCGCAACGGGCGTACGACCGGACCTGCGGCGATCAGGCTTTCCTTGTTGGCGAGCCCAAGTCGCTTGCCGGCCCGTAGTGTTTCAACGGTGACCGGTAGTCCGGCAAACCCGACGACACCGTTGATCACCACGTCAGCAGATGACACGAGATCGGCCAGTTCGGCGATGACCTCGACTCCGGGCAATGCGGCCGCTACTTCAGCCCGCCGAGATGGATCGGCAACAGCGACCACTGATGGGCGGAACTCGCGGGCCTGGTCGATCAGTTGCCCAACGGATGACCCGACACCGAGCGCAACAACCTGGTATCGGTCAGGCCCTTCGGCCCGAATCACGTCGAGTGTTTGGGTTCCGATCGAGCCGGTCGAGCCGGCAATTGCGACGCGCACCGGAGCCACGATCGACGAGACGCGCTGCGTCAGGGTCCGGCCTTCCACGGCTCAAGCACAAGCGTCAGGTAGTAGACCGCAGGGAGCACGAACAGAAATCCATCGAATCGATCGAGAATCCCACCGTGACCCTTGACGATCGACCCGAAGTCCTTGACGTCGAGGTTGCGCTTGAACATGCTCTCGACGAGATCACCCATCGGGGCCATGACTGAGATCACGATCGCCAGGATGATGAGGTGCTTGAGCGAGGTCCATGTGGTGTTCTGTTCGGAGATATCGACCAGGATCAGGGCGATAATCGTCATCAGCGATCCGCCGATCAATCCTTCAACCGTCTTGTTCGGGCTGATCCAATGACGTAGCGGGGTCTTTCCGACCGCCGAACCAACCAGCAGTGCGCCGACGTCGTTGGCGACGACGCCGAGCGCCAACAGGAACAGCGTGTCGGTCCCTCGGTGTTGATCCAAGACGACTCCGGTCGTCGAGAAGCGCAGGATCAGCATCGCGAACGAACCGAGCAGGCCGATCCAGATGATTCCCAATGTCGTGATCGACACGTTCGGCATTGGTCCGGCTTCGACGCTACGGGCACCAACGAAACTCCCGGCAGTCACCATGAATCCGAACGCCAGAACGAGCGGCAGTGTGATGTCACCGAGCCAATACGCCGCCAGCGGTGCGGCAACACACGTAGCGATGCCCGGAATCACCGCTGGTCGGTAACCCTTTTCGGACACCTTGTCGTAGAACTCGACGGCGGCGAGGCCGAGAATCACGACGACGACGGCGACGACACCGACCGGTTTCCACATCAAGGCGGCGATGAACGCTGCAGCCAGCAGCAATCCGACGGCAATTGCCGCTGGCATATCGCGACCCTTGGGAGCAGGCGGGTTCGTCCGCGAACGTGACGGTGCGGGCGCAGGGGCTCCGCGGCGACGCTGCGCAGGTGTCGGCGGACGACGCGGCATACCAGACGGATCGGTGCCAATCGTGATCCGACTCGGCTCGCGTTGAATCGCATCCGATTCTCCGGTCACGCGCCGGGTCTGACCGGTGACGCGGGCGGTCTGAACGGTTCGTTGAGCGGCTGGCCCTGGCGGCTCAATCTGAGCCTCGACCGACTCGTCATCTTTCCAGACCGGTGAATCGGACGAGAACGACGACCAGACATCGACATCGTCATGTTCGGCGTCGGTGTCAGGATCCGAGGCGTTGGCGTCGAGGCGCGGAATCTCACCTGTTGGCGGTTCCGTCCAGTGAGGCAACGAGCCGGTACCGCCAGTCCCGAAACTCAGACGGTCGCTGACGTCGCGGGCATCACCAGCGACCGGATCCAGGTTCTGGGTCGGCTCGGCATCGTCGAACAATGACCCGAACTCGCTGAAGTCATCGTTGTCTTTGCGGTCTCGCCACATGTCGTCACTCATCGAGGTTGTCCTTTCCCCCACAAATCCCCATACACAATCCGATCTCGACCCTAGACCTCAAGGAGTTCATCTTCCTTGCGGCCAAACGCCTTGTCGATCCGTTCGACATGGTCATGTGTGATCTTTTCCAGTTCCTTCTCGGCGCGTTCCAGTTCATCGGCTGAGATCTCGTGAGCCTTTTCGGCGGCTTCCATCGCCTTGCGAGCATCGCGACGGATGTTACGAACGGCGATTCGGCCATCCTCCGCCATGTTCTTGACGATCTTGACGTAATCCCGTCGACGCTCTTCGGTGAGCGGCGGGAAGTTGAGTCGAATTACGACGCCGTCGTTGTTCGGTGACACACCGAGATCGCTGTCGCGAATCGCCCGTTCGATCGGTTGGAGCGCCCCTCTGTCGTGCGGCCTGATCATCAGTGTGCGTGCGTCCGGGACCTGGATCGCTGCCAGCTGCACGAGTTGGCAGGGAGCGCCGTAGTACTCGACCATCAACCGCTCGACCAACGCTGGAGACGCACGGCCGGTGCGGACGCTGGAGAACTGCACCTGAACGTGCTCAACAGCCTTGTCCATCTTCTCGATGGCATCGAGCAACGTTTCGTCGGTCACCAGCGCAGCGTACCCCCCACGTTCACCCAAGGTGAGAGATACACAACTCACAACCCAGCGGAAGGAAGTGAGCCACCAAGGCGAATCGAGGGCCAGTCACGTTTCATGATTCCGTGATGCGGTTCGTCCCGAGCGCAGCCCCGTCGAGTTCAGGGGCAATGGCGATCCATCTGCCCGGTGGTGGGTACGTGCGCGACAACTGGAATTGATCGCTGCCCGCTGCTGCGTTCAGTCGCTTGTCGAAACACACGAATAGGGTGCACTCCGGCATGGCTCGGCGAGCAGCGATGGTGCACCGCCAATCGGCCTCGACCGATTCACCCCAATGCCGTTCAGTGAGTTACGCGGGGCCTCGTCGGAGACCGACACTCGACCGACCAGTCAGCCGGTCACACCGAAACAATCGCCCCGGCCCGATCACCGTATTCCTGTGAACGTTCAGGCCTTCAGAATGCCTGATGCTGCCCGGTGCGTGGCCGTGTATCTCGTCGGGCGCGCCGAACCACCCCGAAATTCGGGGTGGTTGCTGGTGTTGGCAGGCCGGTTAGCAGAGTGTGGTCTGGTGTTGTTCTGCTGGTTCGGCTCGTCTGGTGGGTTGCCTGTCGATGGTTGGTTTGGTGTGCCAGATCGTGCCGTCAGGTCGTCGCCAGGTGGCGACCCGCCCGGATGTCATGGTCAGTTTCCAGCCGCCTTCGTGGACGAGGTGGTGATGTTTCTCACATAACGGCAACAAATTGTTGACGGCTGTGCTCCCGCCGTTACGGAAGAATTCGACGTGATGCATCCGACAGTCATCAACAATCGTTGTGCATCGTGGGTGAGCACAGGTGCGATGCATCGCCCGCAACGCTTTACGTTGGGCTGGGGTCGCAGTCCGCACTGATTGTCCGACATCGAGGACTTCGCCGTCACCGCCGAGCACGACTGGGAACACGTTGGCGTCACAACACAACCGTCGCACCGTTGAGACAGGGATCGGTGTCCCATTATCCAACTCACAAATGCTGTTGGCGTGCAACCCGTCACGGATCGTCCGATAATCGATCAACACACCAACCTGCGGGACCCGGCTGACGGCATCACCAGAAGCAACGGTGGCGATGAACGCTTCGACTTGGAGTTGATCCCACGGTGTCTGATTCTGATCGGCTTGACGCAGCGACGCCAGTTTGGCTTTGACTGCGGTCCACAGTTCGGCGTCACGGACAGGATCGAGTGACAGGAGCGTCTTGCGCATCCCGGT
>JANMTV010000179.1:0-63536 GCA_031390905.1 Ilumatobacteraceae bacterium | reverse complement strand
CAGTCAACGCGACGAGTCGGTCCAGGCCAACATGAACGTATTCGTCGAACTGATTTCGAGCTTTCGTTTCATCTGACATCGCACGCCTCGACGGTGCGGCTCGAACGACGTTATGGCTCGAACGTGTCTGGCGCGGCGGGCGTGATGTCGTTGGCGAGTTCAGCCGCCAATCCATCTTCGTCGGCGAAGTCGCTGATCTGTTGTTGATGGGTGACGATCGGAGCATCGACTAGATCGACAGTGATCTCGACCTGGGCGACCTCCGTCAGGTCAATCGGTGCGATAACGGCCGGCTGATCGAGGCCGATCAGAATCGCGGCAGGATCGACAGCCGGAACGTCGGCGGCGTCCACCGTTGCCTCGGCGCGCACAGTGATGTCGATTAAGGCCGGATTGGCGAGATCGACGACTTGGGCGTAGGTGGTGTCGCCGAGCACATCGTCAGCGGAACGGTCGCCGGTCAAGACTGGTCGTTGATCCATCGGCGGAAGGGTGAAACGCACATCGGTGACCTCGATCGCGGTGTCTGTGGGTTCGAGGTCGGGAATCTTGCGTCCTAGCAAATCACCGTCGTCGCCGGCGTTGTCTGATTCGGCGACCGCTATCAAGGCGTCGAAGTCGTCGACCAGGGCGAACTCCTCGATCGTCAGAGCAGAGGCTGCAACGCCGACAAGCTCGACAACCGGTTGAGCCGGTGGTTCGGCCTCGATCACTGTGTCATCGGAGCGAGATTGGTCACCCTTGATGTCGAGTCGGGTCGTGCCGGAGTCTGAATCCGTAGTTGGTGCAGGGGTGTCTGCTGTCGCGATCGGCTGCCCGGCAGGCTCGAGCGTCTCCTGAACAATCGACTCGGATTCGTCATCGTTGTCTTCGGCGACTTCTGCTACCTCGGCGATCTGGTCGTGATCTTCGACTTCAGCAGTCGAATCGACCGGGACTTCGACTGGGACTTCGACCGCGGTCTCGACGGGGATCTCGACCTCGGCTGCGTCGGGCCCGACCTGGGCAGCGCTGTCGACCGGTTCGTCGGCTTCGTTGTCGCGTTGTGCCTCACGGACGAGGGCATCGATCTTTTGATCCTGGGTGAAATCCTGCACTCGCTGGTCGTAGTCATCGCGCAGTTCGGCAAGAGCATCCTGCGTACTTTGGCCGGGTGCGGGCTGGAATCGCTCAACAGCGTCGATCAGCTCCTGGCGAAGTTGTTGTGCATCCTCCGGGCTCGTCCCCGGGGGGGCCTCAAAGTCTTCAAGTCTGTTCAGGAGTGTCGTTCGAGCGGTCTCGAACTGGGTGTCGACCGCTGGCGTCGATGTTGCAGCTTGCGTCACGGTCGGCGCAGCCGCAGCCGCTATGGGCTGTGCTTCTGCCTGCGCAACCTGTGACGGTGCCGCCTCAGGTCGCTGCTGTGTTGATCGCTGTGGTGCTGACTGTGGTGCTGACTGTGGTGATGGCTGTGGTGACTGCTGTGTTGATTGCTGCGTTGATTGCTGCGTCGGTTGTTGTGACGGTTGATGCTCTGGCTCGGCACGCGGCGTCTGGCGCTGCGCCGCCACGTGAGGGGCCGGCGCCGAATGGTCGCCCAATGGGGTTCCCACCGGGCCAGCCACTGGAGCGGGTGCGGTTCCAGCGTCGAACGCATCCATGCTGTCGGCACCGTCGGCACCGTCGGGACCATCGGTTTGTCGCTCGATCTGATCGGCAGTTTGGAAAGCCGCGTCGTCCGACACGGAATCCGTCGTGACGGCCTCGTCAGTCGTTGCGTCAGCCGGACTGGCCTGATCGTCGTCGCCGGTTGCGGCCTCCACTACCTCGTCGCCGTACATCACGCCAGCGGCGACGGCGGCGGCAGCGGCAGCGGCGCCACCGACCAGCTTGGCTGCTTTCGAGGGGCCGCGCTTGTCGGGAGCTGGGGGTGGCGGCGGAGTGGATCTGCCCGGCGTGGTCGTACTCGGAACGCTGTCGGACGGAGTCTTCGTTTGCTCACTCATGAGTGTCTCCCTGTGGGAAGCCGAGGTGGGATCGGCAACGGATATCGGTTGGGTAGGCGCGACCCGCGAAGCAGCGCCGGATGCAATGACGAGCTTCGGATCGAAGTCGTTGAGTACTGGACGACCAAGGTGACCGGCGACCATCTCGGCGACGAGCGGGATCCGAGATCCTGCGCCGGACAAGATCACGCCGACGAGATCAGCCGGTTCGAGGTTCGCCGACGCGATCGCCCGGTCGAGCGCCTGAAGTGTCTCGACGACAATCGGGCGAAGGGCCGCCTCGAACTCGTCGCGCGTCACTCGAACGCGGGTATCGAGGCCAGGCAGGGCGACGTGAATCGAGGTTTCACTTTCGACAGAAAGCTGGTGTTTTGCGGCGGTGCAGGCGGACCGGAGGTCTGTCACTGACTGACGCAATGTCGCGTCGTTGCGGTCGAGCGTCGCAAGGTCGATTCCGAGTGAGGTGATGACGTGATCGAACACCAACTGGTCGATTTCGGCTCCGCCGAGACGCTCGAGTACGTGCGGCGTACCGATTTGCGTAACCTCATCGGTCGAGACGGTCACAATCGCCGCATTGAACGTTCCTCCGAGGTCATACACGGCGACGTGATCACCGGCAGCAATTCGCCCACTGCCTTCGTAGTGTCGAGCAGCTGCGACCGGATCGGAGATCAACTCGATGTCGGTGAAACCCTGCGCAGCGGCGATCTCGCGTAGCAACTCCAGTTTGTATCCACGCCACGTCGCCGGATGCGTGATCGACAGCGCCGTGCTTGCGGGGTCAATACCTGCGGAGCGCGTGACCGCCCGCAGCAGTTCCGCACTCAAGTCATGTGCGTCGATCGGCTCGCCGTCGAGCACGATCGGCGTGGTGTCACCGAACCGGCGCTTGGCTTCACGCGAGCCGCGCCCGGGTTGAACCGCCACAATCCTCGCCGCTTCATCGCCGACGACGAATCCGGTCTCATCACGAGCGACCACCGAAGGGATCTCGATCGCTGGATTCGTCGAGCGATGCCGAACGGCAACGGTGACGAGTGTGCCCAGGTCAACGCCGAGTTGGGAGCGAAGGTCAACTCCAAGTTGAGGGCGAATGTCGGTGTTGCTCACTGGTAGCACCGTACGACATTCACTTGATCGGTGGAACCGGGAGGATTCCCTGTTTCAGCTCGGTCTGTCATCCGGTCCACTGTCATCCGTTCCACTGTCATCCGGTCCAAAGTCATCCGGTCCAAAGTCGTCATCACTGATGCCATGTATCGGGGACTCGGTGACTTGCGCCAGAAATGCACGTTGTTCGGGCGTCAACTCGGATTCGTCGGGACTCAGCCCAATCGAACCCCACGGGTCGGGCCCGTCGTCGCCTCGCCGCTCGAGTTCCTGCTCGACCTCTCGCCACCAGTCAGTCATCGTTGCTCCCCTGTGGTGGTTCGAAGTTGGTCATCCGGACAGCGAGTTCAGTTCTCGACCGTATCCCGAGTTTGCGGTACATCTGTTGCAAATGGAAGTCGACGGTTTTCACCGAGATGATCAACGTGGCGGCTGCTTCGCGGTTGGTGAGTCCATTGGCGACCGCCTCGGCAACCCGGAATTCTGCCTGGCTGAGGGCGCTCAGTCCCGGATCGGCGCGACGCGGCGAGTGTCTTGGCGAGGTCTCCTCTGCAAGAAGCGCAAGCAGTGCGAGTCGCTGGTCCCAGGCTCGGACCCCGCTGCGTTGGAGTCCGGCCCGACTGATCTTGATCGTGGCCGATCTATCGTCCGCTGGCTGCAACTCACTCAGCCACAGACGCCCCTCACCCGCTTCGATTGGCAGCGAATGCTGTTCGGCGAGGTCGATCGCGAGCTGCATCGAAGTCTGATCTCTGTTGAGTACTCCACTGCGGATCGCCTCCCGGATTTCGCCGAGCGCTCCCGTTCCGAGCGGTGTGAACGCGGCTGGTTCAGTTGTGGGTGACAGGTTGGGGTCACGTTGTAAGCGAGCGCGCGCCATCAGGGTGATCGCGTATTCCTGCAACGCTCGTGGAAGTCGGTCCCTGATCGATTGGATCGTCGAGATCGCATCGTCCCCGCGTCCTTGCAGGATGTCGAGATCGGCACCCACCAGAAAGGCGGTCCACGAACGAAACGAGTCGGAATGCTCGAGGATCGCGGAGGCAGCTGTCGCCGCGTCGCGAGCGTCGCGGGTTCGACCGGAATGCCGTAAAGCACGTGCCGTCGAGAGTAAGTCGGTCGCTGTGGTTCGGAGCGATCGCGTATCACCGAGTGTTCGCAGTGCGGTCCGGTGGTCACCTTGCTCACACGCCGTTTCGACCGCCAATCGGCGACTTCGTTGTCGGGTCCAAGGTCCGTCAACAGGAGCGTCTTCCCAGTTCACGGGCACGAAACCACCATCGAGGAACTCGACCGCCTCAGCTCGCGCAGCCGCCGCGTCGTGGTCGAGCGGATCGAGGGATCTCAACACACGGCGGACGCCGTCTGTCGACGCGGTGTCGATCCACCAGCGCAACGCCGCCAGTAGGTGTTGTTGGCGGTCTTGAGGCGTCGTCGCAAACTCGGACGCCCTCTCGGCTGTGAGCGCAGCAGTTGCCAGGCCGCCTCGCCGTGCGGCGTCGACCGCAACAAGTTCCAGTGCTTCGGCAACTGCATGATTCGGTCCGTCGGCACCCGCCGCCAAATGCCAGGCCCGTTCGGCGGCCTGTTCAGCGTTTGCGAACCAGGCCGCAAGGGCGCGGTGGGCCGCCCGTCGGCTGCTCGGCGCAACCAGGTGATAGGCAACGCTTCTGACCCACGGGTCGGTAAAGCCAAACCGTGAGCCGACGATCTCGAGTAGCCCAAGAGACTCGGCTTCGTCGAGTCCGCCGAATGGTTCCCCCAACGTCGCCAGAGCGGCGCGCACGGCCGCTGTGGTCCCATGGTGTTCTGCGGCCGCAACGACCAGTGATCTGCAAACGGCGTCGCCGTGGGCGCGAAGCCGATTCTGGAGTTCGTCGATCAGGTTGCCGCTCGGTCGAGGGAGCAGTGAAACCGGCGCCGTTCCGGCCCGTTGTGCGTCGGTGAGTCCGTCGGCCAAGGCGATCGCAATCCCCGGATTTCCGTATGCCGCATCAACGCAACGGTTCGCCACACCGTCGTCGAGCCCATTGGCGACGAGCATGCGATGAATCGTCAACGGCGACGTCGGTTGCAGCCTGACGGTTGTCGATCCGATCGTTGACCGGTCTTGCGTCGATGTGCTGATGAAGGCGATCGCGTCTACGTCGGTGCGACGAGCGGCGAATGCGAGGACATCCAACGACTCGGCGTCGAACCAGTGAACGTCATCGAGAAGCAGGCAGATCGGTTGCTCAGCGGCCAGCGTGCAGAGAAACTGGAAGGCTGTGTGCTTGACGTCGACTGGGTCGACGCGTCGGTGATCAAGTGTCATGATCGGTCGAAGTATTGCCCAAGCTGGGTCATCAAGTCCGCCGATGAACGGTGCCAACAACATCGACAGCGCACCGAACGGAATCTGGCGATCCTCCACAACTGCACCGATGCGGGCAGTCGTCATCCCTCGTTCGGCGGCGATGTTGCCAGCTCGATCGAGCCACCAACTCTTTCCCGACCCGCGTGGGCCTTGCACGTGCAGCGAGCTGGACCGTCCACCCGCGGCGGCATCGACGGTCGTCACCACGAGCTGCTCGAGCGCCGTCATGAGGGCTTCACTTCGTAGATCATGTCATGGTGCGCGAGTCCGGTGGCGAGGTCGACATAGCCCTCGCCGACGACAACGAAACCGAACCGTTCATAGAAACCGAGCGCTTCGTCTCGTGCCCTTGCCCACACGATCGCAGCGCCGACGTTCCGGCAGCGCTCGATACCGGCGTTCAAGAGCATCAAACCGAGGCCACTTCCACGTTGGGCAGGTGCACTCGCCATGCCGCGCAACTGATAACCGAAGAGTGCTGAGCGGTCTGCATAACCTCGCTGCATCCACGTCGAGGTGGCAACGATCACGCCACCGGCTCGACCGTCGATTTCGACGCCAAGATGGAACGTTTCTGGGTCATCGTCGCCATCGAAGGTCACCGACTGAGTTGGTGTGCCATCACGTAGCACCGACTTCCTCAAGTGGTGTGTCTGCTCGGCCAGCAGTTCGACGACCCGTGGATGGATCGCTGGAGACAGCGCGGCAGACATCCCCCAGGACGCTAGTGCCGTGTCAGTGAACGTTGGTGGGTAAACGTCGAGCCAGGTTCGTCCGATGCAAGGCGCGGCGACGATGCACTGGCCCTGCCCCAATGTGAGGAGTCCGCAACGCAGCAGCGGGCGAACCTGGACGGCGGAACACGCAGACGTTTGCTGACACGGCGCTAGGCCGTGTTACTGCACCCGCCGCACCCCATCGCCGTCCGGCTCGCTGGCTCGCGCATCGACGGAACATGTCGATCGGCGGACGCAAGCTCCTACTTGAGCGACTCGATTCGGTTGGCGACTGCCGCTGCCTCACCGTGGTCGTGGGTGACCCAAATTGCTGTCGTGTGGGTCTGGTCGAGGATCGCAGCCACGTCGATCATCAGGCGGTCGTGTAAATCGCGGTCGAGACCAGTCAACGGTTCGTCGAGTAACAGCACCTTGGGTGTCGCCGCCATCGATCTCGCCAGGGCGACCCGCTTGGCTTCGCCGCCGGAGAGGTTGTCGATGCGACGCTTGGCCAACCCGTCGAGTCCGACCAGTTCCAACAACTCGTTGACCTTCCCGATTCGCTGTGCCGTTGGCATGCCCGCAATCTTGAGCGCGAAGCCGACGTTGCCACCGACGGAGAGGTGGGGGAACAGTTGCTCGTTCTGAAACACCATGCCGATCGAGCGGCGATGGGTTGGCAGGCCTGTTACATCGACACCATTGACCGTGATCGTTCCCTGATCAGGTGTGATCAAGCCGGCAATCACTCGCAACAGCGTGCTCTTTCCGCTGCCGGACGGGCCGACCAAGGCGACGACTTCGCCCGCATCGACGTGCAAACTGAGATGATCCAGCACCACTGTGGCGTCAAACGACGCGCTCACGTCACGAACGTCGAGCATGACCGCGTCACTCCCCCCGGCTATCGCCGACATCGACCAGCATCACGATCACGATCGTTGCAATTGCAAGGATCGTCGACAACGCGAACGCCTGTGCCTGGAAAATCCGCCCTGTGCGTCCGAGCAAGCGCTCGATGGCGATCGGAAGTGTCTCCGAACCAGAACGACTGAGAAAGCTGGTTGCCCCGAACTCGCCGAGTGAGATCGCCGCCGCCAGCCCTGCCCCGGTCGCCAGCGGGCGAAGTAGGAACGGCAAGGTCGTCGCTCGCCATGCCCGCACCGGTGATGCGCCGAGTGTTGCCGCCGCCGCTCGCAGGTCTAGGTCGACACTGCGGAGGACACCAAGTGCGGTGCGCACAACGAACGGTACAGCCACCAATCCGTGACCGACCGGGACGAGCCACCACGATGCTCGCCAGTCGAACGGGGGGGTGTCGAACGTGATCAGCATCCCGAATCCGATCGTCACTGCCGACGTTCCGAGCGGCAACATCAGGCCCGTATCCAACCACCTGCCTGTGCGGCCGAGTGTCGTGATGGAGATCACGGCCGCGCCGCCGATCACAACTGCCAAGATTGTCGCCAACAAAGCGGTTACAACGCTGTTCGTCAACGCCCCGAGCGGATCGACGTTGAGTCGCAATCCCGGGCGGATCTCGTTGTTGTCGAGCGACTGCCAGGCAACAAGCGAGTATCCGTCGTCGCCTCGCAATGAGCGCTCGACAAGCGCCAAGAGCGGAGCCGTGACGAGCATGAGTGTGACACCGACCGCAGCTCCGACGACCCACCGCTCTTTGCCTTTCGGGAATTGACGCGACGACGACTCATCCATGTCGAGCACGTGCGTCGTGCGTCGTTGAACGAGGGAAGTCCACGCCACGAGAACGCCGAGCACGAGCAGTTGCAGAACTGTCAGCACCGCTGCGCCTCCGAGATCGCCGAGTTGTGTCGCACGTCTCCACACCTCGACTTCGAGTGTCGCCCGGTTTGCCGTGCCGAGCACTCGAATCACGCCGAACGATGTGAAGGTGAACAGAAACACGATCGAGGCTGCTGCGGCCAGTGATGGTCGCAGCAGCGGCAGGGTGACCCTCAGGAATACCTGCAGAGGACTTGCGCCGAGCGTTGCTCCGGCGTGTTCGAGATCTGCCGGAAGCTTCTCCCATACCGCACCAACCGCCCGCACAACGACTGCCAGGTTGAACACGACGTGTGCGCCAAGGATGGCCCAGATACTCCGGTCGAGCGATCCCGGTAACAAGGCCACGAACGCCGCCCCGACGACGACGGTCGGCAGCACGAACACAGCGGTCAGCATGCTCAGCAGGGCCCGTCTTCCAGGGAAACTGAATCGTGAAACTGCCCACGTGGGTGCCAGTCCGATCACCAAAGTCAGGGTTGTGCTTGCGGCTGCCTGCCACACCGTGAACCACAGCACGCGCCACGTCGCACTCCGTCCGAAGGTGTCGCTCAGCGAGCCGGCGTTGAAACCGTTGGCGATCAGGGTCGCAAACGGCCACACGTAGAACACGAGCAGGAATGCGGTCGGCGGAGCGGTCACCGCAATCAGCGACCAGCGTGGAAGCTGATTCGGCTTCAGCGGGTGACGACGTTCGTCCACCGGTCGATCCAATCGGCACGGTTGGCTTCGATCAGTTGCGGGTCGAGTCGCAGGGGCTCGTCGGGAAACGTTGCGTAGTCCGTGAACGCCTCGTCGAGTACGACGTCGGGGTCGACCGGGAACACAAACAGATTGAGCGCGATCTCGCGCTGGAAGCGCTCGGACACGAGGAAGTCGACGAGTCGTCGAGCACCGTTCGGTGAGTCGGTACCGCGTAGAACTCCGGCGAACTCGACCTGACGGAAGCACGTCGACTCGATCACGCCGGTCGGTGCTTCGGTCAGCGGCTCGGCTGCATACAGGACCTCGAACGGCGGGCTCGACCCGTAGCTGACGACGAGCGGACGTGAGCCGCCGGGCAGCGAGAACTCCTCGTAGTAGGCCTGCGACCAGCCGTCGACGACGAGTACACCGTTGTCACGCAACGTCGCCCAGTAGCCCTCCCATCCGTCGTCGCCGAACTCGGCAATAGTGGCCATCAGGAACGCCAGCCCTGGCGACGACGTTGCCGGATTCTCGACGACCAGTCGGCTGGCGTACTCAGGTTGTTGGAGGTCGGCGAGTGATGATGGTGGAACGATTCCGTCGGATTCGAGGGCGGCTATGTCGTAGTTGACGCACACGTCACCAAAGTCGACGGGTGTCGCCTCACCTTCTGGTACGAGATCGGTGAACTCAGTCGGTAGGTCATCGATACCGGATGCCTCGTAGCGGTCGAACACTTCGGCCTCGACGGCGCGCGATAGGAAGGAGTTGTCGATGCCCCACATCACATCGCCTTCGGGATTGCCGGCAGTCAGAGCGGCTTTCGAGATCATCGTGCCGGTGTCGCCTGCAATCAGAATCTCGACTGAGATTCCGGTCTGTGCGGTGAACTCGTCGAGCGCAACGACAACCGGGTTGGCAGGGTCGGCTGAGCGATCGGGGAACGACTCGTACGCAACGAGTGTCAACGACTGGGACTCCTCTCGACCGCCGCCGCCGCAGGCAGTCAGCCACAGAACGGCGACGCCAATCAGTGGGCGCGGGGGAGTCATGATCCGCTCTCGGTCGTGATGAAGATTGTGAGCACGCCCGACAAGACGGTGATGGCGACTTGTTCTGTGGTGGTGACATTGCTGATACCGAGCCCCACAACGGGTGCCAACTCGGTGTCGATCAGCGGCCACTGGACTCCGCTGATGCTGACTCCTGTCGCCGTGCCGTGCAGTGCGAGCAGCGAGATCGTGGTGCCGACCGGAAGTTCGAGCGTTCGTCGGCCGGGTCCCTGCAGCACATGAAACTGCTGTTCGCCCCACCATCCGTCGATCATCGGCACGCTGGTCAGCGAGATGTTCCCGAGCGCCCCAATGGCGGCAAGCGTGTGATCCAGCCGATCACCGCCGCCGGCGATCAGGATCAGTCGAGCTGGGCTGAAGTCGATTGCCATCGCCAGGGCCAGTTCCGTGTCGGTGCGGTCCTTGTCGGGGCTATGGCGATCGATGGTCGAGTGTGCCTCGGCCCACCGCAGCCCTGCGTCAGACACCGAGTCGAGGTCACCAACCAACCCGGCCGGCTGAAGTCCTGCCGCAAGGGCATGATCGAGCGCACCGTCGGCCGCCAACACGATCGCGGTGGCTGGCAGCGACGACAAGGCTCGCGGATGGAGCGGCTCTGCTCCGGTGACCACCACGACGACTTCGTTCATTGGATTCCCTCCGCCGGCATTATCCGGATCAGGTTCTTGGGTCGGTGTGGCGAACACCCTCTCAGCCCGCCGTTCCCGCGAGCTCCCCACGTATGTGTTGTTGAGCTTAGGGGTCTAGTGGACAGGTGAGGATTCTCCGTGCCGAAATTTCTATTTCGCCTGCTACGCAGTCGAAATAGCGCACCGTAACGATTGGTCGCCTCGCCTGTCGGCTCGGCTCCTTACCCTGTCGCCTCTGCTCCGGCGTCGGTGATCGCACCAATCTGACGGAGAAACGTGAGGCTGTCCCAGACGTCGGTGCGCTTGGCGATCAGCCCTTCTTCGACCACGAACAACATCACACCCGGAATGTCGATCGGATGTCCGCCGTCGGCGCTCGTGAGGTGGTGCGCTGTGAGGCGGTACTGCACGGCAACACGATCACCCTCGGCGATCGTGCTGACGACCTCGTAGTTCAACCCGACGAACTGAGCCAGGAATGCTGGTAATCGGTCGCAGTAGCCGAGTTGTCCGTACGAGCTCGACCCGAGTGCGCTCGTTTGCTCGTTTTCGAAGTCAAATGTGACGCAGGCGGCGATCGCATCCAGCTCGCCGGCCGACAGCGCAGCGAGATACCGCTGAGCAACTGATCTGGAATCCATCACGTCACCGTAGCCAACGCGCTCTTACTGCCGGGTCGCGATGTGGTGAGATGTGGTGCAACGGAGGGGCGTGACCAGTGACGGTGGACGGATAGCGATGGTCGACAAACGGTCTGAGCCACAGCGAATCGAGATCGAACTCACCTCGCATGCCCCGGCGACCGGACGTCGCGCCACCGCAATCCGAACGCTCCCCGCCGTGCCCACGCCTGCTGCCGCCGGCGATGACGAGCGGCCGGTGCGTAGGGATTCGGATGACCGTCGCCGATTGATCGTGACCGGGATAGCGGCGGCGGCTGCGGCGTTGCTGCTCGGATGGATACTCGGTCGAGCGGGAGGCGACCCAGACGTTGCCACCACAGGGAGTTCGAACCCGGCCGACTCGTCGATTCCGTCGTCGCCGCCGCTGACCGGTGACACGCTGCCAGTCGCCGTGATTACGGTGCCCCCACCGCCAACGGTTCCCCGCACAACGGTTCCGCGACCGCCAACCACGACGATTGCTCCGATAGTCACGTCAGTGATCGAGGTCGACCCGGCCTTGTTCGGCACCGGGTTGCAAGTCGTCGGAGTTGACCAGACCGGCAGACTGTTCGAGCTGGATCTCGACTCAGGAAAGATGGTCTCGTCGAGGTTCGCACGCGTGAGTCGGTCGCAAAGCTTCGGCGGGGGAGCGACCGTGTTCGCTGGCAGCAACTGGGTGATGGGGCTCAACGCCGAGACCGGAACCACGACGGTGCGAGTCGGCGATGGCAAGCCTGCGCAAACGACGATGTTGTCATGGCAGTTGTGGTGGGCAACGGGGAACGAGACGCTGTGGCGGATCGACGACACGGTGAGTCCGTTGACGGCCCGCGAAATTGCCCCCGACGGCACTTATATCGGACCGACATTCGAACTGCCCGGTTACCCCACGCAATCGGATCCGGCCGGCGGAATCGTGATCGAGCTCCCTGGTGGAACATTTACGGTCGGTCCGGCCGGCGGCGAATTGTTGACCACCGGCCGGTTGGTGGCGATCGGAACCGATCTGATCCTCGCCGTGAGATGTGATCAGACGTTGACCTGCGGGTTGTATCGAACGAATCGGACAACCGGCGCCGAGTCGCGCCTGGCGGTCGAGCTTCCCAACCCTGACGGATTCCAGTCCGTGTCGTGGTGGGGAGGTGGGCAGATGCCGATCGCACCGGACGGGGAAGCGGCACCAGTCATTCAGTTTGACCAGACGGGTGGGTCGCCGATGCTGAATCTGATCGACATGAGCACCGGTGAACTGACGCCATTGGCAAATTTGGACAACGTGCCATCGATCGCCTGGTCACCCGACGGTCGGTTTGCGTTCTACCTCGAGAGTTCGAGACTGTTCGCCTTCGACCGCCAAGAAGGGACGTCGATCCGTGTCAGCACGTCGCTCCCCAACTTGACGGGGATGACGGTGAGGCCGCTAGCGACTCAGCAGGCGGTCGAGGGCTGATTCGGGCTTGGTGAGATCGGTCCGTTGCGCTGCTTCGAGGCGCGACAAATATGTGACTGTGACGAAGCCGCGTTCGATCGCGCCGCCATCAGTGTGGGCGGGCAACTCGACGGCATCGCCGTACGCCATCGCCACACCAAACTTGGCCGGGTCGTCCGTCGGCGTCATCACGGCGGTTGACATCGATCGCGGCGGTTCCAGCCCGACCGACGTCAGCTCCCATCCGACAATCTCGTCGAATTCGGTGTTCGGCACGTTGATGTTGACCACCACCGGCTGTCTTGGCATCTCGGCGATCAAACCTTCCACGAATGTGCGAGCGACTTCAGCGGCAACTTCCCACTTCTGGTTGGCGACCACGTCCGGCCAGGATTGGCCTTCAGCACCCCAGCCGCTCACCGATTGGCTGACGGCGACGCCGGAAATCCCTCCGTTGCGGGCTGTCAGGCAGGCGCCGATCGTCCCGGAGTGATAGACGGAACGCCCGACGTTGGCTCCAGGGTTGATGCCAGACACGACGAGGTCGAACTGCTCGCCGAACGTCCCCAGCCTTGCGTACAGCACGCACAGGGCTGGCGGGCCGTTCAACGACCAGGCTTCCGGTACGCCCTCGATCTGGCAGCGCGTGATCACCGCTTCGAACTGGGTTAGTGCGCCCACGGCCGCGCCAGCACCCGAAAACTCGCGGTCGGGGGCAACGACCACAACCTCCCCGAGGGTGGTCATCGCTCGGGCGAGATGGTGGAGACCGAGGCTGTCGATCCCGTCGTCATTGGTGAGAAGAATGCGCACGACTCTTGGATACCAGGCGAAGGTGAACTTTGTGTGAATCGGCCGCAAGGGCCCTATGGTCAACCGTCACACAGCGACCATCTTGGACAACGATCCTGCCGGAAGCGACCACGTCGCGGACGGCCCTTCCGTCGCTGGCCCAGACCAGGGCGGTGACCGGATCGTCAGCGTGAGGGTTCCACGTTGGACCTGTCGTGTCGATCACGATGATGTCAGCGCGCTTACCGACCTCCAAGGATCCGATCTCGTGATCCATGCCGATCGCCCGGGCACCTCCGATCGTCGCCATCGCCAGTGCGTCGATCGCAGCGAACTGGGTCGGATCCATCGCTGTGTCCTTGACAAGCCCGGCGAAAAGTCGTGCCGCCAGGAAGATGTCGATCGCGTCGCCGGCGTTCTCGCTGTCGCAGCCGAGCGCAACACGACCACCGTGATGGAGCAGTTGTGGATGCCGAAACGATCGAGTGACGCCCTGACCAAGCCGGAGGTAGGCCCAAGGGCACGAGGCGATAGCGACGTTGTGGTCGAGGAGCAGATCGAACTCGGTGTCGTCGATGTGGACGGCATGGGCGATCAGTACGTGCGGCCCCAGTACGCCGAGCCGAGCGAGATGATCGATTGGGCGCAATCCCGTGCGCTTGCGGTACGACTTGATGTCGGCGTTGCTGGGGGAGATGTGAAAGCTGAGGCCGGTGCCGGCCCGCCGAGCGAGCTCACTTGCCGCCACGACCAACTCGTCGGACATCAGATCGTGACCGACCAATGTGACCCACCCTGTAACGCGCCGATGCCCTTTGGCCAGGTCGAGTGCGCCGGTTTGTCTGGCGATCACGACATCGACGGGCGCGACGTGAGGGCCGTCTCCAACGTCCCATCCCCACACACCAAGCGTGCCTCCGACGCCGACGCGATCGAACGCCGCCAGCACCCGATCGGGGTGCGCCACGGTGCCCGCTTCGACGGTGAACGTGATGCCGTTCGTGACCGCTTCCACGAGCGACAGCGTGGCGGAGAGTTCGTCGTCGTCTCCGGAGTGCGCGGCATGCGCCGGTAGTGCCCAGTTGGTCAAGGCGACCCCGGATGGTAGGTCGTCAGGAATTGTCGAACGCAACAGCCGGTCTCCGGTGAGGTGCTGGTGAGCGTTGACCAGGCCCGGCATGATGACTGTGCCGGCACCACCGATGGCGGTCGTCGATTCGAATCGATCAATAGCATCGGTATGGGTCGTGACTGCCACGATGCGGTCTCCGACGACGACGACGGCACCGTCACGAATCTGTGATCGAGCGACGTCCATCGTCACGACGACCTCGCCGTGGATCAGCAGGTCGGCGGGCTGGCGCATCGCACTACGGTAGGCCGCACAATGAGACCACTGCTCGATGCTCCTGCGCTACGCGATCAGTGGCACGTCGTGGCCGAGATGGCGAGCTCCCGCTCGACCTGCGGGCGACCGTCAGCGTGCAGGCTGATCGAGCGTCGGTGGAATGGCGTCGTCGGCTCGCCGGGTTGGTGACGTCGTCTCGGTTTTCGGAGAACCTTGACTGAACCACATCACCAGCGCCATTCCGATCATGACGAGTGCCATGCCGGGGATTTGGACCGCCCGAATCGACTCTTCGAGAAACAGCCAGGCGAAGAACACGGAGAAAGCAGGCTGGCTGACCTGGATCGTCGACATCGTCGCAATCGGAACAATCCGATGCGCAAACGCCAACATGCCGTGAGCGACCATTCCCGTCAACACCGACATGATCGCCGCCGCCGCCCATGTCTTTCCGCTGAGCGGCCACATCTCGTCGCCTGCGATCGAGAACGCGACTGGGGTCGCCGTGATGAGTGCGACCGGCATCACGATCGCCATGAATTCCCACGTGTCGACGCCTTCGCCGCCATGAGCACCGCGTGCGTGCTTCGACGCAAGCAGATACGACGACAACGATGCGAGTCCTAGGACGGCCAGCAGATCGCCATTCAGTGTGGCGACACCCTTCTTGGGGCCGAGGAACAAGACGATTGCGATCCCCACCAGCGAAAGCGTCCCCCACATCAGGGCGCGCCACTTCGGTCGTTCTCCGAACAGCGTGAATCCGGCGGGGATCATGACGAACGGAAGCATTGCGGCGATGAACTCGGCGTGGGCGATGCTGGTCCGGGTGATCGCTGTGAACAGGACCGAGATGTTGATTCCGAACAGCAGACCGGGCGCAACCGTCCGCTTCCAGGTCGCCCGCGTAGGGAGCGGCCGACCAGTCCGGGCTCGGCGAACGAGCAGCACGATCCACCACATGATCGACGAGCCGACGAGCCGCCACCAGGCGACCACTGCACCTGGAACCTTGGGCCACTTCAGCACGGAATAGCTGAGCGCGAAGCAGACGACTGCGCCGAAAACGGCGAGTAAGCCGACGGTGCGAGAATCCCGCCCGAGGCGACGCGTCATGTATCGCGGCGAATGTCAGGTTCGATGTAGATCACACGAGCGGCGGGCACGGCCTGTCGAACATGCGCTTCGACGACGTTGATTGCATCGGCCAGCTGACCGAATGTGAGCGCCGAATCGAATTCCAATTTGGCAGCGACGAGGATCTCCTCCGGTCCGAGGTGTTGCGTCTTGAGGTGAATCAGCCCATCGACCTGCGGCGAACCCTCGAGCGCGCCGACAATCGCCGCGTGATCGGCATCGCTCGCCGATTCGCCGATCAGCAGGCCCTTCATCTCGATGATCAAAATGATGGCGATGACGATCAACAGCACGCCAATGGCGATCGAGCCAACTGCGTCCCAACGACCGTCGTCGGTCCATTTCGCCATCAATACTCCGAACAACGCCATCAGCAGCCCCAGCTCGGCGCCGGTGTCCTCGAGCAGCACAACAGGCAGTTCGGGTTGCTTCGACGTGCGGATGAACTTCCACCAGCTCATATCTGGACCCTTGACGTGGTTGGCTTCCTTCACTGCAGTCCGTAGCGAGTAGGTCTCGAGGACCAAACCGAACACGAGAATCCCGACCGCGACCCACAGGCTGTCGATCTCGTGTGGCTGCCGGAACTTGCTGATTCCTTCGTAGAGCGCGAACAGTCCACCCATCGAGAACAACACCAGAGCAACGGCAAACGACCAGAAGTAGCGCTCGCGGCCATATCCGAAGGGGTGTTCTTTGTCGGCCCGCTGCTTGGCGCGGTTGCCTCCGAGGATCAGGAGTCCCTGATTGCCGGTGTCGGCGAGGGAGTGGACCGCCTCGGCCAACAAACCTGCCGATCCGGTAATGATGAACCCTACAAACTTCGAGATGGCGATCCCCAGGTTCGCAAAGAACGCCGCAATGATTGCTTTCCTACTGCCTTCAGTCACTCGTCAAGGTTGCCACAACCGCACCTACATCCCTGCGATTGTGAGCCATCTGGCGAGCACAGATTCGTCGCCGACCGGATTCAGTTCGTGATTGCGCGGTGAATCCCGGTTCCACAGCTTGAGCAGGATTGCCTCGGCCGGGCCACGCAGGGCGGCGTCACCTTTGCGGTGTTCTCGGACAATTGCGATCGCGTCGTCCTCGAATGAGATGAGCCACTCGCCGGGGACATCGGTGCAGTGCAGGTGAAGACTGCCAGCCGGTGGTTGGGCGCGACCGCGCTGGATCAGCCGCGGAAGGGCGATAGCGAAGTATTCGTCAATACCGTCGCTGGCAAGCTGGGGGTCGAACGTTGCCACGATCCCCGCTGCCGTTTCGGCATCCCACCGGTGAACTGCTGTCTCGTGAGCCTGCCGACGCGGCCAAATTCGCCCGATCTTCTCGACAGGAAACGGACACCATGTTGGGGCGTCCGGGTCGATGCTGAGCAGTGTCTCGGCCAGGTCGTGAGCGCCGACCCGCAGCCAATCGGCAAGTTCGTCATCCGACGGCGTTTCCGTGCCGAATGATGGTGGTTGGGCGGCTGTCTCGGCTGATTGGCGGGCCCACCGATGGACACTGCCGGTGTGATGGGTGAGTTGTCGTAGGTCCCATTCGGGGCAGCCCGACACGGCCGCATCGAGCGGCCCGAGTTCGACGGCTGCTGCGAACTTCTCGACGTCAGCGAGGAGATGATCGACATACCACTGGGCGGGGCGGGTCTCGGTGTTCACAAGACGCGACGGTAGCCTCAAGTACATGAGCCCACTCGAAGCAGCCAGGTCGCCCCTCGGCGGTGCGCTCATCAGCCAGCCGATCATTTCGATCACCGAGCACGCCTTCGACAAACTGCTCGAACTGCGTGCCGAAGAGTCCGATGCCGATCAACTCGGGCTTCGCCTGGCTATCGCCTCGAACCCTGGCGAGGATTTTCGCTACGACCTCAGCTTCGACGAGTACCTGAAGGCGGCGTTCACCGATGAGGTGCGCACCCACGAGGTCGACGGTAAGGGTGCGGTCAAGGTCATCATTCCGGGTAAGGACGTCGAGTTGCTGCAGGGTGCCACGCTCGACTGCACCGACTCGCAGGGTCTCGTGATCCGGAACCCGAACCGACCGGCCGCTCCAAGCGCCGAAGGTTTGACCCGCGACGACGAACTGTCGGCCGAGATCGAGGCGCTGGTTTCGTCCGATGTCAACCCCGCACTCGCCGCTCACGGTGGTTTCGTGACCTACGTCGGCCACGACGGTGAAGGCACCGCCTACATGACGATGGGTGGCGGTTGCCACGGGTGTTCGATGAGCAAGATGACGATGCTGGAAGGCGTCCAAACGATGCTCAGCGAGGCGCTGCCAGCGGTGCAGCGGGTCAAGGATCTCACCGATCACGCCACAGGCGAAAACCCGTACTACAGCTGACGTGATCAGGCTGCGCTGATCAGAAGCGCGAGGCCGAAGATTGCGAACAGGGCCGCCGACGCGAGTCGAAGGATTCTCGGGTTGATCTTCGTACCGAGCTTGAGGCCTGCGACTGCGCCGAGCATGCCGGCTGACACCTCGCCGAGCGTCGAGCCGAACCAGATCGCGAACGGGTTCGAACGTGCTGCCAACGCGGCGGTCGCCAGTTGTGTCTTGTCGCCCATCTCGCCGACGGCGATCGTCAAGGTGATCGAGGCGATGACAGTCGAGGCCTTGATCACACGTGCGCCGTCGCCGTCTTCAGTTTCGGCACCGCTGCGTAACGCCAACACGGCGAACAGGAGAAACAGCACCCCTCCGGCCAGCGCGATCGGCCGTTCCGGCAGCGCCGCACCGAGCACGCCGCCGACCAGCGCGGCTATCGCCCCGGCGACTCCATAGCCGATCGTCAGACCGATTGCGACTTGACGGAGGCTGTGCCGGGCGCCAAATCCGAGCGCAAGTAGCTGAGTCTTGTCGCCGAGTTCGGCCACGAAAATAACGCCGAACGCAGACCCGGCGGCGGCGATCAACTCCAACATGCTGTCCTCAGCATGCCAGCGAGGTCGTGGCGATGCCTACGCTACGGCGATGGAGATAGCCCGCATGTATGTCGATGCTCAACGGTCGTTTGTCGGGCTGTGCGAGACGTTGGGCGATGACGAATGGGCGATGCCCGTGGCGTGCAATCCCGGCTGGACCGTTCGAGACGTGTTGTCGCATGTGGCTGGCGTGACCGATGACGTCGCCAACGGGCGTCTCGAGGGCGCGGCGACGGACCCGTGGACAAACGCCCAAGTGGAACGTTGGCGCGGCATGCCGTGGCAAACGCTGATAGCTCAGTGGAAGGGACAGATCGGAGCAGTGGCGGAACTGTTGCAGACAGTCCGCGAGTTCCGACCGCCCTTCGACTGTCACAGCCACGAGCACGACGTTCGGCACGCAATCGGGCGGCCGGGTAATCGCAGTTCGGAACTGATCGGCGTAATGGCGCACGGGTTTGGTCGTGCGTCGTTGGGTCGGCCTGTATCGGTCGAGCTGGTCGATGCCGCACCGCTTTCGTTGGCTGGTGACGGTGAGCCGATCGCCCTGCGTGGCCTGACACAGTTCGAGCTAGTCCGCTCACGACTCGGTCGACGTTCGACTGCTCAGGTTCGGGCGTTCGACTGGAGCGAACCACCGACCGACGCGATGCTGGCGGCGTTCTTCTCGTTCGGTCCAAGCCAACTCGACATCATCGAGTAGTAACCACGATCCTCAGCGCGATTGTGTGCTGCCAGCGTGTGACCGCGCAACCAGAATCCGGTCGGACGGCCGAGCGTTACGGTTTAGCCAGGGCTTGGGTGAAATCGGCGATGATATCGTCGGGGTCTTCCAGGCCGACTGAGACTCGCACGAGACCTTCGGTCACCCCAGCTTGAAGCTGCTCCTCCGGCGTCAGGCTGGCATGCGTCGTCGTGGCGGGGTGACATATCAACGTCTCTGGACCGCCGAGCGAGGTTGCACAGTGGGCAAGTTCGATCGAACCGAGTAGTGATCGAACCGCCTCGCGGCCGCCCGACAACTCGAACGCCATCACCGTACCGAACTGACGCATCTGGCGTTTGGCGAGATCGTGCTGGGCGTGCGACGTGAGACCCGGGTAGTGCACTCTGGATACGGCAGGGTGGCGCTCGAGCCACTCACCGAGCCGTTGCGCGGTCGCCGCCTGATGCGCAGTGCGAACCGCCATCGTGCGGATTCCGCGGATCGCGTTGAGGGCGTCAAAGGGAGAAGCGGTTGCGCCGTGCAGGACGGCGTAGCTCCAGATCGCGTCGATTAGGTCCTTCTCACCAGCGACCACGCCCAGTGTCGCGTCGTTGTGACCTGCGATCCCCTTTGTTGCGGAGTGAATCACCAGATCGATTCCGTAAGCCAGTGGCTGCTGGCCGAGCGGAGTTGCAAACGTCGAGTCGACAACCGTGAACGGACCCACGATCGATCCGAGTTCTTCCAGGTCGACCAATTCGAGCAGCGGATTCGATGGTGTTTCGGCGATCACCAACGTCGTGCGTCCGCGCTGGACAGCGGCCGCGAAGGCCCCAGGCTGGGTGCCGTCGACCAGCGTGAGCTCGATCCCGAATCGTGCGCACGGGCCCTGAAGGAACGCAAGCGTGCCAGAGTAGAGCTGGCGGGCAGCGACGATATGGTCGCCCGCCGAACACAACGCCAGCACGGTCGAGGCGATCGCACCCATCCCAGACCCGAACGCCATCGCGTCCTCGGCACCTTCGAGTTCAGCAACGGCCTGCTCGAACGAGCGCACCGTCGGATTGCCGTAGCGTCCGTAAAACTCGTCGGCCCGCAGCGAAGTGGCGCGCTGATGCGCGTCGTCCATGCACGTCGAGTGCCACACACTCGACGCCCACAACGCTGGTGCCAGCGACGACCCGCTGGATCCACGCCCGGCGCGAATCGCTGTGGTTCCGGGTTTCAGGTGCTCGTCACGTGACACAGAACTCATTTCCTTCGGGATCGGTCATAACGGTCCACCACTGGTCGTTTTCGTCAACACGCCGGACTTCGGTTGCGCCGGCAGCGACCAGCTGTTCGACTTTCCTCGTACGTTCCTCGTCGGAGCGCCCTGCCCGAATATCGAGATGGACTCGATTCTTCAACGACTTCTTCTCCGGCACGCGCAGAAACAGAATTCGTGGACCAGTGGTTGCCGGATCGACGATCGCCCCGATCGAACCGGTCGGTGGCATCGGAATCTCGTTGGCACGCAGGAAATCTTCCCACGAGAGATAGCCGGCAGGCGGCGGCTCCTCGACGTAATCGAGCGCCACGGCCCAGAAGCGACACATCGCATCGGCGTTCTCACAATCGAAGGTGATCTGGAATGGCGTCGCCATGGGACGTACGGTAGCTGGCATGGCTATCGGCTCACTGCATGAGATCGTGTTTGATTGTGCGAATCCAAAGGCGCTGGCGCGGTTCTGGCAAGCCCTGATCGGCGGAGAGGTCGAGATCGAGAGCGACGACTGGGTCGTGCTCGACGGCGACGACGTCGGTTTCTATATTGGGTTTCAACGTGTCGCGGAACCCAAGACGGCCAAGAACCGCCTACACCTCGACGTCGCCGTCGACGATCTGGCGAGCGCCATCGACAACGCCGAAATGCTCGGCGCCAGAAAGATCGGCGATCTGGTCGAAGAAGACGACGGCGACTACCAAGTCATGGCCGACCCAGGAGGCAACGAATTCTGCTTCATCACCGAGGAGTAGTTTTGATCGATCGCCTGTCAGGGGTGCGGCGGCGGCAAGACTTACCGCGTGATCGTCGACTGTGGTGTGTACGAGCGGGGAGTTCGACTCGACGTCGGTCCGTACCCGGAGGGCGCGATTGGTTGGCTCGACCACCCGGACTCGTTCGTCTGGCTCGGGCTCCGGATTCCCAACGAGGACGAGTTGACTGCCGCGTGCGAGGCGTTCGACCTATTCGATGTCGACCCGGGTGATGTCCTGGCGCCCCACGATCGACCCGTGTTGAGTGTCGACGACGGAGTGCTGCACATGGTTCTGCGAACGGCGCGGTACGACGATGTAGACGAGACAATCGCGCTCGGCGAAATGACGGTGTTGCTTGGGAGGCGTACGATCATCTCGATCCGGCACGGTCACGCCAGCCCGCTGTCGACGGTACGTCACGAACTCGAATCTGATCCCGAGCGTCTCGCCCATGGACCCCAAGCTGTGCTGTCGGCGATCATCACGCGTGTGATCGCCGACTACCGACCGGCGCTCGATGGGTTCGAGAAAGATGTTATCGAGGTCGAACGTGACGTCTTCTCTGAGACACGTTCGCAACCGATTCGGCGGCTGTACAAACTGAAACGTGAGATCCGTTCATTGCTGGTGGCGATCGACGCGCTCGAGGAGCCCCTCCATCGTTTGATCCGCAAGGTCGGTCCGTCGACGACTCAGGAAGTGCACGACGATCTCGTCGAAGCAGCCGATCAACTGACCCGAACCGTCAACAGAACGCAATCGTTGTCTGGCCTGATCGACGCCGCACTCACGGCCAGCCTCGCTCAGATCTCGGTTCAGCAGAATGAGGACATGCGTCGGATCAGCGCATGGATCGCGATGGCCGCCGTGCCGACCTTGATCGCCGGTATCTATGGTATGAACTTCGAGTACTTCCCGGAAACGCAGTGGCGCATCGGGTACCCCCTGATATTGGGCTCGATGGCGTTGATCGTGGTGCTCATGTACCGCGGGTTCAAGCGCGGGGGCTGGTTCTAGCGACGGCCGACGAGTGCTGACTAATTCAGCCGCGACAGCACACCGGGGTGCAGGTGACCGTTGCTGCTCACCGCGCTGGGTTTCTGATAGGTGACGCGGCCTTTACGGTCTGTGAAGGTTCCGCCTGCTTCCTCCACGATCACCTTCACCGCCGCTAGGTCGTATGGGGCGACTCCGACGGCGTCGACAGCGAGATCCAAAGCGCCCTCGGCGACGAGGCAATGCTGCCAGAAGTCACCGAAACCGCGTGCCCGGCGGGCTTCCTGCACGATTTTGACCAACTCGCCGGTGAGCCCCAGGTCTTCCCATCCTTGGCTGAAGGTGATGCTGACCTGAGCCTCCTGGAGTTCGGCAACGTCGGAGACGCGGCACGGCCGCCCATCGACGAAGGCCCCCAAACGTCGCGCCGCCCACCATCGCTTGCCCATCGCAGGGGCCGAGGCAACTCCGACGACCGGGCCATAGTCGATGTGCGTGAGGGCGATCAAGGTCGCCCAAACTGGGATGCCGCGCACGAATCCAGACGTGCCGTCGATCGGATCGACGATCCATCGCCAGGGAGAATCTGGGTCACCCTGCAGTCCGTGTTCCTCGCCGAAGAACCCGTGTCTTGGTCGAGTCTCGAGAACGATGTTGGCGAGCAATGTCTCACAGCCCCGGTCGGCCTCGGTGACTTCGGTTCGGTTGTCCTTCCAACCGAGGGTGAAGTCCTGCTGCTCGAATCGTGGGAGCGTGAACCCGTCGGCGGCGTCGGCCAACGTCAGCGCCAGTTCGAGTTCGGATCGCAGGTCCTCGAGATCAGCCACGAGGCGAACCCTACGCGGTCAGCTCTATTCTGTGAACCCGTTTCGCAGGTGAGTGCGGATCGTCGCAGCGATGCCCTCGGCGTCGAGCCCAAGGCGAGCCAGGATGTGGTGGGCTTCGCCGTGGGGGATGAACTGCGTCGGAAGACCCAACACCTCGACGGGCACCTCAGGGCGAAGTGTGCCGATTCGGTCGGCAATCATCATCCCGATCCCACCCTCCCGCACGCCGTCCTCAACTGTCACCACCGCAGAGTGCGTCGCCGCATCGGCAATCATCTCGTCGTCGAGCGGGGCGCAGCATCGAACGTCCCAGACCTCGACCGAATGACCCTGTGTTGCGAGGCGGTCAGCCGCCTTCAGGGACGCCTCGACCATCTTGCCGATCGCCAGCACGCATATCGAACCAGGACCAGCGACACCGGCGCGGGCCAGTCGTGCTTTGAGTCCGCGACCAACTTCGTGCTCGCCGACCTGACGGGCCGACCCTCGCGGGTACCGAATCGCCACCGGACCTTCGTCCGCCAGCGAAACCGCATCGAGCAACATCTGTTGGAGTTCTTGCGCGCTGGACGGAGCCAGCACCCTCATACCCGGCACCTTCGAGAGCAGAGCCATGTCGTAGACGCCGTGGTGCGACGCCCCGTCAGGCCCGGTCACGCCCGCTCGATCGAGGCAGAAGATCACCGGCAGGCGGTGCATCGCGACGTCGTAGACAACCTGGTCCCACGCCCTATTGAGGAACGTCGAATAGATCGCGACGACTGGTCGCATGCCCCACATCGCCATACCGGCGGCGGCCGTGACGGCGTGTTGTTCGGCGATCCCGACATCGAAGAACCGGTCGGGAAAATGCGCCTGGAACGGCAACAGACCGGTCGGCCCGGGCATCGCTGCAGTAATCGCCACGAGCCGAGGGTCCTCCTCGGCTGCCTTGATCACCGCTTCGGCGAAGGCCTGCGTGTAGCCGGTCGGCATCGCTTTCGGCGGGCCCTTGAGGGGGTCGAACACGGGTGCGTCGTGGAGGTGCTTCTCGTCGTCGTCCTCAGCGGGGGGATACCCGCGACCTTTCTGCGTGAGCACATGGACGATGATCGGGCCTTCGGCTGACAACGTCTCAGCATTGCGAAAGGCGGCCTCCAATTCGGCGACCGAATGGCCATTGACAGGGCCGACATACCGCACGCCGAGTGCCTCGAAGAACGATGGTGGTTGCAGAAACTCGCGGACCCCGGCCTTGAACGCGTCCATTGCCCGCTCGGCTTGCGGGCCGACACCAGGCAGGTTATGAAGGAAATCCTCGAGCCGCCGTTGGCGACGGACGTACACCGGATTGAGACGGATGTCGGTCAAGGCGTGTGCCAATTTGCCGGTCACACGATCGGGCAGGCTCGGGTGATTCGATCGTTCGTCTAGGCCTTGCATGTTGGCCGACAGGTTCGACACGGTCGGCGCGTAGCTGCGACCGTTGTCGTTGAGCACCATGATCACTCGACGCCTGTTGTGGCCGAGGTTGTTGAGAGCCTCGTACGCCATTCCGCCGGTCATCGCGCCGTCGCCAATCACAGCGACGATGTGGCGGTGGCTGGTGACGCCGGCATCTCTGGCGACCGCCATGCCGTAGGCGTAGCTCAGGATTGTGGAGGCGTGGCTGTTTTCGACGAAGTCGTGCGGGCTTTCCTCACGGCTCGGGTAACCGGACATGCCCCCCGCTTGACGCAGTTGCGAGAACTGCTTGCGCCGCCCGGTGAGGATCTTGTGAACGTATGCCTGATGCCCGGTGTCCCACAGGATCGCATCGGTCGGCGATTCGAACACTCGGTGCAACGCAAGCGACAATTCGACTGCGCCGAGGTTGGAACCGAGGTGCCCGGCGTTTTCGCTGACGGCTTCGACGATTAGGTCGCGAATCTCACCGGCGAGCGCGTCGAGTTCGTCGTACGACATCCCTCGCAGGTCGGAGGGCTGGTTCACGCGTTCCAGCATCATTGAGCGGTGAACGCTACCCCTGAACAGATACCCGTGCGCGTTCAGTCCCGAGCCGTCAGGCAGGCAGTTCAGAAACCTTCATCGAGATTTGCTTCGTCGGGCACGAGATCGTCGATCTCGATCGATCGTTGCGCAAACGGCTCGTCGACCAGATCGTCGACTGGATCGTCAATCGCCAGCTGAACTTCCACGACGCTGTCGTCGATCGGGTCGAGCGGCGTCGGCGGTGCCCACAAACTCTGATTCTCGGCTTCGTGCCCGATGATCGGACCAACGATTGGGATAGTCGCCACGGCGTCAGCGCCCTGAGCAGGTGCCGACGCACCCCGAGGTGACGCTTCGATTCCGAGTGCGACGTCGCTGGCGACTGCGACTTCGGTGGCCTCGAACTCAAGAATCGGCGCGATCACGTCGCCAACCATCGCCACAGGCAGCGATACAGAACCTGATTCGGACGTTGACACATGGTCTAAAGCTGCAGGGTCGGCAGGTGCAGGGACGTCGCTGCCAGCGGAGCCTCCATTCGAGTCTCCACCTGTCGGATCGACAGGTGCGCTGGTGGCGCCGATGTAGATCTCGTCCTCCGTCTGGGTGCCGGGGCCTGCGGCGGCCATATCGGCGCGTTGGACTTCGAGTTCTTCGAGGTCGTCGTCGTCGCCTGCCATCATCGCGTAGCTCTGAGATGCCCGGCCCGAACTGTCGGTTGTTGCTGTGGCTCCGGTGTCGTCGCCGGCCACCGTCTGTATGCCACCGGCAGCGCCGCCGCCGATGTTCGTAACCCCGCTTCCGAATCCAGGAGAACCGGTGCCGGTCGCCGCTGTGGCGGCGCTCGAGAAGCCGTCGCGGCCGGTGTTGTCGCCACCGTCACCACCGCCGTTTCCTGTTCCTGAGCCGGGAGGCAGCCCGCCACCGGGGAGACCATCTTGCGGGTTCACGGGTCGGCTGATCTGCTGATCTGGTGGTGTCACCGTACCGTCGTTTTCGCCAGCGCCGGGGTCTTCTTCACCACCATCGGTGACGAGATCGATCGGACGCTTCGGGGGTGAATCAGCGTCGATCTGCGTTCCGGCGCCGGGAACGAAGTCGGTGTCGGTGCCCTGCAGCACGATTGCCCGCTCGATCTGATCCTCAGTGACGACTCCGCCCCCGCCGGTGTCCGCATCCGGATTCACCGTCTTGCCGGACTGTTCCTTCTTCCATTTGTCGTAGTCACGATTCTCTTTGTTGGAATCCCTCTCTTTCACCTTCTCTTCGGCTGTCTTCGGCGGGGCATGCGGGTCGGGTGCCGGCGTGCCTCCATCAGCTGAGTCACTCACGAGCGACATATTCGGCGCACGGAAACTGAGCTCCGTGCCGGAAGGTGGCGCAGTGGGGATGCCACCCTCGGATTTCTGCTCGCCACCGACGCCCGAACCTGCCTCTCGACCAAGCGTGTCCGTGGTGGGGTTCCGGCCTTCGGCCGATTCGGCGGGGTTGTTGCCAGTGAACGATTCTCGTCCCATGTTGAGCGGTGAGTTGGGGTCCATGCCGCGTCCTGCGAGTAATCCTTCGGCATCGGCGTTTCCGTAGTGATCGGTTGACTTGCCGAGCAGCTGACCGTCGAGCCCCGTTCCAAGTGTTTGGTCGAGCGTGTGTCCGTCGGGCAGGCCGCCAAGCACGTCGACGACTGTTTCGCGTTCGAGGTTGATCTGATCGATCGCAGCGCGTGGATCGTTCGGCGCTAACGGGTTGAGTTCTGGCTCGCTGACCGGAGGGCTGCCGTTCGAATCGATCACCGGGGCGGGTTCGGTCACATGATCGCGGGCATTGTTCGGATCTGTGCCGTCGAGGATTTCCTGCGCATCGCTGACTCCGTCACCGTCGCTGTCAATCACTCGTGGTTCCGCGTCGAGGCTGTCGGCTCGTTGGACTTCGAGTTCTTCGAGGCCGTCATCGTCGCCGGCCATCATCGCGTAGCTCTGCGATGCTCGGCCTGAACCGTCGGTTGTTGCTGTGGCTCCGGTGTCGTCGCCAGCGACGGATTGGATGCCGCCGGTCGATCCCGCGCCGATGTTGGTGACCCCGCTTCCGAAGCCAGGAGCACCGGTGTTGGTTGCCGCTGTGGCGGCGCTCGAGAAGCCGTCGCGGCCGGTGTTGTCGCCACCGTCACCGCCGCCGTTTCCTGTTCCTGAGCCGGGAGGCAGCCCGCCACCGGGGAGACCATCTTGCGGGTTGACCGGTCTGCTGATCTGCTGATCCGGTGGTGTCACCGTACCGTCGCTTTCGCCAGCGCCGGGGTCTTCGTCACCGCCATCGGTGACGAGATCGATTGGACGCTTCGGGGGTGAATCAGCGTCGATCTGCGTTCCGGCGCCGGGAACGAAGTCGGTGTCGGTGCCCTGCAAGACGATTGCCCGCTCGATCTGTTCGTCAGTCACGACGCCTCCGCCGGTGTCTGCATCCGGGTTGGTCAGGTAGTCGTCCGGACCTCCCGGGACCACCGGCTTCTTCGGTGCTGGCTTTGGAACTGGCTTGTCGCCATCCGGCCGGACGGTGCCGGCATCTGGCGTTGGCGTCGTTGGGATCAGCCAGTCGATCACGGCGTCGAGAGTACTTTTGTCCTCGGTTCCGCCGTCCGTTCCGGAGATCTGATCGGTGTGAGGTGCCCGGAAACTCAAATCTGCGCCGGGCGGAGGAGTTGAGCCCGAACCACTGTCGGACACCTGATTGCCACCGGCGCCGGGGCCTGCTTCACGTCCGAGGGTGTCCTTGGTGGCGTCTCGACCTTCGGGCGGCTTGGCTGCGGTGTTGCCGGTCAACGGATTGCGGTGCATGTTGAGCGGCGAGTTGGGGTCGGTCCCGCGCCCTTCCAGCAACTTGTCGCCGTCGCCGTATCCGAGGTCGTTTGGTGACTTGCCGATCGGCTTACCGTCGAGTCCGGTCCCGAGCGTCTGCTCAAGTGAATGCCCTTCGGGCGTCGAGCCGGCGACGTCAATGATGGTTTCGCGTTCGAGGATCGTTCCCTCGATGCCAACGCGTGGGCCATTGTTGCCGGTTGGATCGAGTACCGGTCGATCGTGCCTGATCTTGCTGTCGGCGTCGTTCGGATCGGTGCCGTCGAGGCTCTCCTGGACGTCGCTCACACCGTCGCCATCGGTGTCCCGTGCCCGAGTGCTTTCCGCTCCAAAAAGTAGCTCGTCGCTTTGGTTCGTCATGTCGGCTCCGTTCGTCTGGCCCTCTGGGCGGTGTCACGAACGTACGCCTAAAACCTCGCCGTGTCACCTAGGAGGATTACTAGTTGTTGCAACAAGCTCGGTGGTCGAAATCAGTCGGTGAGGAGTCGGCCGGTAACGTCGGTCGAGTCGACGTCGATTGCTGAGTAGGGCAACCGCGCGAAGAACTCGTCGGCGTGGCGTCCGAGCGAGCGGATCGCCAGGTAGTTGGCGCTCCCGCCGATCACGGCACCGAGCCCGAGCGGTACCGCTGTGCCGAGCGCGACGACGCCGCGTCGAGCGCCGTAGCGGCGAAGCAGCAGCTTGCTCATCGCGCGGTTGGCCATCTGCAGTGTTGCCAAAGGAACCCGGTTGTTCGTCGCGAGTGTCGTGCCTGTCGTTGCTTGGTTGAGGGCCTTGGCAAACCCGTCGCGCGCCGAGCCGCCGTAGATCAGTACCGCAAGCACCCACGCTCGACGTTCCTCGACGGTCGGGTCAGGTCGGCCATGTAGTGCCGCGATCGTGAGGATCAGATCGCCGGCTCGCGTGGTGAACCACGCCAACTCGGCGGTGGTTGCGAGCAAGGTCGCAGCGGTGCCGACCGCCGGCGCCGCGGCGGCGACGCCGGCTCCTGCCCCGAAAGCCCCGAGTTCTCGGGCGAACGAATCGACGAGTGACTTGATCTTCTCGGGTCGGATGTCGCCCGGGAGTCCGGCGGCACGCCGCACGGCAGCGTCCCATCGCTTAGCCGAAACCTCATCGACGCTCGCCAGCACCTTCTGCGCGATCCGCTCGGCATCCGCCGGGTTGATCCGCGCCGCAAGCCGAGGCGCCCAGTCGGAGGTGACCCGTCTCATGGGCGAACAGTACCGTCACAACCTCTAAGGTCATCTCGTGGTGACCGAACGATTGCACGCTGAACACCCGTCAGAACCGCGTTGGACACACATCGCGCTGCGCGTTGGCGATATCGATCGAACGATCGCATGGTTCACCGAATTCACCCCGTTGGAACTGCTCGACCGTCGTTCCGACGAGTTCGGTCACGGTGCCTGGCTCGGTCAACCCGGCGCTGCCAACCACCCGTTCATACTCGTCATTGTCCAGTTCTTCCCGGGGAGCGACCCGTTCGCTGACGCACCTCAGGAGGTATTGGCACCCTTCGCCCATCTTGGGATCGAACTGACGACCCGCCAGGCGGTCGATTCGATCGCGGCGCGAGGCCTCGAGGCCGGTTGCCTGGCTAGGGAGGCGACGCAAATGCCTTCCCCGATCGGGTACATCTGCATGCTTCGCGACCCGGACGGGAACATGGTCGAGTTCTCATTCGACCAGGGCGTGTATGCCAAAGCCCGACAGGTCTGGGGGATCGGCGATGTCACAGATTGCCCCGATGACACGGGTTGCCCCGATGCCACGGATTGAAGGTCACGCCGGGCAACAGGCGGTTGCGGCGATGCTGCAGTTCGGCACCGATGTCATGTTCACGCTGAACGGGGCCCACATCTGGCCGCTGTACGAGGCGGCACGTGACCAGGTCATGCGGGTTGTCGACACGCGTCACGAGCAGTCGGCCACGTTCGCCGCCGAGGCGTACGCCAAGTTGACGCGTCGGCCTGGTCTTGTGGCGCTGACCGCTGGGCCCGGCGTGACGAATGGCATCTCGGCTGTGACGTCCGCGCACTTCAACGGATCGCCGGTCGTCGTGCTCGGTGGTCGCGCACCGCAGCACCGTTGGGGGTCAGGTTCACTCCAAGAGTTCGATCACGTGCCCGTGCTGGCTCCGATTACCAAGCGGTCGCAGACCGTGACAAATGGAGGGTTGGCTGGCAAGCAGGTGCATGCCGCCGCTCAACTGTCCGCCATGGCGCATCGCGGCCCGGTGTTCCTCGACTTCCCGATGGATGTGTTCGGCCCGAGTGGCGGTGAAGTTCCGGTTAGTGGTTTGGCTCCCGGTGTCGCTCCTGATCCCGACGTCGTGGCGCGGGTGGCGTCACTGATCGCGAATGCGCAGCGTCCAGCGTTCCTCGTCGGCAGTGATGCGTACTGGGACGGCGCATGGGAGCAGTTGGCGGCCGCCGCGCAATCGCTTGAGGTGCCATGTTTTTTCAACGGGTTGGGGCGCGGCATGTTGCCCGCTGATCATCGGTTGGCGTTCCTGCGCACCCGTGGTGCCGTCAAGCAGCGAGCTGACCTCGTCGTCGTGATCGGTACCCCGTTGGATTTCCGAGTTGGCTTCGGTCGGTTTGGGTCGGCCGACATCGTTCACGTCGTCGATTCGGTCGGTCAGACGGCGAGTCACGTCGACGTGGTGACGGTTGCCGGTGACATCGCGGCGACGTTGCGCGGCCTCGCCGACTTCGCCGGCGATCGAGTCGATCACACCTCGTGGATCGACGAGTTGCGAGCCGCCGAGCAAGCTGAGATCGACGCCGAGGCACCCCTTCTGGCGGCAGGCGGCGACGTGATCAAGCCGACCCGAATCTATGGCGAGCTACGAAAGCGGCTGGCGCGCGATGCCGTCGTGATCTGCGATGGAGGCGACTTCGTGTCGTATGCCGGCAAGTACGTCGAGGTCTTCGAGCCAGGCTGTTGGCTCGACACCGGGCCGTACGGGTGCCTGGGCAACGGGTTGGGATACGCGATCGCGGCACGCGTGGTACGCCCTGACTCCCAGATTGTGTTGATGCTCGGCGATGGCGCGGCGGGTTTCTCGCTGATGGATGTCGACACCCTGGTGCGTCACAATCTGCCGGTCGTGATGATCGTCGGGAACAACAGTTGCTGGGGACTCGAGAAGCACCCGATGCAGTTCATATACGGTTGGGACATCGCCTGCGACCTGCAGCCGAACACCCGCTACGACGAGGTCGTAATCGCGCTCGGAGGTGGCGGCGAAACCGTCACGTCACCGCCCGAGATTGGGCCCGCGTTGGACCGAGCGTTCGCCAGCGGGATTCCGTACCTGGTCAACGTGATGACCGACCCAACCGATGTCTACCCCAGAACCAGCAACCTCGCCTGATCAATCTCGCGTAGATCGTGTCACGGGCCGCAGTCGGGGTGCTGGGGGACCAACTCGCCGTTGACGATGTTCCACAGTTCCGATTCTTCACGGAGGAACTCGCTGGTAACCAAGGTGGCTTCGTCCAGTGCAGGCGCGCTGTTGAGGATCTCGTATGACTCCATCGCCACACGAAGCGTCTCGGCGTCACCGTTGCATGCCAAGACCTTCGACTCGTTCAGGGCGGTGATACCCGGCTCGATCACGTTGTCTCGGATCGCGCCGCCGTCGCCGGTGCACCCTGCCAAGAATATGACGCCAGCGGCGCTGGCTATGGAGCGGGTCAGCTTGCTTTGCAACATTTCGACATGAACTTTTCGACATCGACCACGACGCGGGTGACCTTGCCGGCGGCGATCAGGCCGCCTGAGTCGGAGGCCGTGACCGTAAATGTGATCCGTCGGCCCTCGATCTTGTCGAGGTATGCCTCGACCTCTACCTCGGCACCAATTGGGGTCGGCTGCAGATGGTCGATCTGTACCCGCATGCCGACCGTCGACTGTCCGGCGTCCATCATCCCTGACAGTGCGTCGCACGTTGCTTGTTCGAAGAGGGCGACCAATCGCGGGGTCCCAAGTACGTCGACGTCACCCGACCCCAGAGCGCGCGCGGTGTCAGCTTCACCAACCAGCAACCTCGCCTCGCCCTTGAGCCCGACAGCCACGTTCACAGGGCTGTGACGTTAACGCCGGACGTAGCATGAACCTCGTGATCGACCGTGACGTCATTGAACGGACTCTTGGGCTCGCCCTCCGCACTGGTGCCGAGTTCGCGGAGGTGTATGCAGAAGACAAGCGCAACACGTCCGTTGCGCTCGACGACGGTCGAATCGAACAAGTCACCTCCGGCCGAGATCGGGGTGCAGGTATCCGCGTGATCAAGGGCGAGACAACCGGATTCGCACACACCAGCGACCTCTCGGAGGCAGGCCTCGCGGCGGCTGCTTCAGCGGCAGCAGCGGCTGCAAGTCAGGGCGACGGTGGTACGCGAACGGTCTCCCTGTCCGCGTTCGAGACGCGCAGGATCAACGTGATCGAGCAGTATCCAGAGTCGATTTCGAAGGCCGCCAAGGTCGCGTTGCTACAACGCGTCGATGAGGCGGCCCGCTCGGCCGGGTCCGAGATCGTCCAGGTGTCTGCCGGTTACGGCGACAGCCGGAAACGAGTCTTGATCGCCAACAGCGACGGAGTATGGGTCGACGACGACATCGTGCGGGTGCTCGCCCGGATCAGCGTCGTCGCCAATGGTGACGCCGGAATGCAGACCGGGTTCCAATCGATGGGACACACGATTGGGTGGGAAGCATTCGACGCCGTCGACGTCGAGCACCTCGCCCGTGAGGCCGCCCGGCAGGCGATCGTCAAACTCAACGCCCGCCCGGCGCCGTCAGGGGCGATGCCGGTCGTCATCAAGAATGGCACCGGCGGCGTGTTGTTCCACGAGGCCTGCGGCCACGGGCTCGAAGCCGATCACATCCAAAAGGGTTCCTCCGTGTATGCCGGCAAAGTCGGTGAACTGGTTGCATCACCGCTGGTCACGCTGGTCGACGACGGCACGATTCCGGGCGAGTGGGGCACGCTGTCGGTCGACGACGAAGGCCACCAAACGCAGCGTAACGTGCTGATCGAAGACGGCGTGCTGACCGACTACATGTGGGACTATCTACGCAGCCGCAAGGAAGGTCGCCGCCCTTCTGGGAACGGTCGCCGTCAGAGCTACATGCATCTCCCGATGGTACGGATGACGAACACGTTCGTGCTCGACGGGCCCGACGACGCTGACGACATCATCGCCTCGACCGACCATGGCGTGTACGTCGCCCATCTCGGCGGTGGCAGCGTCAACACCGCCACCGGTGACTTCGTGTTCGGGATGACTGAGGCGTACCTGATCGAAGGTGGCGAAATCACAGAGCCGCTGCGGGAAGGCAACCTGATCGGCAATGGACCACAGGTGCTTCGCGACATCGACATGCTCGCCAACGACTTCGCCTGGGGGAATCCCGGCACATGTGGAAAGGACGGCCAGGGTGTGCCGGTTGGCGACGGCCAGCCAACGTTGCGGGTCAAGTCACTGACGATCGGCGGCACAGCAGCATGAGCGCAGCGAATGATGCCAGGCCGAGCGAGCGCCAGCGTGCCGTCCGGTCTGGGGTGCGGGGGCGGAGCCCTCGGGGGTGGACAGCATGAGCGCAGCGAATGATGCCAGGACGAGCGAGCGCCAGCGAGCCGTCCGGTCTGGGGTGCGGGGGCGGAGCCCTCGGGGGTGGACAGCATGAGTTCCAGCGACGATGGCAGCGGCCTACTCGCGATTGTCGACAGCGTCGTGGCTCAGGCGCAGCCGGGGGAACAGGTCGAGGCCTTCGTGTCGCGTGGCGGCGATACCGAGGTGCGCGTCTACGAAGGCGAAATCGAGCAGTTCGTCTCAGCTCAATCCGAAGGCATTGGGATTCGAATCATTCGCGATGGCCGAACCGGCTTTGCGTACGCCGGCACGCTTGATGCAGCAGCGATCGCCGAAGTGCTGACCGAAGCCCGCGACAACATCCAGTTCGGAACGGTCGATGAATGGGCTGGTTTGGCCGCCTCGGATGGTGTTGCGGTAACCGACCAGTCACTCTGGGACGACGAGCTGGCAGCGTTCGCGACCGACCGCAAGATCCAGTTGGCCAAGGACCTCGAACGCCTGACCCTGGCGGTCGACAAACGTGTTCGAGTCGACCATTCGAGCTACTCCGATGCCTACGGCGAAGCGGCTGTCGCGACTACGACCGGCATCCGTCAGTGGGGGCGCGAGAACGGCTGTTACGTAAGCGTGTCGACACTCGCCGACGACGGTGATGAGACGCAAACCGGGTTCGGTTTCAGCGTCGGCCGTACACCGACGACGCTCGATCCGGCGCGAGCTGCCAAGGAGGCGGCAGATCGGGCAACTCGGTTGTTGGGTGCCGTGAAACCGGCGTCGAAACGCACCACGGTGGTGCTCGACCCGTTCGTGACCGCCCAGTTCCTGTCGATCATCGCCTCGACCCTCAACGGTGAAGCCGTCGTTAAGGGTCGCAGCCTGTTCCAGGATCGGCTCGGCGACGAGGTCGCCCCATCCTTCGTCAACTTGATCGACGACCCGACCAATCCGCTGGCGTACACGGCGACCGACGTCGATGGAGAAGGGCTCGCCGCACGGCGCAACGGTCTGATCGAGGGCGGTGTACTGCGGCAGTTCACTCACAACTCGTACTCGGCCCGACGGGCCAACACGGTGTCGACCGGCAATGCGATCCGCGGTGGTTACGCAGGGACTCCTGGCGTTGGGGCGATCGCCTTGTACCTCGAACCCGGCTGGCGTTCGCAGGCCGAACTCGTGACCAGCATCGACGATGGCCTGCTCGTGCAGAGCGTGACCGGCATTCACTCAGGGGTCAACGCCATCAGCGGCGACTTCTCGACAGGTGCCGCAGGTCTGATGATCCGTGGTGGCGCCGTTGCCGAACCGGTACGTGAATTCACGATTGCATCGACGTTGCAGCGAATGTTGCTCGACATCGTCGAGGTTGGCAACGACGTCGACTGGCTCCCGATGCGAGCTGCGGGCGTCAGCCTCGTGATCCGCGATGTCACGATGAGCGGCGCCTGACAATCGCGCTGCCGAACACTGGTCTGAGCGCTGGTCTGCCGAACTCTGGTCTGAGTGGCTATGGCCAGCTCGTGGGGCCGCGGACGGCGAGGCCCTGGGATCTTGCCAGCGACGAGTCGAGCACGACGTGACCCGGTCGACTCAGGCCCGAGTCGACCAGCGTGCTGAACCGCAGGCGAGTCGCGTCCCAACCGTGCCGGCGGGCGATCATCCGAGCCAAGTCGGCTCGGGTAACAGCCTCGGGCCCGGCCAGATGCAACACGCCGACGATTTCGGGTCGACCTGCCAATTCGGTCAACGAAGCGGCCAGGTCGTCGACCAGCACCGGACTCCTGACCTCATCCGTGAAAAATGTCATCGGTGAGCGACTGCTGATTGCATCTCGAACGGCAATCTCGTGGCCGGACAGTTCGGTGCCTCCGTACCGCGATCCTCCAAGCAGTAACGACGTGCGCACGATTACGGCACCCGGGCAGAACTCGGCGACGATCTGTTCGGCCTCAGCCTTTTGGCGGCCGTAGTCGTGGATGGGCGTCGGAGAGTCCTGCTCGGTGTAGGGCGCGGGTCTCCCGGCGAACACGGCGTCGGTCGAGACGTGCACCAGCCTTGCGCCGAACTTGGCGGCTGCTTCGGCAACATGTCGCGTGGCGTCAACGTTGGAGCGCCGGTCGTTTCGTCGATAGGCGGTGTGAATGATCGCCGTCGGGCGCCAGTCGCCGATCACGTTGATCACGGAATCGCAGTTGCGGAGGTCAAGTGCCTGCGATGTTTGGGCGACGATTTCCCATGGCTCGGCGGCGATCCCGTTGACGATGTGGCCACCGAGAAACCCGGAACTGCCTGTTACATACAACAACTTCAGCCGTTTCGGTCGAACGCGTCGGATGGTCACGATTCGGGATCGTAGGCACGGTACGGTCGTCAACCGTGCCGATTCTTCACGCAATCGTTCTCGGGCTTGTCCAGGGGTTCTCCGAGTTTCTCCCGATTTCGTCGAGCGGTCACCTGATTCTGGTGCCATGGCTGTTCGGCTGGAACGACTTCGACGATCCGTCGGTCAAAAAGGCCTTTGACGTAGCGCTCCACATCGGCACGTTTGTAGCAGCACTCGGCTACTTCCGACACGATCTGGTCAAATACGTGCGAGAAGGCCTTCGATTGGTTTGGCGGCGAGAGCGACCGGTCACCACTGACGGCCGGGTCGCCTGGCTGCTGGTCGTGGCGACTATCCCTGCGGCATTGATCGGGGCGGCGTTCGAGGAGTGGATCGATAGGAAACTTGGTACACCGACGATCATCGCCGTCTCGCTGATCGTGTTCGGTTTGGTGTTGGCGTGGGTCGATCGACAATCGGGTGACCGTGGGGTCGATGATTTCCGTGCCAGAGACTCGCTGATAGTCGGCGCCGCCCAGGCACTCGCCCTCAACCCGGGTACATCTCGTAGCGGAATCACGATGACAGCCGCACGCCAGCTCGGTTTCGACCGGGACGCGGCGGCCCGCCTGAGCTTTCTGATGAGCTTGCCGGTGATCGCCGGTGCCGTCGTGTTCAAGGTCGGCAAGCTGCTCGCTGACGGGATCCCCGAAGGGCTCGCAACACCGATGATCGTCGGTATCATCACGAGCGGGATCTCCGGCTGGGCCGCCGTGTGGGGCACGCTGCGTTTGATCCGCACGAGGAGCTTCATGCCGTTCGTGATCTATCGGATCGCCCTCGGCGTCGTCGTGCTCACCGTCGTCGCCGCCGGATGGCGCTGAACTCGCCGCCCATCAGCGCGAGGAAACGCGCGATCCGATCCCGTGTGGTGATTCAGGACATCGCTGATCGTTGAACGTTGACAACGAGTCAGGGCACGAGCAGCAAGGCAACGCTGCTTGCCGCCGCAGCAGCAGGCAACAGGGGTGCTTCGTCGGCCGGCGCGGCGACCAGTGTGGCATCATCGACAAAGCCGACGACGAGGGCATCGGCGCTGATTACGACACCATCGCTGGCGACCTGCACCCTGTCGCCGATTGCTGCTCCAGACGCAGGCGATTCGACGATCGCCACTGCCAACCAACCGTCGGGCACGAGCGTCTGTGGCCCGTCGCCAGCGGCGACATCGGCGGTCGTGATCACCTCGCCCGCAGCTACTCGTTGTCGGGCGATCTGATTCGCCACATCGCTGACCGCCGACTCGGGAATCATGGCGACGGGAACCTTGCGACTCAAGACCGCGGTCGACAGGAACTCACCCGGAGACACATCTCGCGCTGCCACGAGCACGGCTCGGGTGTCGCCCCAACGAGCGCGTTCGGACTCGACCTCGAGGAGTTGTGCACGGACCTCTGCGGCACACACCAACGCCAGGGCCACGACAATCAACCAATAGATCCATCGTCGTCGCACCAGTATTCGACGAATCGATACGGCGAGATGCGGAATGGGGGACATCAACCCTCCCTGGAACGCCGGTGAAACGACGCACGTGAAACGAGCAGGTGAAGGGAAAGTCGGAGCGCCAGCCTACCGCTAGGGAAACGCCGGAAGCGCGACCGCGAGCAATCCGCCGAGGCGGGCGACGTTGACTCGCATCACTTCGAAGATCGCTTCCATCGTCACCGGTTCCTGCCCGTCGACCCCGGCGTCGTAATCGGTCACCAATGCCACCGTGGCGTAAGGAATGCCGGCCTCAGCAGCCAGCACTGCTTCCGGGTAGCCGGTCATATTGACGACTGACCAACCCATCTCACGGAACCAGCTGCTTTCCGCCCGAGTCGAGAAGCGAGGACCGTTGATCACGACCATCGTTCCGCCGTCATGTGTCGCCACGCCCGTCAGGTGGCCGGCGTCGACGAGCACAGTTCGGAGGTCGATGTCGTAGGGGTCGGCGAATGCTTGGTGGTGAATCGGGCCCTCGTCGTGAAACGTGTCGGCTCGGCCGGACGTCCGATCGATGAGTTGGTCGACGACGACGAACTCACCAGGATGCAGGTCGGGTTGGAGCGAACCGGCGGAGCATGGCCCGATCAGCGATCGCACTCCGAGCGACGCCATCGCCCAGACGTTTGCGCGAAACGGGACCTTGTGGGCAACGAACTCGTGGCGGCGACCGTGGCGCGGCAGAAATGCGACCCTACGACCGGAAAGCGTTCCGACGGTCACGGGTGCCGCAGGCGAGCCGTAGGGGGTCGAGATTTCAATCTCTGTGGCGTCGTCGAGAAACTCGTAGAATCCCGACCCGCCGAACACCCCGATCTCGGCTCCCAGCTCAGATGCCTGATCGCTGAGCGGGATCAGCATCTCGGTCAGTCGCTCGACGATGAAGTCGAAGCGCTCGCCTTCGGCTTCTCTGATGACCCGGAACCCGATCCAGAGGAAGCCCCCGAACCGGAGTCGCTCGATGACGAAGAGCTGGACGAATCGGACGACTTGCTGTCAGACGACTTGCTGTCAGACGACTCCGATTTGGCGGCTGACGACGAGGACTTCGATCCTGACCTGCTATCGGTCTTGTAGAAGCCGTCGCCCTTGAACGTCACGCCGACGGGAAGGAACACCTTCTTGACCGCCATGGTGGTGCCTGAGGTCGGGTGCACAGCCTCAGTGAGCGCGTCGTCGTGAAACGATTGTTGAACTTCGATCACTTCGCCGGTCTCGAGAAACTTGTAAACATACGTTGGCATCGGCTGGAAAGATATCGTCGGTTCCATGCAGGTCCGCAGCGCCGTGATTCCAGCAGCCGGAATGGGGACCCGATTCCTTCCGGCTACCAAAGCGATTCCGAAGGAACTGATGCCGATCGGCGACACGCCGGCGATCCAGATCATCATCGATGAAGCACTCGGTGCCGGGATCGAACACATCATCGTGGTGAGCAGTCGCAGCAAACCGGCGATTGCCCGATACTTCGAACGCGACGACGCGCTCGTTGAGGCGATGCGGGCGAAAGGTGAGGACGCGATCGCCGATCGTCTGGCCAGTATTGGCAAGGACTGGCGGGTCACGATCACCTACCAGGACAATCCCCGCGGCCTTGGCCACGCCGTTGGCTGCGCCCGTGAGGCGGTCGGCGACGAACCGTTCGCGGTGTTACTGCCGGACGAGCTGATGGGCGATTCGTCGTTGTTGGCGCACATGAACGGGGTGTGTGCGAGTACCGGCGGGAGCGTCGTCGCAGTCAAGCAGGTGCCGCTCGACCAGGTGAGTTCCTACGGTGTGCTCGCTCCGTCCGGCCCGATGGATGATGACGGCGTGATCCCGGTCGCAGATCTGGTCGAAAAACCGTCGGTCGATGAGGCTCCGAGCGATTTGATCCTGATCGGTCGTTACGTCCTGACACCGGACGTCTTCGACGAGATCGAGAATCTCACTCCAGGGCGTGGCGGCGAACTTCAACTCACTGACGCGCTCCGAGCGCAGGCCGCCCGATCACCGTTCTCCGGTGTCTTGTCCAGAATCGCCAGGTACGACACCGGCAACCCTGCCGGCTTCCTCGAAGCCGCCATCGAACTGGCGCTCAAGAACCCCGCCCTCGCCGGGCACATCCGCGCCCACCTCGCAACTCACTGCCCGTAACCATCGCATGGCTAGTGGCGGCGGAATGATCCTTCGATGTGGCGTGCGAGGGCATGCTCGTCGACCTCGAAGCTCGACACGACCTCGTGCCGGATGAGCTGCCACTCGCGCCTCGACAGCCTGGTGTACTCGACCTGGACGGGAGTCGTCGCCAAGGTCTCGACGTCGATTTCGATCACGGTCAGCTCGACCGAGTCCCCGACGAGCAGTGGGTGGCGGCGGATCGGCAACGTGTGACTGAACGGAGTACAGGGGAGTGCGAGGTCGAACGCTCCGTCGAGCTCTGCTCGGTGGGCGCCATTGATCTCACCCCATCGGCCATGCCCATCGGTCCCGAGCCACAGATCCGGCTCGTCCATATCGCGGAACAGCATGAACTGCCTGATCTGCCAGAGCGGCGATAGTCGGATCACGTACTCGACCTGCTCGCGCCCGACGCGACCGCACGCGGTCCAGGCTTCGTTCTCCCAACACAGCGAGAGGTGCTCGGTGTGAGCGCCGTCCCACGTCGACCACTGGGCGTCGAATCCGTCGGCTGGGAAGGCGAGATAGTCGCTCACACGACCAGTCTGCCGGTACCGTGCCCGCTGTGACACCGCTCGAAGACGCCCAGTCGTTCGTGATCGGCGCGTGTCCGCCGTTGACCGCGATCGAGGTGCCATTCGAGCAGGCTGAGGGTCTGGTACTGGCCGCCGACGTGGTATCCGCCGAGCAGGTCCCGCCGTTCGACAACACGGCCGTCGATGGGTATGCCGTGGTCGCCTCAGACACTGCGAACGGCCCGGTTGAACTCCCCGTTGTCGACGAGGTTGCGGCGGGTGCGGCTTCCGCTCGTGTGCTGCGGCCAGGGGAGGCAATCCGGATCATGACCGGTGCCCCGATGCCCGCCGGAGCTGATGCCGTGGTGATGGTGGAGAACACTGAACGGGCAGGCCCTGATCGGGTGTTGATCAAGTCGGGCGTTACTGCTGGTGTCGCCGTGCGTCGTGCAGGCGACGACGTGCAGATCGGCGACCTGGTGTTCTCAGCCGGCACCGAAGTTCGTGGGGCGGTAGTCGGCGTGCTGGCGAGCATCAATGCCCGCACCGTCAGCGTGTACCGGCGTGCCCGCGTCGCCGTGCTCTCGACCGGTGACGAACTGATCGAGGGTGGCGGGCCGCTCGAGCCGGGTCAGATCCGCGAGAGCAACCGGCGGATGCTCTCGGCGATGCTGCGCGAGGCGGGTTGCGTAGTTATCGATCTGGGTACGGTGCGAGACGACGAAGCGGAACTCGAACGCGTGCTACGAGGTGCCGCCGGGGGCTGCGATGCGATCGTCACCAGCGGCGGCGTGAGTATGGGTGACTACGACATCGTCAAGGCCGTGCTCGGCCGGATCGCCGAAATGCACTGGATGCAGATCGCCATCAAACCGGCCAAACCATTCGCGTTCGGCACCCTTGAGGGCACACCGATTTTTGGACTTCCCGGTAACCCAGTGAGTTCGATCGTGAGTTTCGAGATGCTGGCCCGCCCGGCCCTCAGGCGGATGATGGGGCACCCTCGGTTGGCGCGTCCAAGCCACGTCGCGATCGCCGATGAAGGCTTCACGCGACGGCCGGATGGCAAGGCCCATCTCAACCGAGTGAACGCCACGTTCAACGATGATGGCCGATGTCACGTTCGATCCGTTGGTGTTCAGGGCAGCCACCAGTTAGCCGCGACAGCACTTGCCAACGCCATCGCCATGATCCCCGACGGCGATGGAATCCCGGCTGGTGCCGACGTAGCGATCGTGATGCTGGTCGGCTGACCCGTAGAGTCAAGGGGATGACGTTGCAAACGGGAGCGCAAGACCTGGTTGATCCGTTCGGCCGCGTTGTGCGCGACCTGCGAATCTCTGTCACCGATCGATGCAACTTCCGCTGCACCTACTGCATGCCATCTGAGGGAATGACCTGGCTGCCCCGGTCAGAGGTGCTCTCATTCGAGGAAATCGAGCGGCTTGCACGGATCTGCGTCGAACGGTACGGATTCGAGGGAATTCGTTTGACCGGTGGTGAGCCGACGATCCGCGCCCATATCACCACGCTCGTGTCCAAACTGTCGGCGTTGGGTGTCGATTTGGCGATGACGACCAATGGCGCAACGCTCCGCAACATCGCTCATGACCTTCGTCAAGCAGGCTTGCGACGAATCAACATCAGCCTCGACACGCTCGACCGGGCCAAGTTCGAACGGATGAGCCGCCGCGACGAACTCGACAACGTGCTGGCCGGGATCGCCGCCGCCAAGGATGCCGGGTTTGCCCCGGTCAAGATCAACGCCGTGATCGAGCGCGGCACCAACGACGACGAAATCATCGACCTCGCCCGGTTCGGGCGGGACGAAGGTGTCGAGATGCGGTTCATCGAGTTCATGCCGCTCGACGCCGGCGGGCACTGGCTGAACGACAAGGTCGTCGGTCAAGACGAGATCGTGGCCATCCTGTCGGCGGTGTTCCCGATCGAGCAGGTGCCGGCCCGCGGTGCCGCGCCCGCTGATCGTTGGCGCTACCTCGATGGCGGAGGGTCGGGCGGTGGTGCCACGGTCGGGATCATTCCGACGGTCACCAAGCCGTTCTGTGGTGACTGTGATCGGGTTCGTCTCACCGCCGACGGCCAGCTTCGGACCTGTCTGTTCGCAACCAACGAGTTCGATCTGCGTGACGCTCTACGTGATGGTGAATCCGATGACCAGATCGCCGTTCGCATCCAGCGGGCGGTCGGTACGAAGTGGGCCGGCCACCAAATCAATCAGGTCAACTTCATTCGCCCTGTCCGCAGCATGAGCCAAATCGGCGGCTGATGCGGCGACGTGTGGCGACCTTGGCGGTTGCCGTCACGATGGCGATCGGGGGTGTCGCCGTCGCCGCGATTGCAACCGTTGATCGGCCTGCGACAGTTGGGCAGGTGGCGGATCGAATCACACCACCCGGCCCGCAGGTTGGAGGCTGCACGGTGTTCCCACCGGACAATCCGTGGAATCGAAACGTTGCCTCTGACCCGCTACATCCCGATTCGGCCCGAATCATCGCCAAGATCCAATCGATCGGTGGTGACAATTTGCATCCGGATTTTGGCGAGAATCCCGACTATGGAATCCCGTTCGTGATCGTGCCTGATGGGCAATCGGTCGTTCCGATCACCTATGACGCGTACGGCGACGAAAGCGACCCCGGACCGTTTCCGATTCCGCTCGACGCACCCGTCGAAGGTGGAGCGGCGTCGGGCGGTGATCGTCATGTGCTGGTCGTGCGGTCAGGGACGTGCGAGCTGTTCGAGTTGTACCGGTCGTTTCAGTCAGGCGCCGGCTGGACTGCCGACAGCGGGGCACGGTTCGATTTGAACTCGAATGCGTTACGCCCGCTCGGTTGGACGAGCGCCGACGCCGCCGGGCTCCCGATCTTGCCCGGTCTCGTACGATTCGACGAGGTTGCCGGCGGCGTTATCCGGCACGCGATCCGGATCACATTCGCGCAGACGCGTGATGGCTACATCCTTCCGGCGACGCATGCTGCGTCGTCTCGGACCGACGCTACGTTGCCGCCGATGGGTATGCGGCTCCGGTTGAGCGCCGATTTCAACCTGCGTGGGCTGACGGGTCAGGCGCTTGTGATCGCCGTTGCGATGCAGCAGTACGGCGTGATCGTCGCCGACAACGGCTCTAACTGGTTCTTTCAGGGTGTACCTGATCCCGGGTGGAGCGATGACGACCTCAGTCAACTCAAATCGATCTCTGGGTCGAACTTCGAGGTCGTCGACACCGGGCCGGTGCAGCGGTGAGCGGCTACTGTTGAGTCCTCATGAATGATCTCGAGTTCACGCACCTCGACCCGCTCGGGCATGCCCGGATGGTCGATGTCACGCCGAAAGAACCCACCCATCGTCGAGCCGTCGCTCGGGCCAAGGTTTTCATGAAGCCCGAGACGACCGAAGCGATTGCGAATCGCGAGGTCAAGAAAGGTGATGTGTTGGCGGTCGCCCGAGTGGCTGCAATCCAGGCAGCCAAACGGACCTCCGACATGATCCCGCTCTGCCACCCGCTGTTGATCGGCGCCGTCTCGGTCAGTTTCGAAATCGGTGACGACCACGTCGCGGTCGAGGCGTCGGTCGAAACGATCGATCGCACTGGCGTCGAGATGGAAGCCCTGCATGCCTGCTCAGTCGCCGCGTTGACGATCTATGACATGTGTAAATCGGCCGATCGAGGTATGACGATCGGCGATTTAGCCTTATGGGAGAAGACCGGTGGCCGGTCGGGCACGTACCGTCGGGTGAACGACTCGTGAACGCAGAGTGACGAATCGCATCTGCGATGTTGCCGACTGTGTTACAATCGTCGTAGAATCGTAATGAAATGTTGTGCTCCATACTATTGCGTTTCGGATCAACATTGAACGTTGTTATCGCGACAATCACTTATCCGTCAACCAAAGGATTTCGAACATGGGCGAACTCGTCCTGCTGGTCGTAACAGCCGCTTGGGCAGCTGTGCTGATTCCCCCGTTGTTGCGTTCCCGCATCGAGAACCGTCCGAAATCGTCGGTGACCGATTTCCGTCGCCAGCTCAACAAGCTGCAGAGCACCGTCCCGTCTCGTGCGTCTGGTTCGATGCGCGGCATGGCCCGACCGCTGGCGCAGTCGCCTCTGTACCGTCCGGTCGCTGGTGGTCGTCCAGGGATGCAGAGCGCCCAGCTGCGTAGAGGAGGCACTCGAACACACGGTGGGCGAACCGCAACGGCAGCTCCAGTCGCCCGCGAAGCCGCTCCTCGTCGTCGTACGCATGGTGATCCGACGGGTGGTACGCATCGCCCGCAGCAGCACCGTCAGGCCCACCTCACTCGTCACGATGTGTCAGCGTCCGACCATGTACGTCGCCGTCGTTCGAACGTGATGTTTATGCTCGGGCTGGCGACCGCCTGCACGTTGTTCCTGGCGGCAACGACCAAATCGTCAGCGATGCTGTACCTGTTCGCGATGAGCTTTCTGGCGCTTTGCGCCTACGCCTACATGCTTGCCCAGGCGCGCCAGCGTGAGACCACAACCTGGCCAAACGACTGGATGAACCGCTAAAACGGGTATCGCATCCCAAGCGTCACCGATACACTTTCGGTCGCTACGGGGCTGTAGCTCAGTTGGTAGAGCGCCACAATCGCACTGTGGAGGCCAGGGGTTCGATTCCCCTCAGCTCCACTTCTCCGTCTCTTGACGTCCACCAGACTCTGATGTTTCTGTACATTAATCCCGCGCCGCTGGCCCTCGAGGGGCGGATGCGATGCTGAACCATGGGACGTTCAGGCGAGTTGCCCGAGGAGCCGCGAGGTCACTTCACGGGGACCGTCGGGCTCGAGCCATCTGGGGATCCTGAGGAGCCACGAGATCGGCGCCCCTTGGGCGCGTGACGAGGTGCGCCAGGGCGCTGACGAGCCGATCGAGTTCGGCCACGTCGCGTCCGCGGGCGACGTCGTCGAGTTGATGCAGTCGCTGGGCGGACTGCCATGCCTGGCTGCGCGCTCGAGCGCGCGAGAAGTTGAATACCCGTCCGCCGCCCCGCGAGGCAGCCAGCTGTGTCCGGCCGGACATACGACCCGTTGAGCGTCGCCTCGCCGCCGGCCAGTTCGACTACGACCTGTGGCAGGTCGTAGTTCACGTGAGCGTTGATCCCGAGCAAGAGGTGTTGCACGAATTGCGCTGGAGACTTGAATCCCGCTCGGAGTTCAGTGGCGTGACTGCTTCGAGATTGCTTCGATTCAGGGTCCGGACGTCGCCTACATGTTGACATGGGCTCCCACCCTGGGGTCGAGGCTGACCTGCGTGACTTGCTTTCGACCGGACCGACCCCGCGTAACGTGTCAGGCGAGGCTGGCGCTGAGCGTGATGGTGGTGCCGGCCAGCGCCTGGCTGACCGGACAGCCGATCTTTGCCGCCTCCGCCGCGTCGGCGAACTGGTCGGGAGTCATACCCGGGACTTCGCCCCGCACCGTCAGGCGGATCCCGGTGATCCCCTCGCCCGGCTGGAACGTGACCTCGGCCTTCGTCTCGAGCATCTCCGGAGGTGTTCCCGACTTGGCGAGCGCGTGCGAGAGTGCCATCGAGAAACACGACGAGTGAGCAGCTCCGATCAGCTCCTCCGGGCTCGTGCGACCGGCGGGCTCTTCTGCGCGCGACGCCCAGCTGACATCGAAGCCTCCGAGACCTGACGAGTCGAGCTCGACCCGGCCAGCGCCTTCCATGAGGGATCCGCGCCAGATGGTGGTGGCGGAGCGGGTGGTGGCCATGAGAACCTCGCTTCTCTCGCGTTCGAGCAATACAGGGGCCCACCCTAACGATGTTGGGGCCCCATGCCGTCAACGAACGCGCGTGCGGCGAGCACGGAAACACCTGGATCGTGATGGCAGACCCGGGTCTCGTGCCACCGGCGCAATTTTTGAGGCCGGCGCGGCAAGTCGTATTCGGTTCGCTGCGCGCCGCTGGCTCCATCGCGTGTGGTTCGCCTACGGTGAGTTCGATGCCGCTCGATGAAACCGTCGCCGACGTTGCCACAGCGCTCCGATGCGCCGTCGTTGGCGCGGGACGTCTCGGCATGGCGCTGGTGGCGGCATTGCCGGAGGCCGAGGGACCGTTTGGACGGGGGTTCGACGGGGGCGATCATGAGATCGTCCTGCTCGCCGTCCCCGACCGTGAGATCGGCACGGCGGCGGCCGCAATCACACGTGGTCGACTCGTCGGTCATTGCTCCGGCGCGACCGGGCTCGATGTGCTCGCCCCCCATGAGTGCTTCGGCCTGCATCCGCTGATGACGTTCGCCCATCGATCGGCTGCCGGCCAAACAACACCGTTCACCGGTGCAGGTGCAGCGGTCGCGGGCAGTTCGGAGCGCGCCCTGGTGACGGCGACGAGGATTGCCCGCCGGCTGGGGATGGAGCCGTTCGTGGTCGCTGCTGCAGACCGAGCCGCCTACCACGCAGCGGCTTCGATCGCTGCCAACTTCCTCGTCACTATCGAGGATGCAGCGGAGGTGCTGATGCGCAGCGCCGGACACGGCCGGCAGATCCTGTTGCCGCTCATCCGGGCGAGTGTCGAAAATTGGGGGATCGAGGGTAGACATGCGCTCACCGGGCCGGTTGCACGTGGGGATCACGCAACCGTCACCCGTCAGCGTGCCGCAATAGCCGGCCGGGCGCCTGAACTGCTGGCGTTGTTCGACGCCCTCGTCGATCGAACTCAAGCGATCGCGGTCGCCGAAACCCAAAGCCTCGTGTGATCGGGGATCCGTTCCATGCGACCTGCGATACGTTGCGTGATCGGGTTTGGTTCGGGCGCCGTTCGGGAACGGTTTTCGGAGCTGCGACCGGCGTGGGGCGGCTGTTCGATACGTCGATGAGGCCGTCCGCCGTCAGATCCACGACCACCTGGACGCGGGGCCATTACACGACGACAGCAAGCGTGATCCACGAGGCACTACCGAATCACTGCGAGATATCTGAGACGACCGGTCGACGGGTTTGGGCGGTTCGCACTCGTGGTACAGCCGAATCGGTCAGATGAGCGTCGCTGCGACTCCCTCGCAGCGATCGAGCGCTCGTACGCCGACCAACTCACAAAGGACATCCGAATGGCACCAAATCGATCGAAGCGGCGGGCACAGCCCAAGTCGAGCGCCACGACGGGCAACGGTGGTGAACTGCACCAGCACGGCGGTTCCCAGTTGCTCACCACAAACCACGGTGTCCCACTCAGCGACAACCAGAACTCGCTGCGCGGCTTCAGTCGCGGCCCGACCTTGTTGGAAGACTTCGCGCTCCGAGAGAAGATCTTTCATTTTGATCACGAGCGAATCCCCGAGCGGATCGTCCACGCCCGAGGCACCGGGGCCCACGGGTACTTCGAGTGCACGGCTCCGATTCCGAAGTTGACGAAGGCCAGTGTGTTCGGGAAGAAAGGTGAGCGGGTGCCGGTTTTCGTCCGGTTCTCGACCGTGGCTGGCGGGGCCGGCTCGGTCGACACGCCACGCGACGTGCGCGGCTTCGCGGTCAAGCTCTACACACAAGAAGGCAACTGGGACCTCGTCGGCAACAACATCCCGGTGTTCTTCATCCAGGATGCGATCAAGTTCCCCGACCTCGTGCATTCGGTCAAAATGGAGTCTGATCGAGGCTTTCCGCAGGCCGGGTCGGCGCACGACACGTTTTGGGATTTCGTGTCACTGATGCCCGAGACGACGCACATGATCATGTGGGCGATGAGCGACCGCGCCATCCCGCGGTCGCTACGGATGATCGAAGGCTTTGGCGTTCACACATTCCGATTCGTCAACAAGGCCGGCAAGTCGACGTTCGTGAAGTTCCACTGGAAGCCTCGACTCGGTCTGCAGTCCACCGTTTGGGACGAAGCCGTCAAGCTCGCAGGGGCCGACCCCGACTTTCATAGGCGCGACCTCTGGGAGGCGATCGACACGGGGAACTTCCCGGAGTGGGACCTCGCTGTGCAGGTCTTCGACCAGGCACTTGCCGACTCCTTGCCGTATGACGTGCTCGACGCCACCAAGTTGATCCCCGAGGAGGTCGTGCCGCTCAAGGTCGTCGGTCGGCTCGTGCTCGACCGTAACCCTGACAACTTCTTCGCCGAGACCGAACAGGTCGCATTCCTGCCCTCGAACGTCGTGCCAGGCATCGACTTCAGCAATGACCCGCTGCTCCAGGGCCGCCTGTTCAGTTACCTCGACACGCAGAAGTCACGCCTCGGCACCAGCAACTTTCACCACATCCCGATTAACGCCCCGAAATGCCCGATGGCGAATTTTCAGCGGGACGGAATGATGCAGGTCACCGTTCCAACCGGTCGCGCCAACTACGAACCGAACAGCCTCGCCGAAGCCGGCGAGGACGGTGGACCGCGACCATCAGATCGAGGATTTGCCACCACGCCAGACGTCGAGGGGTCTGAACTTGTCAAGCAACGGGTGAGGTCCGAACGGTTCGCCGATCATTACTCGCAGGCCCGGCTGTTCTATCGCAGCCAAGAGCCCATCGAGCAGGCACACCTCGCCTCGGCGCTCGTGTTCGAACTCTCGAAGGTGACTCTCAAACACGTGCGCGACCGCGTGCTCTCGAATCTACGCAATGTCGACGATGACCTCGCACAGCGGGTCGCTGTTGGTCTCGGGGCGTCGCTGCCCGCAGCATCGACTCCGGCAGCGACGCCGATCGACCTCGATCCGGCTCCGTCGTTGTCGATCGTCGTCAACGCCCACGCCACGCTGAGGGGTCGCAAAGTCGGGATCCTGTTCACCGACGGGTCGCCAAAGGCCGAGATCGACCGGGTCGCCGCCGACGTGGCAGCTGCTGGTGCGACCCCGGTGCTGATTGCACCCAAGTTGCTCGGCGTGTCGACGACCCCGCGCCCGACCGATGCAGATGGCCAACTGGCTGGGACGCCGTCGGTCACCTGTGACGCAGTGGCTTTGGTGCTCGATGCGTCAGGCGCAGCGGCGCTCTGCAGCGACGCCGCCGCTGTCCAGTTCGTCGCCGATGCGTTCGCCCACCTGAAAGCGATCGGTCACACTCCCGGCGCACGGGCCTTGCTCGATCGCGCCGGCGTTGTTGCCGACGACGGAGTCACCGGGCTCGGCCCTGAATTCGTCGAGGCGGCAACCCGGCGCCACTATGACCGGGAAGCAGGCCTGAGAACGCTCGCCTGACGAGGCACCCGGAACGTGAGCGTCCCGGAGTAACTAGGTGCGATCAGGGCTCGGCGAACCCGGTGACAAACACCTCGAGCGTGCCGTCCGCTGGGTTGTCTGCGAAGACGAATGTGAGATCAACCGACTCCGATCCGGCCAGCACATCGACGGTCTGCGTCGAGGAAACGACCGTTTCAGCGATCAACAGGTCTGCTTGTATCTGCACCTCTGCGGCACTTTGGTCGCCGTCGTTTCTGAGCACAATCGAGACGTGATAGTCGTCGTCGACTGGTCGTATCCCGACGATCTCGACCGTCGGTTCGGGTGCCGATCGAGGACCAATCAGCGCAGAACTGATCACAGCAACGACGAGTAGCAGCACGCAGATTGCGATCAACAGGGTTGTCGATTCGGCGCGGTTGCGTTGCGAAGTCATACAACCAACCTGCCAGCGGCTCCGCCAATTGCGGCCGGAAAACCGAGCACCACTGCTTGAGCGACGTACCCGGGCACGGGATCGACCTGACCGCGAAACGTCCACACCAAGGTTGCGGATGTTCCTAGCGCCACCAGATATGCGGCGAGTGTCTCTGCGGTTGGATTTTGAAGCGGCCCTTGATGAACGTGCCGCCCGCTCTGCCCTGCGAACTCGGCCACGAAGACGATCGAGTACGTGACGACGAGCGACACGGTGACCACGATCAGCAACATCGGTGGGGTCATCCCAGCCGCGATGTGTTGCACCTCGTCGGTTGGAGCAATGCTCAGCGAAATGACCGCTGCTCCCAGCGCTGCTGCACCAAGATCAGACACCGTGGAACCAACCATTGCAGGCTGCGAGCGACCTTGCTGGGTCGAGCGACTTTGCTTGGTCGAGCGACCTTGCTTGGTCGAGCGACCTTGCTTGATGTTGCGATCATCGTTTGCGTTGCCATCGTCGGGATTGTTCGAATCCGCAATCCTGTCGCCGCGGAGCAGGTGTCGGGCGACGCCGACGCCGAGGCAGAAACCGATCGACTCATATACGACGCGGCCGATTGCGGCGTGGACGGGCGTGGTCAACGTAATCTCACGGAGCATTACAAGCACGCCCGCCGAGAGGACAAGCCCGATCGCCATCGACTCGATCGCGTCCGCGACGGCGTCACTCCAACGGTGCCCGTTGCTTATCCGAAAACCTTCTGTCCGATTGAGCAAGGTGAGCGGAACCGTAAGCGCGACCAACACGATCAACTGATTGCGCGGTTCGCTGGTTGCGCCAATCGACCAGACCTCCATCGTGTACAACAAGGGGATCCCAAACAGGATCCCACCTGACGCGGCGCGCACGAACTCGACTCCCTCGTCGCGCCACATGTGGTCGTGCATGCCGACCTCCTACCGATCTCGATGATTCGATACGATAAATCATTCAGAACGATGATCGTCAGACCGTGCAGCCCACGTAGGACTCGACCACGGCCTATTCGAGACAGTCGCCGACACTGCGCTCTGACGATGCCCGACATCATCGGTTGGTTGCGACGCGATCAGTCAGCTGCCGGGCTGTGCTCGACCCGTGCCGTCGCACCCGGAAAATCGTCACGGGCCAGTTCGGCGCGGACGGTCCGGATCACGCCGACGAGTGGCGTGATCACGATCGCGCCGATTACACCGGCTGCCGCCCCACCGGCGAGCGCCGCCAGCAGGGTGCCCCACGGAGCGACATCGATTGCAGCTCCGATCACGGCGGGTTGAATGAGGTGGTTCTCGACAAATTGGTAGGCGATAAATAGCACCCCGGCGACGAGTCCGCGCACCGGGCCTGCGACGAACGCAAACAAGATCAATGGCAGCCCGCCCATGAACCCGCCGATCTGCGGTACGAAGTTCCAGATGAACGCCCACACCGCGAGCACTGGCGCCAGACCGACACCGAGTGCCAACGCGAGCAGGAATACCACGCCGCCATTGATCCCGGCCACCAGCGCCGCGCCTGCCGCGTAACCGCCGAGGGCGGTCCCCGTGACGGAAACGATGCGGGCGTACTGCCGACGATGGCGAGCGGGGATTCGACGATGCACGGCGTTGAGCATCCGCGGACCGTCAAGCAGAATGGCGATCGCAAACAACGTGGTCCAGAACATGTCGAGCAGCCGAGCCCCGATCGTCGGCAGCCATTGGTCGGGCCGGGCGCCACCGAGCCTCTGCGGTAGATCATTCATCTGCTCAGCGATCCACACCGACGCATCCCGCTCGCTCAGCCAGCCACCGATGAACCGTGTTTCCTCCAAGTCGGCCACGACGTCGGGTAGCCGCTCGGTGATCGTAGTGGTGGCTCGCGCTCCGTCATCGGCACCCGTGATCGCCACGAGCACAAGGACAACGCCCAGCAGGCTGAGTGCCAAAGCGGCTGACATGTGATGTGTCAGCCGGGTCCGAGCTTCGAGCCAACCGATCGGTCGGCTCAATGCGATTGCGACGAACACGCCGATCAGCAGCCAAACGATCGCCGGTGCCATGCGGTGCAGCGCTGCCCACAGCAGCACACCTGCGCATGCCGCTGCGACCGCAACCACGCCTCCTCGCCAGCCAGTTGGCACCGTGATGCCACCGAACGAGCGGGCATGTCGGGCATCAATGACCCAGCCGGGAGGGCGGCCTGGCGGGGCCGGGTTGGTGAGTCCCGCACAGATCACCGAGCCGAGTACGAGCACCACGAGCGAACCGCCGATCCCAGCGACCGCAACGCCGATCCCGACGCTCAAGACGTACGGGCCGACGCCGATTCGCATCGTGACAGCGTCGATGTACCGGCGCCGAGCGAGCGTGGTGGCGATCGAGCACACCACACTGACGATGAGGGCGTATATCGCCAGCGGTCGCCCGTCGAGAGCCGTCAGGAGTGCAATCGGCATCAGTCCGATCGCCCAACCGAGCGCCGGCACGACGAACCACACGCCGGCCCAGATGCCGACGACGACTGCGCCAGGGTGTCCGACGATCTGGCACGCTACGCCCACGACGACCGCCGACACGCCTGCCAGTACGATCGAACGTCGCACGCTCGCCACCCCGCGCCGTTCGAGATCGGAGATGAAGTTCCGGGCGATTAGCCGCGGACTCAGGTCGCCCGCCTCCGCAGGTTCCAAGACGGCTGCGCCGGAAGATAGTTCGCGCGGCCATCGTGATGTGACCCAGTTGACGATCGAGCGGCCGCTCGATTGGAAAAAGGTGGCGAGGATGATCACCATCAGCAACGCGACCAGTTGACGACCCACCTGCGTGCCGCCGCCGTCGCCGACAATGACCAGCGAAGGGACTTGCGCTAACCATTCGTCGATCGCCGCATCGAGGCGCAGCGCCGTCACCACGCGGTCGGCGAGCGATCCGGGTTGTACCTCGTCGAGCCGAGTTCGTACGAGGTCGGCCACCGCCTCTGCCTGGAAGCTCAGATCCTGCAGGACGAGGTTTGCCAGCAACAGTGCCCCAACCAGCGACGCCAACGCAGTAGCGACCATTGAGGTTACGGTGCCGACCCACCGCTGCAGCCATTGCTGGATCGGGAGCGTCAAGACCGCAAGCGATGCCGCCGCGAGTGTGAGGCCGATCACGTCTTCGAGACGAGCGACGAAGGAAGCGGCGGCGATCGCCGCCACACCGACCACGACCAGGCCGCAGAGCGCGGCGACCGTCACGGTCGGCGCGCTTCCAACCGGGACAGTCGTCTCTGGCGTCGAGGGCGATGTGACTCGGTCGGCGACGCTCACGATGATCCCGTTCGTGTCGAGGACTTAACGCTGGTTGGCGAACATGCCATCCGCATCGTTCGCTCCCAAATCCACCGACGTCACCACCACCTGACGCTCGGCCATGGTTGGTGCCAACACGGTGAGGCCGAGGCGGGTGTCGAGCAGATATCGGCCATGCCAGGTGTGATCCGCATCAACCGTGACGCCGACGCCATCGATAGCGAGCCGCCGCAGCTCGGGAGCGTTGGCGAGTCGGGCATCGGAGGAAACCCGCCAGAGCGAGGTCAACAGGTGTCTCCAGCGGGCCACGTTCGGCCGACCGAGCGCGATTTGCTGCCCGAACTCGTCGCGCATCGAACGCCACCACAGCGCCACCGTGTATCGGTGGGTCCATGCGAGGAACAACGCCGCCGGACGACTCAGTGGACGAGTGAGCAGGCGAAGCGTGCGAAGGACTAGGCGGGCCATGGCAACTCCGATACCCGATCGAAGCGGGGTCCAAACCGGTCAGCGATTGACGATCGAGAAGCGTCAGACGCGACGCCGACCAAAGATATAGACCAGCAATGCAACCACGGCGAGGATGATGAGAATCGTGTACAACATCAATCCGTAGTTCCCGATCCACCGTCCGTCTAAACGAGATCGCTGCGGATCGGAGCATTCGATCGCGTTTCGATCGCTTCGCGTTGGGAGAGTGGAATAAATAGCCGACGAACTGGAGCGGTGAAGAAGATCACCGACGACCTCTGCCTGCTCGCTATTCACCGAACTGAGCGCACGCTTGACTTGCGAACCATGATCAGGCCGAGCGCCGAAGATCACGCGCCCCGTGCGATGCGGTCGATGTCGATTGACGCGATCAATGAAGGAGATACCCCCAGTTCGGTCGCAACGTCTTGGATACTGCGCCCGGAGCGCGTCGCTTCTCGCACGATTTGTTCCACGACGTCGTAGCCGAGCGCACCATTCAACACGGTCGCTGTCGCTGTACTCCGCATCGCCAACTCCCGGCAGTGTGCGTCGTTGGCGGTGATCGTGGAAACACAGTCGTCTGCGAGCGCCCCGCAGGCAGCAGCAAGCAGGTTGATCGACTGCAGAAGATTCCGAGTCATCACCGGCAACATCACGTTGAGTTCGAAGTTGCCCTGCATCCCGGCGATCGTGATCGCGAGATGGTTTCCGATGACCTGAGCGGCGACCTGCAGAACGATTTCAGGCACAACTGGGTTGACCTTGCCCGGCATAATTGACGAGCCCTTCTGCAACTCGGCAATCGTGATCTCGCCGAGGCCGGTGTGCGGTCCACTGGCCATCCAGCGCAGGTCGTTGCAGATCTTGGTGAGTGCGACGGCGAGAGTGTTCAGTGTTGCTGAGGTGGCGACCATTGCGTCATGGGAGGCTTGCGCCGCCAGTCGGCTGGTTGCGATCGTCGGCATGACGCCGAGACGGTTGATGTCGGTGACGAGCCGAAGCACGCGCTCGGCAAGATCGGGGTGCGCACCGACACCGGTCGCGACCGCTGTGCCGCCGAGCGGAACCCGAGCGAGTGCCCCGAGTGCAGCCTGTATCGCTTGCAGGCACTCGTCAACTTGGGCTGCGTAGCTCTTGAACTCGTCGCCCATCAGCACCGGGAGGGCGTCCATGAGGTGGGTTCGCCCAGGTTTGACGATGTCACCGAACTCGTCGCCCTTGTGTCGTAACGTGGTGATCAGCGTTCGAGCAGCTGGTGCCAGTCGCAGCGTGATTGCTTCACACGCCGCCAACTGAACAGCGGTCGGCATGAGGTCATTTGAGCTTTGCCCGAGGTTGACGTGGTCATTGGGGTGAGCGCGGTGACCGGTGAGTGCGCTGATCACCTCGTTGACGTTCATGTTTGATGACGTCCCGGAGCCAGTTTGGAACACGTCAACTGGAAACTGATTGCGGTGTTCGCCTGCCGCGATCGAGTCGGCGGCCGCGCAGATCTCGCTCGCCAGCTCGTGTGGCAACTGACCGAGATCGGCGTTGGCTGTTGCGGCGGCCGACTTGAGCCGAGCGAGCCAGCGAATCACGTCGGGGGGGAACTGTTCACCTGAAATTGTGAAGCTAGCAATTGCGCGCTCGGTCTCGATTCCCCACAAGCGGATCGGGAGGTCGGACACGGTTGCAGAAATACCCATCGATTGCCGAAGCTACTCCTGTTCGCCGAGGTACTCGTGACGTTGGATCCTGAGCGTCGGTCGTTTCGTAGCCTCACGCGCGGTGGTCTGTGAATCGTTCGACCGGGGTCTTGCCGCTATCAGCCGGCTCGTGGGTCCAATCGGGTTGCTTGCGGAGAAACTCGGTGTCGATGTCGCCCGAATCGATCGAGATGAGTTCGGCGACGAGTTCCACCTTGACCGGTTCGGCTGACACTGCAACCTGAGTTTGGAATTCATCCACAAACGACCTCATCAGGCTCGAAATCACCGTTTGGTGTTGGGCGGCCAAGCTGCACCGGGCTCCATCAGCCACAGTGCCAAGAAGATCGTTGACGCGGCCTAGTTCCTCAGCGCTCGCTTCGCCGCCGGCGACAGCGGCGAGGGAAGTGGAAATCGACAGCCCGTCAACTTTGCACGGTGTGCATTGCCCGCACGATTCGACCGCCAAGAACCGAGACACTCCGGCGGCGACACCGACAGCCGATTGATCGTCGGCGATCACGATGTATCCACCTGAACCGAGGCTGCTCCCAATCGCCGCCATCGCCTCGTATGTCAACGGCGTTGACAGGCCACTGGGTTCGATCACCGCACCGGACACGCCGACGAGCACCGCCTTCAGGTCTCTGCCCGGCTGCATTCCGCCGCCAACTTGCTCAATCAGATCACCCAGCAAGGTCCCCATGGGAACCTCGGCGACAGCCGGATGCTGCACCGCGCCAGTCACCGTGCACACGATCGAGCCGGGCGAATCGGCGGTGCCAACCGCCCTGAACCAATCGGCACCGTAGGCGATGATTGCTGGGACATTGGCGAACGTTTCGACGTTGTTGACCAGGGTTGGCGGGGCGTTCGTTCCAGCGTCGGGACCAGCCATCAGCACCGCTGCCGGCAGACCGCTGCCGGACAAGATGTCGGTGTCATTCGAGACGACTTCGACCGCACCCCGCCGGTAGGGCGGGGCGATCCGCGGGAAAGGTGGTCGGCCGTCGATGACTTCCAGGAGCGCCGTTTCTTCGCCGAACAGGTACTCGCCGGGTCCCTCGACGATTCGGATCTCGACACCGTCAGACCATCCGGCCACGATGCATTCGTTGATTGCCTGACTGATCCGCTGGATCTGTGACGTGAATCGTGCCTTTGTGGCGACGACGATCGACGACGCCCCCAACACGACCGCGGCGATCAACGCTCCTTCGAGCACGGCGTACGGATTGGCGTCGAGGATTGCCCGATCTTTGAAGGTTCCGGGCTCGCCCTCTGCGGCGTTGACAACGATTGTTGTTCGTAGGGTGGGGGACTGGTTTGCCTGAATCGTTCGCCACTTGCGCCCGGTGGGGAATCCGGCGCCGCCACGCCCGCGTAGGCCGGATGCTGTCAACTCGTCGATCACCGTTTCCGGTGACACGGATCTGGCCGCCGTCAGGCCACGTCCCCCGCCTGAAGCTTGGTACTCGCCGATCGAGACGTACGCAGATTCAGGAAGCACGCGTAAAGCGAGCGGATCGCGATGTGAGTCGGGTTGTGACATTGTCAGATCTGATGCCCGGAATCGACCTGACGCAAACATCACCCCACGGACGAGAGCAGACCGATACGCGTTTCTGGCGCTCGGTTCTCGTTAATCGCGAAGTTCGGCGATCAGGTGAGCTTGGTTGCGTTGGCGGTTGGCGGCGTTGACCCTCTGGCGTTCGAGAATCTGCTCAAGGGTCTTGGCACCTTGCGGGATCGGGTGTTCGGCGAAGAACGACTGGACGTCAGCGACGTCGGTCTCGTGATCGAGCAGCTTGACGGTTTCGACCATCCGGACGATCGTGTTGCGCGGGAACTTGTCGTTGACGTCTGCCCAGTGACGTCGCACGAATCCCCACGCTTGAGCGCCATGTTTGCGATTGGCGATCGCCGAGCGCAGCAGGAACGGCGCGTTCTGCGACTTGACATCGTCACTGACCGCCAACGCGCATGTGCGAGTCATCAGGTCGGGATCATCGAACTCGGCGAGGGCGGACAGGTGGCGGAGTTGCTCCTGCGGAGTGGCGCCGTGCAGTGCTCGGTGCAGCATCTGTTCGTACTCGTCGAGTCCGCCGGTCGAGGCGACGATCGTTGTCGCCGCAGCGGCGAGTTCGGCGTCGACGGACCCCGGGTCGTCAACCCATTGCGAGTAGTAGTCGTGGCCGCGCTGCTGAGCATTTGCATCGCCAGCCTGGATCGCAAGCATCGACAACAGCAGTCCACGTGCCTTGCCGGTCAAGTCCGATTCACCTGTTTCCGGTTCGCCGAATGCTTCGAGTGCCGGGCGAACAACTTTGGCAATTCGTCGTTGGAAGCCGATCAACGCCGAAGCGTCGTCGGCAATCATCCGCCTGACACCCTTCAAGCCGATGGCGATGCTGGCCCACACGCCGTACTCGCGTTCGTCGCCGAATCGTTCAACCAGATCAAGAAACTCGGTGGCGGCCATTGCCCCGCCCACAACGGCGTTCCAGGCGTCGTCAACGACGTTGTATCGCTCGAGCGTAGACATCACTGACACGACTTCCCTCGTGAGCAAAGCCCGCAGGTCATCGGCGAAATCGACGCGATAGAACCCGTGCCCACCGGCGTTGATGATCACCGGGCCACCGTCGTACGCCACCCGCGTCTCGTCAGCGTTTAGTAACACCGAGGTAGTCGTCGAGCTGGCCATAAAGCCCTGGCGAATGGCGACTGGAATCGACCAGAGCGCCGCTGATTGATCCTCCGCGTCGAACGTGAACCGGCGTTGCCCGAGGACTAGCTGATGGCCGTCGACTCGAACCGAAACGAGCGGGTAGCCCGGCTGCCAAATCCACGAATCCATGATCTGGCGAACAGGCTCGCCCGAGGTGTGTTCGATCGCGTCCCACAGGTCGCTCGTGTCAGTGTTCCCGTAGGCATGGGTGCGCAGGTAATGGCTGACACCCTCACGGAACCGCTCGACTCCGAGGTACTGCTCGAGCATTCGCAGCAATGCACCACCTTTTTGGTACGTGAGCACATCGAACATGCCTTCGCAATCGGCGGGCGACAGCACGGGATATTCGACCGAACGAGTCGACGACAGCGAGTCGGTTTCGAACGCTGCGCTGCGTTCCAGGCCGAACGTCGTCCAACGTTCCCACGAAGGGCGAAAGGCGTCGCAGGCGGCGATCTCCATGAACGTGGCGAACGCTTCGTTGAGCCAGATTCCGTTCCACCAGCCCATCGTGACGAGGTCACCGAACCACATGTGGGCGAGCTCGTGGGCGACGACGTCGGCGACTAGCTCACGTTCGTTCTGCGTCGCTGTCGACGGGTCGACCAGCAGCAGGTTCTCACGGAACGTGATACAGCCGAGGTTCTCCATCGCCCCAGCGGCAAAATCGGGCAGTGCCAGCAGATCGACCTTGTCGCTCGGGTACGGGATGCCATAGTAGTTCTGGAACCACCGCAGCGAGAATGTCGCCACCTCGAGACCGAACTCGGTCAAACCACCCTTACCTGGGACATGCACGATCCGGATCGGAATGCCGTCGACATCGACCCAAGGCGTGGCCTCGAGCGGGCCGACCACAAACGCCACGAGATACGTGCTCATGATCATCGTGTCTTTGAATCGGATCGCCACCTTGCCGTCGGACCGAGCCTGGCGCTCGGCCTCGCTGCCGTTTGACACGGCCATCAGCCCGGGGTCGATCACCAGTGTGATCGCGAAGACTGCCTTGAAGTCAGGTTCATCCCAACAGGGGAATCCGCGCCGGCAGTCGGTGGCCTGCATCTGCGTCGTGGCGATCACGCACTCGTTGCCGTCGGCGTCGCGATAAGTGCTTCGATACCAGCCGCGCAGTTGATCGTTGAGAATCCCGTTGAAGACGATCGTCAGCTGATGATCTCCTGCGCCAACGCCTTCAGTTGGCGCGATGAACAGCCGTTCCGAATCTTCGTCGAGTCGGAAGTCGATGGACTCACCGTCGAGCGAACACGAGACGATGTCGAGTTCGATCGCGTTGAGTACCAACTCCCCGGTTGTCTCGTCGGCGTTGACGTCGATTGTGACTGTGCCAGCGAAGGTCGCCGAGTCGAGATCCGGCTCGAGTGTCACGTCGTAGCGGCTTGGCACGATCGTGCGGGGCAGCCGATAGGGATCGAGCACGGGCGAAGTCACGGAAACGCTCACGATTAAATCGTACCTGCGCTGGCCGGTGCCCCGGAGTCGATTACCGACCCGGTAGCGTGCCCGCATGTGACCGTGAACCACGATCAAAGGCCATCACGTGACGGTGCACTGTTCGATGTCGTTGGCATCGGTAATGCGCTTGTCGACGTGATTGCCCACGCCCCCGACTCGTTCCTCGACGAGCACAACCTGGTGAAGGGTTGGATGGATTTGATCGACACCGATCGGGCGCTCGAGCTGTATCGCGCACTCGGGTCGGCCGTCGAAATGAGTGGCGGATCGGCCGCCAACACGATGTGTGGGGTCGCCAGTTTCGGTGGGACTGCGGCGTATGTCGGCAAGGTCAGCGACGATGAACTCGGTAAGGTGTTCGGCCACGACCTGCTTGCGGTCGGAGTGCAGTTCAAGCCCGGTGATCACCGCAATGCGGTCCCGACCGGGCGTTGCATCATCGTCGTCACGCCCGACGCCGAACGCACCATGAACACATACCTAGGCGCATCGAGCTTGCTCGGCGTGAGTGATGTCGATGACGTCGTCGTGGCCGCCGGTCAGGTGCTCTATATGGAGGGTTACCTGTACGACCGACCCGAGGCCAAGCAAGCATTCCGGCACGCCGCCGGGATCGCCCACGGTGCCGCCCGAATGGTGTCGCTCACGCTCTCCGACTCGTTTTGTGTCGACCGTCACCGTGACGACTTTCTCTCGCTCGTCGACGACGAGGTCGACCTGTTGTTCGGCAACCAAGCCGAGTTGTTGGCGCTCTACCAGACGGAATCGTTTGACGAGGCGATTGCCGTGTTGCGCACACAATGCCCGCTGGCTGCCGTCACTGTCGGCGCCAACGGTTCGATCATTGTGACGCCTGACGACATGATCGAAGTGCCCGCCGTTCCGGTCCGCAAAGTGATCGACACGACCGGTGCGGGCGACCTGTTCGCCTCTGGCTTCCTGCACGGGCTGACTCGCGGACTGTCGCTAGGAGAGTGCGGGCGGCTCGGTTCGGTCGCCGCCGCCGAAGTGATTTCGCATGTCGGTCCAAGGCCGCTTGTTGATTTGCGTACGCTGGTCGAGTGACCGACGACCACACCAACGAAACTGCCCACAGTTGGCTCGCCGCTGAGCCCGACGCCGATATCCGAACTGAGCTTCAAGGTCTGATCGACGAAGGTGGCGAGGCGCTATCCGAACGATTCGCAGGACGATTGCAGTTCGGAACAGCTGGCCTGCGGGCGGCCGTGGGAGCCGGCCCGCTGCGTATGAATCGGCTCGTTGTGCAGCAGGCGGCGGCGGGGTTGGCGCAGTATCTGCTCGACACCGACCCTCGCGCCCGCGAGCGCGGTGTCGTGATCGGATACGACGCCCGTCGCAAGAGTGACGTGTTCGCCTCTGACACGGCGCGGGTGATGGCTGAAGCCGGAATTCGGGCGTTGTTGTTCGACCGGATGGTTCCGACTCCGGTGCTGGCCTGGTCGATCATCGAGCTCGGTGCCGCAGCAGGTGTCGTTGTGACGGCCTCGCATAACCCGCCGGCCGACAACGGTTACAAGGTGTACCTCGGCGACAGCGCACAAATTGTGCCGCCGCATGACGTTGGTATTTCGGCTTGTATCGACGCCGTCGACCCGACTGCCGTGGAGATGAGTGACCTTGATCACCCGCTGATCTCCATGCTCGACGGGACCCTGATCGACGCCTACATCGCTGCCATCCCTGCTGTCCGTCGGCGTCCCGACGTGATCGGCGTGCCGGTCGCCTACACCGCGATGCACGGCGTCGGAGGCGATGTGCTGATGCGCGCCTTCGAGGCTGCTGGACTTCCGGCTCCGGCTGTCGTGGCTGAGCAGTTCGTTCCTGACGGCACATTTCCGACGGTGTCGTTCCCGAACCCAGAGGAACCTGGCGCGCTGGATCTGCTGATGGCCGTGGCGCGTGACACGGGCGCGCATGTGGCGATTGCCAACGATCCTGACGCTGATCGGCTCGGTGCCGCGATACCTCAGCCGGATGGCTCGTGGCGGAGGCTCGGCGGCGACGAAATCGGCTGGCTGTTCGCCGATTACCTGCTGTCGCAGACGAGTGGAGACGATCGGTTGGTGATCACCACGCTGGTTTCGTCGTCGTTGCTCGGCAAGATGGCCGCCTTTCACGGCGTCCATTCGAAGGAGACGTTCACCGGGTTCAAGTGGATCGGTCGCACCGTGCTCGACCATCCCGATCTCGATTTCGTACTCGGGTACGAACAGGCTCTCGGCTATCTCGTGGCCAAGCGACCGCTCGACAAGGACGGTATCTCTGCGGCCGTGCTGTTCGCAGAAATCGCCGCCGTCGCCGCAGCAGATGGCAGAACGTTGCAGGAATGGCTCGACGACATATCGGCCCGCTTCGGGCGTCACATGCTCGCCGACCGCTCGATCCGAATGTCACCAGCCGATGCCGCCGCCAAAGTCGAAGCACTGCGCGCCGACCCACCGAACGAGATTGGCGGCAGGGCAGTATTGAGCACCGAGTCGTATCCGCTGGCGGACCTGCTGCGGTTCGAGCTGGAGGGTGGGATTCGGGTCCAGATCCGCCCTAGCGGCACCGAACCCAAAGTCAAGCTGTACGGCGAAGCGGTAGGAGAAGACCCGACCCCCTACCTAGTAGCCCTAATCGAGTTGCTCGCCTAGCTCGAACCCGGGGTCTCTTCGGATTTCTGGGGTCGCACTTGTGAAGTGCGAGCGGGGTGATCTGACCGGTCAGCCGCTGGTGCCGACCGTTTGGATTTCGTCGACGTCATAGTCGATGGTCAGTGTGCGTAACAACGGTGCCAACACGCCAGCGCCACCAGACGAGGTGTACGCCAACTGCCACGTCGAGGTGATCGACAACTGATACGGATCGTCATCAGCCGAACGCCGCAGATACGTGTACCCACACGGACCCTGCTCGACTGTGCTCAGATCAACAATCGGTGTACCCGCACCCACACACGTGACCGCATCACCATTGCCGAAATCAAACGACGTCGAGACATGCTGCGGGGTGACCGTGATCCACGCCGGACCGGCCTCAGCCGTGATCGGATCGATCGTCACCGGCGTGACCGCCAACCACAACCCAAGATTCACGATCCCGCCAACCGCAGCACTCGGGTTCACATCAGGTACCGGGACCTCGATCAACTCGTCCGCCCGATCACGAACCGCCCCGATCAGATCAGCGGCCTGAACCCCGGCAGGCACATACCGAAACGTCGTCTGATCAGGACACGACACGACATACAGACGATGCTCGACACCGTTGATGATCTTGACCGCTTTGGCACCCAAATCGGGGGGTTGTGAATCGCCGTCCACAGGAGGCTGACCACCCCACCCGATCAAATCCCCGACCGTCAACCACGTCCAACCACACCGAGACCCACCCCCACCCGAATACACCACCGGCACCGAAGAAGCCACCACAGTCACCGTCCCCGAACCAGAATCCGAATCACCCGTAACGGAGGTTGATGCCGCGATTGCCGCTCGCACCGGATTGACCGCACTGAACGAGATCGACATCGCGATGGCGACCGAGAACTTCAGAGTTCGCATGTCGTAGCCCCTCTCGATTCGTCCGTCACATCTCCGCCGTCAAGCTGCCATACGCCGTTGGTTAATACGAAGCGGGTGCGGGCAAGCGTCCTTATGATGTCATCGTTGACAATCGCTGGTTGACCGTTCAGCGTTGCTTGCGGATCGACGATCATCGCAGCATCGACTCGGCACGTGTCGGCCTCGGCGCGTGTTCCGCCGACACCATCGACCAGGATGGGTTCGGATAGCACGACAATTACTGAACGCACGTCGGGATTTGCCTGTCCGACCAACCCGTTCGTCACGAGTTGATCGAGCAACGAAGTTACCCTTTCCAGTGACCTGCCAGAAAAGTAGATGGCCGCGAGTTCACGCGCTCGACTGGACGCCGGCTCTGCAATCGCCTCAAGAAGGGCCACCTCGGCAGCACTCGCGTCGCGTTGGATTGCTTCTGCGAGGGATACTTCAGCAACGAGGGTCGTAGTGGTCGTGCTTGTCGTTGTTGTTGGCGCGCTGGTCGATGTTGTGCTCGTGGTCGTTGGT